>NZ_JARWBG010000118.1:0-5065 GCF_029846775.1 Streptomyces chengmaiensis
CGAGCTGCCCGCGGCGCCGTCGGGCACCCCGCGGCACCGTGCGGTGCTGGTGGCGGCGGCGGGCGGCGCACTGGTGCTGCTGGTGGCCGCGGCGGCCGTCGTGATCCCGCGCGGCCGGGCCCGGCGGTGGCGGCCGGCCGACTGACGCGCCTGCGCTCCGCTCGGACAGGCCGCGCGGGGTCGTCGTTCGCCTTGGACACGGACCGCGCCGGTCGTGGTTTGTATGCGGCGCCGTTGAGGCCGGTCGCGCCCCCGCGCGGAGCCGCAATTGACACGGTCCCGCGCCCCTTGAGGGCGTTGCTCAGCCGCCAGCCGCCAGCCGCCAGCCGCCAGCCGCCAGCCGCCAGCCGCCAGCCGCCAGCCGCCAGCCGCCAGGGCCCAGCCGCCGGGGCCGTTGAGGTCAGTCGTCCCGCTCGCCCAGGAACGCCGTCTGCACCTGCACCGTACGGCGCCGGGCGATGCGGGTGGCGCGTCCCGGGGGGAGCAGGCGGCCCTTGGCGTTGCCGATGACGTACCCCTCCGACGGCGGGCAGGACAGCAGCAGCGTCGGGGTGTTGACCTCCTGAAGGCGTCGCATCAGATGGTCGCCCATGGCGCGGCCGGCGCCGGTGGCGGCGCGCGCCACGACCATGTGCAGGCCCACCTCCCAGCCGAGCGCCAACTGGTCGAGAAGCGGGTCGAACGGGGCGTTCATCGGTCCGGAGCCGACCATGTCGTAGTCGTCGACGAGGACGAACAGCCGCGGCCCGTTCCACCAGTCCGCCAGCCGCATCCGGGCCGGCGTGATGTCGGGGCCCGGCACCCGAGTCTTCACCGCCCGGGACGCCCCGTCGACCAGGTCGCGCAGCGCGTCGATGGAGACGGCGTGGCCGAGCCGGTACTCGTCGGGGATCGCCTCGACCAGCTCGCGGCGGTAGTCGACGACCATGATGCGGGCCTCGGCGGGGGAGTACCGCCGCATGATCGCCTGGGCGGTGAGCCGCAGCAGGTTGGTCTTGCCGCTCTCCGTGTCACCGATCACGATCATGTGCGGGCTCTCGGAGAAGTCGTGCCACACGGTGGCCAGTTCGTCCTCCTCCAGCCCCAGCGGAACCCGGAAGGCGCCCTCCGGCTCGGGGAGCGCGGTGACCGGCAGCTCGGTGGGCAGCATCCGCACCCGGGGCGCGACCGGACCCGACCAGCTCTCGGCGAGCGCGGCCACCAGCCCGGCGACGCCCTCGCCGAGGTCGTCGGCCTGCTCGCCGCCGTCGATGCGGGGCAGCGCGGTGAGGTAGTGCAGCCTGCCCTCCCTGGTCAGACCCCGGCCGGGCACCCGGGGAACCGTGGCGGCCCGCCGGATGTCGATCTCGGAGTCCATCGGATCGCCCATCCGCAGCTCCAGATGGGTGCCCGCCTGGTCGCGCACCGCGGAGGGCAGTTCCACCCAGCGGGCCGTGGTGACGATGAGGTGGACGCCGTAGTTCAGGCCCCGCGCCGCGATCGCGCCGAAGGACGCGATGTGCCGGTCGTAGTCCTGGCGGACCGTGGCCCAGCCGTCGATGACCAGGAACACGTCCCCGTGCTCGTGGTCGGCGAACTCCCCGGCGGCACGGCGCCTCCGGTAGGCGGCCATGGAGTCGATGCCCTGTTCCAGGAAGAACTTCTCCCGGGCCGCCAGCAGCGAGTTCACCTCGGCGATCGTGCGGCCCACGCGCTCGGCGTCCAGCCGGGCCGCGACGCCGCTCATGTGCGGCAGGCCGTCCAGGCCGGCCAGCGTGCCGCCGCCGAAGTCCAGGCAGTAGAACTGCACTTCGCGTGGGGTGTGGGTGAGGGCCAGGGCCGTCAGGAGGGTACGCACCATGGTGCTCTTGCCGCTCTGCGGACCGCCCGCGATCGCGATGTGCCCGCCGACGCCGGACAGGTCGACGGTCAGCAGATCCCGCACCTGGTCGAAGGGCCGGTCCACGATCCCGACGGGCACTTTCAGCTTCCCCCGGTCCGGCCAGCCCACCGTGGTGAGGCCGAGCTCCGGGTCGGGGGTGAGCGGCGGCAGCACCTGGTCGAGGGTGGCGGGCAGGTCCAGTGGCGGCAGCCACACCTGGTGCGCGGGCGGTCCCGCTCCCAGCATCCTGTCGACGGCGACCGAGAGCAGAGTGTCGCCGCTCTCCTCGGTCTCCGGCTCGGGGTCCGGCAGGTCGGGCGCGGCGCGCGGCACGATGTAGCCGCTCGTCCACGGCACGGTCTGGCCGGCTGCGCGAGCCTGGTTGGCGCTGCCGCGGCGGTGCCGGTACGGCCCGGACACATAGGCGGCCCGGAACCGGGTCAGCGCCTCGACACCCGACTTGAGGAAGCCGCTGCCCGGCGCCGACGGCAGCTCGTAGGCGTCCGGCACGCCGAGGACGCCGCGGCTCTCCATCGCGGAGAAGGTACGCAGGCCGATCCGGTAGGAGAGGTGGCTCTCCAGCTGGTGCATCCGGCCCTCGTCCAGTCGCTGCGAGGCGAGCAGCAGGTGCACGCCCAGGCTTCGGCCGAGCCGGCCGATCATGACGAACAGCTCCATGAACTCCCGGTGCGCCGCGAGCAGTTCGCTGAACTCGTCGACGACCACGAACAGGCTGGGCAGCGGCGCCAGCGGGGTGCCGGCGGCGCGCGCCTTCTCGTACTCCAGCGCGGAGGTGAAGTTGCCGGCGGCGCGCAGCAGCTCCTGACGGCGGATCAGCTCACCGTGCAGGGCGTCCTGCATACGGGAGACCAGGGCCGCCTCGTCGGCGAGGTTGGTGATGACGGCGGACACATGCGGCAGTTCGTCCAGCCCCAGGAAGGTCGCGCCGCCCTTGAAGTCGACCAGGACGAAGTTGAGCGTCTCGGAGGAGTTGGTCAGGGCCAGCGCCAGCACCAGGGTGCGCAGCAGTTCGCTCTTGCCGGATCCGGTGGCGCCGATCAGCATGCCATGCGGGCCGGTGCCGCCCTGTGCGGACTCCTTGATGTCGAGTTCCACGGGCTGGCCGTCGGCGCCCACGGCGATGGGCACGCGCAGCCGGCTGGGACCGGTGCTGCGCCCCCACAGGGTCTGGGGGTCGTGCCGGTGGAGGTCCTGGATGCCGAGCAGGGTGGTCAGTTCCACGTCGGCGGCCAGCGGTTCGACGGCGTCGGCGCCCATGCCCATCCGGTAGGGCGCGATCCGTTTGGCCAGCGCGGTCGCGCCGTGCGGGCCGAAGGCGTCGGGACGGCCCAGACGGGTGGTCTGCTCCTTGCGGTCACGGTCGGTGCGGACCAGCGCGAAGTCGCCGCCGCTCACGTCGAAGCGGAGGGTGACCCGGCCGGGCCGCCAGGTCAGCGCGCCGGTGAGGTCCAGGACCACGGTGTTGCGCAGTCCGGGGCCGTCCAGCCGGTGGCCGCCGGGCACCGTGCCGCCGTCGACGACGATCACGGTGAACGGCTCCTCGCGGCCGGGGACCGCGTCGGGGTCGAAGGGCGGGCGCTCCAGGAACTCCGCGCCCAGCAGGTCCTCCAGTTCGTTGAGCGCCGCTCCGGCCATACGGGCGGGACCGGCGCCGTCGGTCTCCTGCGGATGGAGGTGGTGCGGCAGCCACTTGGCCCAGTCCCAGTCGGCCCGCCGCTCGTCGGACACGCACAGCGCGATCCACACGTCGTCGGGGGAGTGGAACGCGGCCAGCTGCGCGACGATCGCCCGGGCCAGCGCGCGGACGCGGTCCTCGTCGCCGCGGAACAGCACCCGCGCCCAGGCCCGCAGGTAGATCGCGATGGGCTGGTCGGGGACGGTGGCGTAGGCGCGGATGAAGCTGCGCAGGGCGTGCGCGGAGAGCGGTTCGAGGTCCTCGACGGGGCTGCCGGCCGTCGGGGTCAGGCGCAGGCCCAGCTTCTGGTCGCCCACCGCCACCCGGACCTCGCCGAAGTCCTCGTCCTGCGGGCGGCGTTCCCACAGCCTGGTCGAACCGATCACGGACCACAGCGCCGACGGCTCGGGGTGCCGCCAGGCCAGGGCCCGCTGCTGGTCCACCACAGCGGCCCGCACCTTGCGCCTGGTCTGGGTGAGGTAGCGCAGGTAGTCCCGGCGTTCCCCCTTGAGGCGCTGCTTGCGCTCGTTGTTCCGGCGCATCACCTGACCGAGCATCATGGCCGCCGTGGAGACGACCATCAGGCCGAGGGCGAGGTAGATGAAGCTGCTGCCGCCGCGCGCGCCGGGGCGGATGAACATCAGCATCATCGACACCGACATCAGCGCCATCGGCAGATAGGTCCAGACGGCGGACGAGTCCGGAACCACCTCGGGGAGCACGGGCGGCTCCTGCAAGGTCAGTTCTCCGTCCGGCATCTCGCGGCCGCGCCTGCGGGCCGGTCGGCGGAACAGAACCACACTCACCGTACGGTCTCCTTACGGAGCGGCCGTCGGGCCGACGGAGCGCGCTCACGGGTGGGGGACTGATGCTGCGGGGGTGGGGTCACCCCGAAGAGACGTTTGATATTACGATCCTTCGAGCTGACCACCGATGAGCAACCCCCCTCTTCCGCAGGTCCGTTGAAATGCTCCAGCACACCCGGAAGGCGTGAGTCAGACCAATGAGCGACAACCAGGTGGCCGGTCTGTGCCGCCTGACCGTACGAGCCCCCGCCCGCACGATCGATCTCGCCGTTCCCGCCGACCTGCCGGTCGCCGACCTGCTGCCCGCCGTGCTCGGCTACGCCGGGGACGACCTCGAGGAAGCAGGCGTGGACCACGGCGGCTGGGTGCTGCAACGCCTCGGCGGCGAGCCGATGGACGAGGAGCGCACCCTTGACTCCTTCGAGCTGCGCGACGGCGAGACCGTCTACCTGCGGCCCCGTGTCGAGGCGCTGCCCGAGGTGCATCTGGACGACCTGGTCGACGGCATCTCCACCACGCTGCGCGACCGCCCGTACGGCTGGACCCCGGAGGCCGGCCGGGCCCTGCTGCGGGGCCTCGCCATGATCGCTCCGGCCGTCGGCCTGGCGGTGCTCGCGCTGCCCGGCGGCTCGGGCGCCACCCGGGCGGTGTGCGCCGCGGCCGCCGCGCTGCTGCTGCTCGCGGGCGCCGCCGCGGCCAGTC
>NZ_JARWBG010000119.1:0-4562 GCF_029846775.1 Streptomyces chengmaiensis
CGCCCTTCAGCACACCGGCCTGGAGCGAGGCGCCGATCGCGACGACCTCGTCCGGGTTCACACCCTTGTTGGCCTCCTTGCCGCCGGTCAGCTCCTTCACCAGCTCCGCCACCGCCGGCATACGCGTCGAACCGCCGACCAGAATCACATGGTCGATGTCCGAGACCTTGATCCCGGCATCCTTGACCGCACTGTGGAAGGGGGTCTTGCAGCGGTCGAGCAGGTCGGAGGTGAGCTGCTGGAACTGGGCGCGGGTGAGCTTCTCCTCCAGGTGCAGCGGCCCTTCGGCGGACGCCGTGATGTAGGGCAGGTTGATCGAGGTCTCGCTCGCCGCCGACAGCTCGATCTTGGCCTTCTCCGCGGCCTCACGCAGCCGCTGCACGGCCATCTTGTCCTTGGACAGGTCGATGCCGTAGCCGTTGTGGAACTGCTTGACCAGGTGGTCCACGATGCGCTGGTCCCAGTCGTCGCCGCCCAGGTGCGTGTCGCCGTTGGTGGCCTTCACCTCGACCAGGCCCTCGCCGATCTCCAGCAGCGAGACGTCGAAGGTGCCGCCGCCGAGGTCGAAGACCAGGATCGTCTGGTCGTTCTCCTTGTCCAGGCCATAGGCCAGGGCCGCGGAGGTGGGCTCGTTGATGATGCGCAGGACGTTCAGGCCGGCGATCTCTCCTGCCTCTTTGGTGGCGGTGCGCTGGGAGTCGTTGAAGTACGCCGGGACGGTGATGACCGCGTCCGTGACCTCCTCGCCCAGATAGGCCTCCGCGTCCCGCTTCAGCTTCTGCAGCACACGGGCCGAGATCTCCTGGGCGGTGTACCGCTTCCCGTCGACGTCGCCGGTGTCGGGGAACCGCCACTGCGCGTCCCCCATATGGCGCTTCACGGAGCGTGCGGTGCGTTCCACGTTGGTCACGGCCTGGCGCTTGGCGACCTCGCCGACGAGCACCTCGCCCTTCTTCGAGAAGGCCACCACGGAGGGCGTCGTCCGACTGCCCTCCGTATTGGTGATCACGGTCGGCTCGCCGCCCTCCAGGACGCAGACCACCGAGTTCGTCGTGCCTAGGTCGATACCGACTGCGCGCGTCATGATCCTCTCCTCGCCCTGCGGGCTCACAGGGAGAAACCCTCCGGACAATCTCCATTAAACGCCCAGAACGGCGCGTCAACCGCCTCGACTGGATCATGTCTCCGTCCGGATGCGGGGCTGCGGCGGCGAGAGCTCGGCCGGGTGTGGGGTCCGACGGGCGGCTCGGTGCACGCGCCGGGAAGAGGTGCGCCCCTGGGCGGGCCGTATACGGATGCGGCCAGAACGGCGTACACCACAAGGCGCATGCCGGCTCAGCCCGTCCGGCCACACGGCAGGCGCCATCGCCGCGCCGTGCGCTGCGCAGTACGGAGTATCCGGCGGACGGCGGCCCGAGTGACCGCCCGCGGAGCGACCGCCGCGCAAATGGCGGCAGCAGCACCCGCGGGCGCCTGGCCGTACTGGTCAAGGGGATTGATCACCCCGGAGCCTCGGGGGAGATCTCCGGGAGAAGTCGTTGTGCGTCAATGGTAGGCGCGGCCGCGCGGCTACGGCTATATGCATGCCGTGAGATATTCCGCCACTTTCCCGCTCCCTCGGCAATCGGACCATATCTTCGGGGAAAACCGGGGCGCGGCACGGGAAGGGCGCCTCGCGACACCGCGCGAAGAGATCCGTTCCACAGCCACCGGGTCGCCGCCCCCGGTTCACTGTCCCGCGCGGCCGACGGCGGCCGACGCTCGCGGACCAACGCCCCGTCCATACCGCCCGGTCCGGGAAGTCGGCTGTGTTCCGGGGGCGTTCCGGGGGCGTTCCGGGCCGGTGCGCCGGGGCCGCGAAGGGCCGCAATCCCCCGAACTCCCCGCCCTGCTCGGGATCACACGTGTCTTTGCGGGCCCCCGTCCGGCCAAGGGCGCGGTGAAGCGGCCGCCATGACGTCATGGAAGGCAGGAGAGCAGCAGGAGTGCGGAACAGCGGCCGCCCGTACGCCGCCGGGATGCGCGGCGCGACGCCGACGGTGCGCGGCTCCCAGGCCGGGGAGGGCGGGCTGTCGCCGCTGCGGAGGTGCGCGGCCAGGACGACGGGCGGCGACGCTCGGAGCCCGGCACAACGAGCCCGGCGGAACGCTGTGGAGGCGGATGACAGAGCAGTCGCGTCCGCTTTCCCTCCATCGCCGTATCCGCTGCCCTGCCGGGGAATACGATGGTGCACGGCGCGCGCCGGCCGGTCGCACCCGATGAAGTCGTGCGGGCATCGCCCGGCGAATCCCCGGGCCGCCGCGCGGACGGATCACCTCTCGCCCACCGCGCCGCTTCACCCCGTGTCTGTTCCTATTCGCCCGGCATTGGGGTCACCAGCGGGAATGCGACGGGTATCGCGGCCGCCGCCGCGGCGGGGGCGCGTCGGCTATCCGTGTGACGCGGAGCGCAGCGTCCGTGCGGTGAGATGGTGCGGGTTCGCCTTGCCGTGAGATGGTGCGCGTTCGCCTTCCGGCTCAGCGCGAGCCGTCTGTGTCTCCCGGGCCGAACGCACCTTCGCTGCTTCCGGGGCGCACGGCAAATGTGGGGTGCCGCGCCTGCCGGGGACACCGACCCGCCGCACCCCCGTCCGCGGCAATCGCCGTGGCGGAGAGGCGGATCCGGCCTGTTCCGTGTCGGGGGAGGTCACGCCGTGGAATTCGCCCACGAGTGCGGTGCACCGCGCGGGCCGAAGTCGCGGATCCGCCAATCCGTTCCGCCGTGTCGGCCGGGTGCGGCGCGAGTGCGTCTGCAACGCGCCGCGGGGGCGGGTCCGGCGCAGGCCCCTGCCCGAGGGCCGCTGCCGTAGACGAGTGTGCGCACCTCCGTGCGGACCTGTGTGCGCCCCGGACCATAAAACTGATGGTGCGTCAGCTTGCGGCGCCGGGGCGCGCGGTGGCGCATGGGGCCCTGTGACGTGCTGTGCGCCTTGTGACGCGCAGAACCCGGCTGCGCTACTCGAACCAGCCTGCCGGATCTGCCGACGGGCGGGATCAGCGCCGTACTGGAGGGATGGCCCATGGCCGCACGAGGAAGCCACCGCCGCAGTGTCACGCCGCGCCGGATCGGCGTGCTGTCCGCCGCTCTGACCGCGAGCAGCATGGGCATGACGCTGCCGTTCCTCGGCGCCGGAGCCGCCGCGGCGGCTCCGGTCGAGATCTGGGACAAGGTCGCCGCCTGCGAGAGCGGCGGCAACTGGAGCATCAACACGGGCAACGGCTACTACGGCGGGCTGCAGTTCTCCCAGCACACCTGGGAGGCCTTCGGCGGGGCCCGCTACGCCGCGCGGGCCGATCTGGCGACCAAGGCGCAGCAGATCGCGGTGGCCGAGTCGGTGCTCGACCGGCAGGGGCCGGGCGCCTGGCCCACCTGCTCGGTCCGGGCGAACCTCACGCGCGGCTCCGCCAGGCCGGCCGGGCGGGTGGAGGCCCCGGCGAGCGGTTCCTCGGGCGGGCGGACCGACAAGCCGGACGCCGCCTCGCGGAGCAACGGCGACCGCCCCTCCTCCGGGTCCGCGGTCGGGGGTCGTGCGGCGGGCGGGCGGGCCGCGTCCGGCACGTACACCGTGGTCAGCGGTGACACACTGTCGTACATCGCGGTGAAGGAGTCCGTCGGCGGCGGCTGGAAGCGCCTCTACAACGCCAACCGCGAGGTGATCGGCGACGATCCGCATCTGATCGTGCCGGGGCAGCGGCTCGACCTCCCCTCTGGCGCGGAACGGGCCAGCCGGACGGCGGGCAAGCCCGCGAAGCCGCACAAGAGCGCGGGGAAGGCGAGCTCCGAGGCGGCGAAGAACCGCAGCGGCAAGACGTCCGCACAGGGCAGCCATGCGGCCCCGGTGAGCGCGGCCGTCAGCGCCTCGTACGGCGTCGCCGGGGGGCGCTGGGCGAGCGGCCGGCACACGGGGGTGGACTACGCGGTGCCGGTCGGCACGGCGGTGCGGGCGGTCTCCTCGGGCGCGGTGGTCTCGGCGGGCTGGAACGGCGCATACGGCTATGAGGTGATCATCCGGCACGCGAACGGCATGCACACCCAGTACGCCCATCTGTCGTCCCTGACCGTGCGCGACGGACAGCGGGTCGCCGCGGGGCAGAAGATCGCCCGGTCCGGAGCCACGGGACGCACCACCGGCCCGCATCTCCACTTCGAGGTGCGCACCAGCGAGCGCTACGGCTCCGATGTCAATCCGGTCAGCTATCTGCGGTCGCTCGGAGTCGTCTCCTGACGTCGCTCCGACGGCGTGACGGGCCTTCAGACCCGGGTGGGGGAGGAGGGGGCGGGCGTGGCGGACTGCCGCCGCGCCCGCCCCGCATGCCGTCGTGCGGCCGGTTGGCTTCTCCGGGAGACGCCGCGGACGGGCTGGTTTCCCGGGCACTAGTAGTGCTTGGTCAGATCCGTAGCGGTGCGGGTATGTCGCGATGGCAGGTGGGGCAGGCACCGGTCCAGAGAGCGAGGAGTGTCTGCAGCTCGCGGACGACTTGGTAGAGGCTCAGGCCGGCGCCGCGTCTTTTGGGGCCCGGGCC
>NZ_JARWBG010000012.1:0-161093 GCF_029846775.1 Streptomyces chengmaiensis
GGAGAGGCTGGATGCGGATCCGGTGCGCTGTCTGGATGCGGACGCCTCGAAGGCGATGGTCGCGGAGATCGATCAGGCGCACAAGGACGGTGACACGCTCGGCGGTGTGGTGGAGGTGCTGGCGTACGGGGTGCCGGTGGGGCTTGGGTCGCATGTGCACTGGGACCGTCGTCTGGACGCCCGGCTTGCGGCGGCTTTGATGGGCATCCAGGCCATCAAGGGTGTGGAGGTCGGCGATGGCTTCGGTCTTGCGCGGGTGCCCGGTTCCAAGGCCCATGACGAGATCGTCCGGACGGGGGAGGGCATCAAGCGGACCTCGGGTCGTTCGGGCGGCACGGAGGGGGGTTTGACGACCGGCGAGCTGCTGCGTGTGCGGGCGGCGATGAAGCCGATCGCGACGGTGCCGCGGGCGTTGAGGACGGTGGATGTGGCCACGGGTGAGGCGGCTGCCGCGCATCATCAGCGGTCCGATGTGTGTGCTGTGCCGGCGGCCGGGATCGTGGCCGAGGCGATGGTCGCGCTGGTCCTCGCGGACGCGGTGGCGGAGAAGTTCGGCGGCGACAGCGTGGCCGAGACCCGCCGCAACGTCCGGTCCTACCTCGACAACCTTCCGCACGACTGAACCGGCCTCGTAGGCCTGAACCGGCCTCGTACGCCTGAACCGGCCTCGTACGCCCCGCAGTTGACATAGTCCGCCGCCGCCGATTGCCCGCCGTTCCCCGCACCCCCCAAGGTGAGGGTCATTCCACGCGCTGATGAGGGAGCCAGCCAGCCATGACCAATGTCGCCGTCATCTACTACTCCTCCACCGGAAACGTCTACGAGATGGCCAAGGCCGCGGCCGCCTCGGCGGAGAAGGCCGGAGCCGACGAGGTGCGTCTGCTCAAGGTCGCCGAACTGGCCCCCGCGTCGGTCGTCGCCACCAACGAGCCCTGGGCCGCGCACGCCGCCGCCACCCAGGACATCCCCGAGGCCACCCTGGCCGACCTGGAGTGGGCGGACGTCCTGCTCTTTGGCACGCCCACCCGCTACGGCCTGCCGGCCGCGCAGCTCAAGCAGTTCATCGACACCACCGGCGGCCTCTGGTTCCAGGGCAAGCTGATCAACAAGGTGGTGTCGTCGTTCGTCTCGACGTCCACCACGCACGGCGGCCAGGAGTCCACCGTGCTGGCCCTGAACAACACCTTCTACCACTGGGGCGCGATCATCGTGCCGCCCGGCTTCGCCGACCCGGTCCAGTTCGCCGAGGCCAACGGCAACCCGTACGGCGCGAGCAGCGTCTCCGGCAACAACCCGAGCAACGTGGCCGAGGACAACCTGGCGTCGGTCGAGTTCCAGGCCCGCCGCGCCGTGGAGATCGGGTCCGCGCTGAAGCGGGGTTTCGAGGCGGCCTGAGCAGCCGTCGCCGTGACGTGAAGGGGCCGGGGCCTGCGTAATAGGCCCCGGCCCCTTCCTCCTGTCCGTCCACCTCCAGAGAGCGAGACGAGAGAGATGCACCGCAGAACGCTTCTGCGCGGAGCCGCGGCACTGGGCGCGGCGGCCGCCGCCGCGACGATCCCCGCCGCGGCGTCACACGCCGCCGGCTCCCCCGCCTACGACCTCGTCTGGGACGACTTCCGCTCGGGCTTCACCACGGGCGGGCCGGACGCCAAGTGGACCCTCACCCCGACCGGTTCGCTCCCCGGAGGCGACGGCGTCCCGACGACGTCGGCCGCCGGTCTGCGGGTCGTGCCGACCGGTGTGAACCCCCGCACCGGCGCCCCCGCCTTCGTCTCCACGACCGCCCAGGAGGGCGACGGCGGCGCGGGCGCGTACGACCACCTCAAGTGGTACGCGGTCGCCGACCACACCTCCTCGGCGGGCTTCCAGGGCTTCGACGCCGTCCCCGGCCAGGTGCTCACCTGCTCAACCACCCTGTCCGTCCGCACCCACGGCACGGAACAGCACCCGTTCGGCTTCCTCGCCCGCAACCCTGACACCGATCTGCGCCTCGCCGCCGGCGGGCTGTCCCTCATCGACTTCGAGACCGGCATGGTCTTCGACTTCTTCGTCACCAACGGCCGCATCCACGCCTTCTACGAGCGTCTGCACTCCCCCGGCGCGACCTACGCGGCCTTCTCCTACGCCCTCCCGGTCGCCGACCGCCGCCCGTGGCACACCCACGACCTGGCCATCTCCTACAACCGCTCGGCCGGCACGGTCGCCTGGACGGTCGACGGCCGCGAGGTCCTCCGCGTCGACCGCATCGGCCGCCTCCCCGCCGACCGCACCCACCTGATCCTCGACCACGGCGGCACCCCGGAAACCGTCGCCCCCCGCCAACTCGCCTGCGCACTGGGCACCTTCACCCTCCTGGACGCCGAGGAGCCCGGCTCCCGCGCCCCCGGCGGCGGCCTGGTCCGCCTGAGCGACCACGACGCCTTCTACTTTGACCCGGACCGCGGCGCCCCGCACCGCCAGTGGTTCGCCGACGACCACAGCCGCCCGGAGAACCGCCTGTGGGGCCAGGGCGCGGAGCTGAACGTAAGGCGGGTGGGGGTCTCGTCCCTGCCGAGCTGACGCCGCCGACACGCCAGGCTGCCGTCAGTGGACACAGCAGGGCCGGGCCTCGGGTTCCCGAGGCCCGGCCCCTCACGGTTACTACTGCTTCCCGTCTCGGCGCATGCGCCTCAGATCTCGCCTGAAGGCACGTGCTCCATCGCGGAGATTGATGTACTCAAGGGCAGCAGAAGCAACTCGCGTCAGCCCCTTCAGTACACGGAGCAACAGATCGACGAGATCACTCATGAACTCCCCCAGCGTCAGGGGCACGTGCCACTCGCCCCTCGGCACCTCTATCGATCAAGGCACTTCAGCCTGTCGTCAATCTCCCGAGCCGTTCGGAAGTGCAGCTCGGCATCGTCGGGATGGGCGGCAAGCCAGTCACGGACCTTCCGCGAGCGGTGGGCGGAGTGCCCGTCGACCACGAGATGGACCTTGTGGTCGAAGTGGCCGGCGATCCGCTCCAGGAAGCAGCACATCACCTCGGCGGTGAAGCTCTCGGTGAAGACCATGAAGTGTATCCGGCCCGGCGGGGTGGTGCCCGGAGGCGGTTGCTGTTGGGTGTCAGCTACAGGTGGGGACGTTAGCGACGGTGTAGGACACGTAGTACGCCGCGCCCTCATAGTAGGCGTAGTACCGGCCCTGGGAGTCACGGTAGATCGGGCCACGGGTGTACTTGTCGCCCCGGTACTGGATGTAACCGCGACTGCTGTTCCAGTACAGCTTGTCGTCTGCCTTGCCCCAGGTGTTGGGGCCGACGATGCCGTCGGCGACCAGGCCGTGGTCGCGCTGCCATGCCTTGGTAGCGGCCTCCGTTTTCGGCCCGAACCAGCAATCCTGGCTCCCGGCTTCGAGATACCCGTCCGAGTACAGGATCTGCTGCCACCACCCGGCGAGGTTGCTGTGGTTGTAGCTGGTGGTGGACAGCAGGCCCTCATCGCCCCAGTCGTTGGTCACAGCTCCAGAGCCATCCAGGTAGCCACTGGATACGCTGGCGTTCGCGGGCGAAGCAGTCACGGCGCTGGCGAGTACGACGGCAGCGACGGCTATGCCGACCTTGATGCGAGAGTGCACAATGTTCCCTTCTTGGCGATCAGCCCCGCTGGTCCGGCGGGGCATGGTGCTCATACCCACACTTACCTCGGTCCGCCCCAGGTTCGGGGTGGCTGGGGAAATGCGGGAATACCACCCCTGCGAACTGCAAAGATGCGCCTTTCCCTGGGATTTCATGGGACGCGATTTCCGCCGGATGCGCCTGGGCCCCGGCAACCGGCCCATCACGCCCATGGCCACCGACTGAGCGGGGTCCGCCCTGCCACACATTCAGGTGACGAGAAATCACCTAAACACTCTCACACCGCCCTCTCAGTGGTCCCTGGCAACCTCGTCAGGGCCGGTCTGGATGCTGACGACCCACACCGCGCCGGAATCCGCCGTTATCGTCAACCGCCCTGCGCGTTCCTCTGCGAGGACAATCTGGTGGAGGTTGTTCTTCCGGCACAGGTTGCCGATCGATGCGCCCATGACATCCGTGGTGACCACAGCGTCCGGATCAGCGGCCTGGCAGCGCAGCCCGATCCACAGCGCTCCAGGCGGCGCACTGAACTCCTCAGAGGTCCACGTACGCTCCGACGTGGGCCCGCGCGCGACGACTTCGCGCGCACCGTCCTGCACGTCAGGGGCGATCAGTTCCGGTGTAGAGACCCTGGTCTCAGTTGGAGACACGGATGCAGAAGGGGCCACGTCGTCGCCCCGACCGCCACCCATGCATCCGGTCACGCACATCATGGACACGGCCGTGCACACGATGCTCCGCCATGACACGGGCTTGATCCCCAGAATCTGCCCCCTCCGACACCCCACGACTCCGTCCCGAACTGGGCCCTCTTGGGCCGTCGACAGCAGATCACGGCTGACCAGCTCACAACAATCCAGATCAAGCCACTCTGAGGACGGAACATGTCGAAGTACCGTCCGGGGCGGACACGCTCCAACTGGGCCGTCCTTCCGCCAGGGCGGGCGAGCCGTCCGGGATGCAGCCTTTGGTCGCAGCGGCCGCCTGGGGTCGTGCGGGTGCTCAGCGGCGCGGCGCCACTCGTGCGCCGCCTCGCCACTACATCCCCGGGTTCGCCCGCTCCGAGCGGCTCGCCTCGCTCCAGTGCAGTGCCCGATTGACAGGACAATCCCCGGCTCACACAATCGTCGCCATGACCGAATGCCGCTACGACACCACGACGGGGCCTCTGCGCGTCCCGGATCGGGACGGGTGCGAGCGCTCGGGTCGCTAGCCGGGTCGCCGTCGGGCCGTGTGCTCGATGGGCGCCGCGGGTCGGGTTGTGCCGGTCACTCCATTCCATGACCGGATCAGGCGGAGCAGCACGTCTCCGGAGTCCTTCGTTCACTGCGTCGCTTGAGGGCACACGTCTCACACCGCCCGTCGTCCGACGCCAGACAACGCGAACGAGGAGAGACCCCATGACCGTCATCAATGCCGGACCGCCCACGACGCTGCGCCACGCGCGCGTACCCGAGGACGGGATGTACGAAGGGCCCCGCACACTGCGGCGGCTGCCCGAGGGGTGGCAGGAGCGGCCGTACGAGCTGTTCGAGGTGGTGCCGCAGGGATGCACGATCGGGGCCGAAGTGCGGGGTGTGGACCTGGGGCGACCGCTCGGGGACGCGCTGCGCGAGGAGCTGAACCGGGCGCTGCTGGAGTGGAAGGTGCTCTTCTTCCGCGGGCAGCACCTCACCTCCGCGCAGCAGCGGGCCTTCGCCCGCAACTGGGGGGAGCTGGAGACCAATCCGCTGCTCGCCAGCGGCTCCACCGACGACGTCGTCCGCTTTGACAAGGGCAGCGGGTCCGTGCCGACCTTCGAGAACGTCTGGCACGCCGATGTCACCTTCCGCGAGCGGCCGGCGCTCGGCGCGGTGCTCCAGCTGCGCGAGACGCCGCCGCTCGGCGGGGACACGATGTGGGCGGACATGGCCGCCGCGTACGACAACCTCCCGCAGGAGGTGAAGGACCGCGTCGACGGCGCGAGCGCCGTCCATGACTACATACCCGGGTTCGCCCGCTTCTACGGTCCCGAGCGGCTCGCCCCGCTCCAGGACGTCTTCCCGCCCGTGGAGCACCCGGTGGTGCGCACCCACCCGGAGACGGGGCGGCGGATGCTGTTCGTCAACACGTCCTTCACCACCCGGATCACGGGCATGGAGCGCGAGGAGAGCGACCGGCTGCTGCGCTTCCTCTTCCAGCAGGCGCATGTCCCGGAGTACCAGGTGCGGTTCCGCTGGCAGGCCGGGGACGTCGCCTTCTGGGACAACCGCGCCACGCAGCACTACGCGGTGAACGACTACGGCTCGCACCGACGCGTGGCCGAACGCGTCGCCATCGCCGGCGACCGGCCTTTCTGAAGGCCGGCTCTGGGGGAGGGCTTCAGCTCTCCCCCAGCGCCGCGCGGATCACATGACGGGCGTTGTGCACCGTCGCCGGGTTCGTGTTCCGGTTGTACGGCAGCGCGATCAGCGCCTGGGAAAAGGTTCCGTATACAGGGTCCGAAGCCGCGAGGTGCGGTGGTCGCGGCTATGTGCAGCCTTTCCGATCGAGCACCCGCGCGCCCGGATTCCGCGTAGTAATCTGGCGTCTCTGTCCCCATTTGCGTTCACCGACACGGGACAGGCCCGGTCGCCCTCGGCACCTTCTCGTTCCGTTCCACGCGACTGTGCGTCAGTCCTCGCCGGATTCGTTCCAGGGGAGCGGATCACTGTCACGGTCCAGGCCGTGACATCAGTGACCAGTGCAGGCAGGAAGGCAGGCCGCCTGATGAGCAGCAGCACGACCGACCACTGGGCAGAGGCGTGTAGCGCCGCCCGCGACGAATCGGGTTACACCGGTCCTGATGTCCCGTTCACCCCGGACGGGGTCGGACGGGCCCTCACCAAGGAGCGCCGGACCGAGTTCTACAACGCACTCGCGCGGGTCTCCGGCGGAGAGCACTTCGACGGTCTGATGTTCCTCTGGTGGCCCCGGGCGCTGATCGCCTCCGCTCGGCCGGGTGAAGAGGACGCTGCCATGGACTACGCCGATCTCGCACTGGCGCACTACGTCAAGGCCAAGCCCCAGCCGAAGAAGACCTACACCCACGCAGAGGCCATGGAGGAGCTGGGGCTCGCCCGGTGAAGCACACCGTCATCTGGGAGACGTCCGCTCTCAGGACACTCAAGGACCTCAAAGCCGAAGACCCCGACGGCGCGCGCACCGTGCGGAGGGCGGTCGATCGCCTTGCCTTCGAACCGTTTCCGCCAGGCAGCAACAAAGTCAGCGCCAGCACATACCGGTTACGCACCGGGCCCTACCGGATCACTTATCAGGTCGACGGCGCAACCGTGTCCGTCACCATCCTGATGGTCGGCAGTCTTTGAACACTCGTCGCCCTCACCGGCTCACCGGGGCCGCGTCCTCAGGCGCCGCCGCCGTGGCGGCCGGCTCGGCCTGGCGTACGGACGCCGACGGCCGCAGCGCCGCCGAGATGCCCGCCGCCAGCACCGCGCCCACGACCGGCGCGGCCAGATACACCCACAGCAGATCCGTACGGCCGGACAGCAGGGCCGGGCCGAGCTGGCGGGCCGGGTTGACGCCGCCGCCCGAGAGGGGGCCGAAGAAGTAGATGACCGCGGCGACCGAGGCGCCGATCAGGAGGGGGAGGCGGGCGGCCAGTCGCGGGCGGGCGATGGCGATGGCGACGATCAGCATGATGGCCGTCATACAGCCCGCCTCCGCGAGGAACACCGCGCCGGTGTGCCAGTCAGGGGACGGCGCGAGGGCTGCGTAGCCGATCTGGGAGGCCCCCTCGCCCCACACCAGTCGGGCCAGGGCCACACCGGCGAGGGAGCCGGTCAGCTGGGCGGCGACGAAGGGGGCGACGGCGCGGCCGGGGAAGACGCGCAGCAGCCAGAGGGCCAGGGTGACCGCCGGGTTGAGGTGGCCGGCGGTGCCCCGGCGCATGGCCGGGCCGAGGACCGTGGTGACGATCGCGCCGACCATCAGCGCCATCGCCGCCAGTCGGCTCTCCGGGGTGGAGAGCACGGACGACAGCGGGGAGTCGGGCAGAGCCGTCCAGCGGGCCGCGGTGACCACGGCGAAGAGTGTGCCGGTCGTGAGTGCGCACTCGTACAGGGCCGTGCGGAGGCGCAGGGGGCGCGTCTCAGGAGTGTCGGGCGTGGCACGCACGGTGGACGTGGCGGACGCGGCGGGTGTGGTGGGCGTGGCACGCGCGGTGGACGCGGCGGGTGTGGCGGGCGCGGTGGCAGGTCCGGTGGTGGGCGTTCCGGGGCTCGTACGACGGTGAGTGCGGCGATGAGTGCGGCGGGTCCCCGGTGTGTCGGTCGTCATGGCGTCCCCCGTCAGTCCGCCGTCGGCGCGCCGCCGCCGTCCGGCACGTCCGCATGCTCCGCCGGGACCGTGCCGAGGCGGCCGGAGCGGTAGTCCTCGACCGCCTGGGCGATCTCGTCGCGGGTGTTCATCACGAACGGCCCGTACCGGGCGATCGGTTCGCGGATCGGCCGGCCACCGAAGATCAGGAGGTCGAAGTCGTCCGCCGGGCCTTCCTGCCGCGCGGCCGCGGTCACGCCGAGCGCGCCGCCCTCCTCGCCGAACAGGGCGAGCTGGCCCTCCCGCAGCCCGCGGTTCTCCGGGCCCGCCGTGCCCTGGCCGCCGAAGGCGTAGGCGAGGGCGTTGAAGCCGGCGGGCCAGGGCAGTTCGAGGCGGGCGCCGGGGCTGAGGGTGGCGTGGACGAGGATGATGGGGGTGGCCGTCGCGCCCGGACCCCGGTGGCCGTCGAGTTCGCCCGCGATCAGCCGGATCAGCGCGCCGCCGTCCGCGGAGCTGAGCAGGGTCAGCTTGTCGCCGCGGATGTCCTGGTAGCGGGGCGGGTTCCACTTGTCGGCGGCCGGAAGGTTGACCCACAGCTGGAAGGAGTGCATGACGCCGCCGCGGGCGAGCATCTCCTCGGTGGGCATCTCGTCGTGCAGAATGCCGGACCCCGCGGTCATCCACTGGGTGTCGCCGCCTTCGATGATCCCGCCGCCGCCGTTGGAGTCCTGGTGTGCAACCGCGCCGTCCAGGACGTAGGAGACGGTCTCGAAGCCGCGGTGCGGATGCCAGGGCGCGCCCTTGGCGTCGCCGGGGGCGTAGTCGACGGCCCCGACGTGGTCGAGCATCAGGAACGGGTCGGTGTGCCGGGGGGCGATCGGCCCGGGGAAGGCGCGGCGGATGGGGAAGCCGGCCCCCTCGAAGCCCGGCTCCGCGGTGATGACGCCCCGCACCCGCCGCTCGGCGGTCAGCGCGGGGTCCGGGCGGCGCACCCGCTTCAGCAGGAGCAGGTCGTCGACGGTGACGGCGGGCATGGCACGTCCTTCCCTCTCGGTGTACGCGCAGGAACAGTGCGGGCTGCGCGCGGCGCCGGGCAAGGGCGGCCGGAACACTTCGTCAACTGCCAGGCGGCTGGTGCCGGACGACCCGCCGGGAGGCGTCGGGCTCGCCCGCAGATGAACGAAGTCACGGGGGTGACCCCTACCCCTGGTGCTGGCCTTCGGTTACCCTTCCGTCTCAACAACTCTGCTCCTGCGTGACGTCCTGCCTGATTTCAGGCAGTATCGACGGTCACCTGATGAGATCGCGATGCGCGGCCCAGGACCGAGCGGCGGCCGTCAAAGCGGCGCGGTGCGGTAGCGGGTCGGCCCTTTCCCTGCTCTCCCAGAGAGCGTGCAGGGCATGCGCGAAGGTGCTGACAGCAGTTGGAGCAGCAGCTCGATACGCCGGAACTTCGCGGGCGACCTCTTCAGCCTGCTCGGGGGTGTGCCCGGCATGGACGAGCCGCACCACCGTGAACCCGGTGTCGGCCCAGTTCGGCCCAGGGCAGGCGAGTGCCCAGTCCAAGAGTCGGATGCCGTCGGCGGTAGCGAGCATGTTCAACGCCGAAACGTCCGAGTGCACCAGGGCCCCGCCTTCAAGGTCGGGCGTGCGGTCGGCGGGGAAGAAACCGGCCCACCGCACATGAAGCGGCTTCTTTCGGACCGCCTCGGGCCACGGGACAGCCGACATGGCGGTGAGCGTGTCGACCAGCGGGGCAAGGTCGGGCGAGCCGGGGGCGAGGTCGGGGTGGTGGCCGTCGATGAACTCGTAGCCAATAAGCAGCCACCCGCCCGCCTCGACCTGCCAGAGCACGTGGGGAGCTCGCGGCGCGCACCGAGTGACCCGAGCCTCGTAGTCGTACATCCATGCCGCCTCGTCATCGAGCCGGGTTCCCTTGACGAACAAGCGTCCCGAGGCGGTGTGCAGGGTGCAGGCAAGGCGGGACATCACCCCGTTCCCCGCGGTATCCGCGTGCTCTACGGGCCCGGTGTGCTTCTCGACAGCCTCTCGGGCTGCGGGCGGGAGCTCCTGCCATGCGGTGCGATCCACCCGCGATCTCTCCTCGTGCAGAACGGAAGCCAACCCCCGCCTCGGCCACAGCGTGGCACAAGACGGGGACCGGCCGCAGGGTGTGTCAGACGTGCTTGGGGCTGTTGTGGCAGTTGGCGTGGCACTGTGAGCAGTCAGCGATGTCCAGCTCGGGCCAGAACTCCATGTCGACGATGAATCCTGCCGCGGCGATGGCGTCGACAGTGCGGGCGCGCAAGGCCTTGCCGCCGCCGTGTTCCTCCTTGTCGAGGAAGCCCGGCTGATGGTGGACGAACTTCCCGAGCGTCTGCGTGCAGAACTCCTGATATGCCTTGGTGTGGAGCAGGAAGGCGTGCCAGAAGTCATCGACTAGGGGCGACGGGCTGAACGGCGCATCGCTGCGGGCGCCGACGGCAAGGAAGGCGAGCATCTGCCCGATGCCCCGGTGCGCCGTGTTCTGGGTCATGTCGGGGAACTTGGCGCGCATGTTGGCTGCGAGGGTTTCCCGCAGGTCAGCGCTGAGCAGTGTCCGCGCGTCGGTCGCGGGACGTTCGTGTACGACGGTCACGGTCCTTGCCTCCTTGATTTGGTGGTGCGTCGAAACGTGCGTGGTGCACCCCGCCCGCCTGGGCTGTCCGTCATCCGGGCAGGCGGGGAGTTCTAGGCCGCCGGAGACCCTGCGGCGTCGGGAACGGTGAGCGTGGGGCCTATGGCGTCCTGGTCGCCGAGCTCGCTGTCAACGGCTGCGGCGACACTGACGAAGCCGGCGACCGTGCCTGCGGCCCACAGCCAGCTCAGGAAGAGACCGAGAGGGTCACTTGTCGTGGCGCGCGGCCTGGCATGGCGGGCGCTCACGCTTCGCACTCTCGGGCTTCCTCGCGGAGTTTGATGATCCATGCGACCTGGCAGGCGTAGAGCTCCAGTTGGTCGGGCGTGATGACGAGGACCGCCTCACTTGTACCGCCGTCCTCGTAGTGCACGACAACGGGCATGGCACCCTGCTGCGCACGGTGGTCGTAGAACACATCCCGCTTAGCGGGAGTGATGTGCGTGACCTGCGCCGGGACCGGTCGCAGCGTTGTGCCGTCGGCGGGGGCGGACCACTCGTCGCCACCGCCGGGCGGGCGCAGGTGGTAAGTCGTCGTCCCTGTGCGGGGCAGGGCGACCACGACCCCGATCCGCCCATTGCGGGCGGTGTCACGGGCGAGGTCACCGAGCCGCGGATAGAACGGGGCTGCTGTGCCTAACTCGGCACTTTGGGACGGGAGATGAGGAGTCGCTCGTCCTGTCATGCCCTTGAAGCTAGAAGCGCGTCAGGGGCTCAATATGAATCGGAGGAATACGACCCTTATCCGTCCAGGTGGAAGCGGTCGGACATGCGCCGCAGCTTCTCGCGCGTCGCGGCGCGCTCGGCGTAGACGATGCTGCGCAGCGTTGACCGGGCGATGGGGTGATTGCGTACGAGTTGGGGGGCGATCCGCTCGGCGGTCTCCAGTTCGGCAAGGGCGAGGTCGCGGCTTCCGTCCCACAGCCATGCCCGGGCGAGGTCCATGTGGTGGTGTCCCTGGCGCGAGTTGGGCAGGCTGGCGACTACTTCGGGACTTGTACGCCGGTTTATGGCCAGGGCCTTGGTCTGGTCGCCCGCTTCCAGAGCAACGCTGATCGCGTGGATCTGCACGTTGCCGGAGGAGAACGTCACCGAGTGGCGGTCGTAGACCGGCGGGCCCTGGTAGTTGTTCATGCGCGCGGCGGCGTCGCGCGCGTGGCCGATGCGGTCCTCGGCTTCCGAGGTCCGATTGCCGCGCGCTGCGGCGACCGCGGCACGGAGTTGCAGCGAGCCCCACATGCGCAGGGCGAGCGGCTCACCGCGGTCGTAGTCGTCCTGAATGCCGGCGAGCGCCTTGTCCGACAGGGTCTGGGAATCGGCCCAATCTGCCGTGGTCCACATGTCCCACACGCGCATCCAGTCGGCGAGCGCGGGCATGACGGGGTCGCCTGACAGTCGGGCGGACCATGCGGCTCGCTCGGCCGCCATCGCGATCAGCTCGGGGTGTCCGAGCGCGTGCGCGGCAGTGTGCGCGAACTTGCAGGCGACCGCGTAAACCGCGTATGCCTCCTCACGCTCGTGGCCGTTGGCGACCTCTGCCAGGGCGCGGGCCTCGCGCAACAGGTCGGGCAGGACGCGCAGGATCGCGACATTGGACGCCATGTCGCGCAAGCGGTGCAGCCGGGTCAGCTCCCGCCACAGCTCGCCGGAGGGGCGTGGGGTGCCGTCGAATACGGGCGTGAGGTCGTAGCGGCGCAGCTCGCGCAGGATCGACGCGGCGGCGACCTGCCACTGATTCTCGCTCGGGCTGCTGGTGTACGGGCGCCCGATCAGATCGTTGGGGTGAACGTGCAGCTCGGCGGCGAGCAGGTTGAGCAAACCCACGCGGTCGATCTCGATGAGGCCGCGCTCCATCTTCGACACCCAGCCCTGAGTCTTGCCCAGGGCTGCGGCGAGGTCGGCCTGCGGCATCCCGAGCCGGAGTCGAGCCCGGCGAGCGCGGCGGCCGATCTCCTCGGCTTCTTCCAACATCAGTGCCTCCCCCACGTGGTGGCGGGACGGCGGTGCTCAGGCGATCGGCAGGGCATCACGGCTCCATCCGTTCGGGCTCATCCTTCAGAACGGTACCCACGCCTACGGTCTGGTGTGGAGCGAGTACGCCCCGCCAGCCGTCGGACGGCGCACCTTCGTGTGGGGCTCGGCGTCTGACGCGCGGCATACGCGCTGCTCGGGCCCGCAATACGGGGCGATCTGACACGCGCGGATGTCGGGCACGACACCCGCCGGGCACGCACCCATCGCCCACGCGTTGCGGTAGGCCCCCTCAAGCGGGGAGTTCGTCAGGTACTGCTCACACCCGGCGACTTCAGGAAGTACGGGCCACTTGACGAAGTGCGGGGAACGGCGTGGACCCCTCTGTCGCGGTGGCCGGAAAGTTGCCACGAACCGGCCGAGATCGACCCGGCCAGCGCGGCCGGCCTACTTGGACTTCGAACGTCGTCCCATGCCCCACGGCCCTATCGAGAGGAACCGGTGACACATGTGCGGCCTTGCCGGATGGGTTAGCCACCAGCGCGATCTGACCGCGTACGAGGACATGGCTGAGGCCATGACCCACACCATGGAATGCCGGGGCCCGGACGCCTGGGGGCTGTGGACCTCGCCCCACGCGATCCTCGGGCACCGTCGGCTCGCGATCATCGACCTCGAGGGCGGTAAGCAGCCGATGGCGGCCGCCGAGGACGACTCGCTGCCGGTCATCACCTACACGGGCGAGGTCTACAACTTCCGCGAGCTGCGCGAGGAGCTCGAGGGCCTCGGCCACCAGTTCCGCACGACGTCCGACACCGAGGTCGTGCTGCGCGCCTACGTCGAGTGGGGGGAGCACTTCGCGGAGCGCCTCAACGGCATCTACGCCTTCGCCATCTGGGACCCGCGCACCGAGGAACTGCTGCTGGTCCGCGACCGGATGGGCGTCAAGCCGCTCTACTACTACCCGACCGCGGACGGCGGCCTGCTGTTCGCCTCCGAGCCGAAGGGCATCCTGGCCCACGAGGACGCCGAGGCCGTCGTCGACGCCGACGGCCTGCGGGAGGTCTTCAGCATTGTGAAGACCCCGGGGCACGCGGTGTTCCGCGGCATGCACGAGGTGCTGCCCGCGACCGTGATGCGCTTCGGCCGCGAGGGGCTGATCAGCAGCCGCAGGTACTGGGAGCTTACGGCCCGTCCGCACACCGACGACCTGGACGCGACCGTCGCCCACGTCCGCGAGCTGCTGGAGGACATCGTCGAGCGGCAGCTCGTCGCGGACGTCACCGTCGGCACCCTGCTCTCCGGCGGCCTGGACTCCAGCGCGGTGACGGCGCTGGCAGCGAAGGCGCTCGCCAAGCAGGGCGTGGAGCAGCCCATCCGGGCGTTCTCCGTGGACTTCAAGGGCCACGAGGAGCGCTTTGAGTCCAACGTCCAGTGGGAGGACCCCGACACCCCGTTCGCCGTCGAGGTGGCGAAGCACGTCGGCGCCGAGCACATCATCGTCGAGCTGGACAACGCCGACATCCTCGACGACGAGGTCCGTGAGACCGTGCTGCGCGCCCAGGACCTGCCGGTGTCCACGGGCGACATGGAGTACTCGCTGCTCATCCTGTGCCGGGCGCTGAAGGAGCGGATGACGGTCGCGCTGTCCGGCGAGGCCGCGGACGAGCTGTTCGGCGGCTACACCTGGTTCCACGACAAGGAGGCCGTGGAGAACGGCTCCTTCCCGTGGCACCACCCCTTCGAGAAGGCCGGCGGCATCGGCGCGCTGCGCACCGTCGGGCTGTGGGACCGGCTGGGGCTCGACGAGTACGTCAAGGAGCGCTACGCGCAGGCGCTGGAGGAGGTGCCCCGGCTGGCCGACGAGAGCGGTCTGGAGGCGCGGATGCGTGAGGTCACGTATCTCAACCTCACCCGCTGGGAGAACTTCCTGCTGGACCGCAAGGACCGCATCAGCATGGCCGTCAGCCTCGAGGTGCGGGTGCCGTTCACCGACCACCGTCTCGTCGAGTACGTCTACAACACGCCGTGGGCGATGAAGACCTTCGACGGCCGGGAGAAGAGCCTGCTGCGCGCCGCCATGCGGGGCGTGCTGCCGGACTCGGTGCTGGACCGCAAGAAGAACCCGTACCCCTCGACGCAGGACCGGAAGTACGAACTGGCGCTGCGGGAGCGGGTGGAGGCGCTGCTCACCGAGGGCGCCCCGGTGCTGCAGATCGTGTCGGAGGAGGAGGTCCGCCGGCTGCTGGACGTGCCGGAGGGCTCGTACAACGTCGGCGGCCCCTGGAGCGCCCGCGCCGTGCTGGAGCGGCTGATCGAGTTCAACGCCTGGGTCACCTTCTACGGCGTCCGGGTCGAGCTGTAGCCGATCCGGACGGCAGGCGAACCGCCGAGTCGGGCCGCAGGCGAACCGCAGACGGCACACGCCCTGCGAACGCCCGGCCGCCCTGCTTCGGGCGGCCGGGCGCGCGCCCCTTTCCACCAGCCTTCCTGAGGAGATACCGAGATGACGGGCCCTTCCGGCAATGACAACGTTGATGTGCTCACCGTCTGGTCGGACATCGGCTGCCCCTGGGCCAGCCTCGCCCTGCACACTCTGCACACCGCGGCCGAGCGGCGCGGGCAGACGCTGCTGCTCGACCACCACGCCTTCCCGCTGGAGCTGTTCAACCGGCAGCCCACCCCGAAGTTCATCGTCGACCCCGAAGTGATCGTGATCGCCGCCTGCCGCCCGGAGCTGGGCTGGCGGCTGTGGCAGGGAAAGGAGTCGGAGTACCCCGTCACCACCCTGCCCGCGCTGGAGGCCGTGCAGGCCGCCAAGGACCCGGCGGTCGGCGGGCTGGCGGCGAGCGGTGAGCTGGACCGTGCGCTGCGCCGCGCCTTCTACGCCGAGAGCCGGTGCATCAGCGTCCACTCGGTGATCCTGGACATCGCCGAGGAGTGCACGCACGTCGACGCCGGGGCGCTTTCGAAGGCGCTGGCCCGCGGGGCCGGGCGGGCCGAGGTGTACGAGCAGTGGCGTACGGCGCAGGGCCCGGACGTCCAGGGCAGCCCGCACTTCTTCACCGCCGACGGCTATGCCGCGCACAACCCGGGCGCTCGCTTCGAGTGGACGGGCGACCCGAACGAGGGCGGGCTGCCGCGGCTGCACGCGTACGACACGGACTGGGCGGACGAGCTGCTCGACAAGCTGGTCGCCGCCGCCGGCCGCATCTCCGAGGCATGACGCGCCCCCCGCATCCTCGCACCCCCCACATCCCTCACACCCCTTGCATCCCTCGCACCTCTCACACCCCTTGCATCCCTCGCATCCCTCGCTTCACCTACATCACCCGCATCTCCATGGAACTTGGCAGCACTTCAGAGAAGAAGAGGTAGTTCTATGTCGGCACGATCGATACGGCCGCCGAAGCAGCGGTTCGCCGGCAAGGTCGCCCTCGTCGCCGGAGCCGGCGACGGCATCTGCCGGGCCACCGCGCTGGCTTTCGCCCAGGAGGGCGCCACCGTCATGCTCGCCGGCCCCGAGTCCGAGGACCTCGGCGGCACCGTGAAGCTGATCCGCGACGCGGGCGGCGAGGCGGACCATGTCGTCGTGGACCTGACCGACGGCGGCTCGGCGGCGGCCCGCGCCATGGTCCGGGCGGCCGAGGAGCGCTTTGGCGCGATCGACATCGCCTTCAACAACGCCACCGTCACCGGGCCGAACCGGAACGTCGCCGACATCTGCGAGACGGTCTGGGCCGAGACGCTGGCGGCGAACCTCACCGGGGTGTGGATGGCGATGAAACACGAGCTGGCCCATATGGAGCGCAACGGCAGCGGAGTGATCGTCAACACCGCCTGCAACATGGCCACCACCGGCAAGCTGACCGGCATGGGCGCGTACGCGGCGTCCAAGGCCGCGCTGTCCACGCTGACCCGCACGGCCGCCAACGAGTACGCCCCCAAGGGCATCCGCATCAACGCCATCAGCCCCGGCCCGGCGCATGAGCCGAACCCCGCCGCCATCGACCCCAGCCCCTCCCCCGTGACGCCGCTGGGGCGCGGCGCGAGCACCGAGGAGGTGGCCGAGACCGTCGTCTGGCTCTGCTCGGACGAGGCCGCGTTCGTCGTCGGGCACGACCTCGTCCTCGACAAGCGCTCCGCCGCCTGAGGCGACGCGACGGGGCCAGGGGGCGGTGATCGCCGCACGCATCGGGCGCACCCCGCGCGCCCGACCTACCGGTGGTGACTGCCGCCCCCGCACCAGGCGGGCCTCCCATGCGGCATCGGTCGGGTGCGGCCGCCGAGCACCCCCGGGGGTCCCGCATGGACACGCACATCGACAGCACGGAGGAGACACCCCGTGATCTACCGGTACGCCCATGACGTCGTCCTGGACGACATCTTCCTGGACCTCGACGGGTTCATCCCCGGCGTCGAACTGCTCCTGAAGGTCGAGGGCCTCAACCCGGCGGGCTCGATCAAACTGAAGGCCGCGGTCGGCCTGCTGGACGACGCGGAAAGGCGCGGGCTGCTCCGCCCGGGAGGATCGGTCATCGAGTCCTCCTCGGGCAATCTCGGCATCGCGCTCAGCTCGGTGTGCGCGGCCCGCGGCTACCGTTTCACCTGCGTCGTCGACCCCAACACCCCGCGGCAGAGCATCGCGCTGATGGAGGCGTACGGCGCGCAGGCAGTGATCGTGCGCGAGCGCGACGCCAACGGCGGCTATCTGCAGACCCGCATCGACTACATCCAGCGGCGGCTGCGCGACGATCCCGCGCTGGTCTGGCCCAACCAGTACGCCAACCCGGCCAATCCGCGCGCCCACTACGAGCGTACGGCCGCCGCCATCGCCCGGCAGGTGAACGGGGTCGACTGCCTCTTCGTCGGCGCCGGCACCACCGGCACGCTCATGGGCTGCGCCCGGTACTTCCGCAAGCACTCGCCGGGGACCCGGATCGTGGCCGTCGACTCCGTGGGGTCGGTGACCTTCGGCACCCCGCCCGGCAAGCGGCACATACCGGGTCTGGGCGCCAGCCGCCGGCCGGAGATCTTCGACCGGGGGCTGGTGGACGCGTTCGTCCAGGTCCCGGAGGCCGACGCGGTGCGGATGTGCCGCCGGATCACCGCCGAGCGCGGGCTCGCCGTCGGCGGATCGACCGGCACGGTCCTGGCGGCCGTCGAGCGGCAGCGCGAGGAGATCCCGGCCGGCGCACGGGTCGTGGCGATCTCCCCCGACCTCGGGGACCGCTATCTCAACACGGTCTACGACGACCTGTGGGTCTTCGAGCGGTTCGGCGACCTCGACGGGTCCAACGGGTCCAACGGGTCCGACGGGTTCAACAGGTTCGACGGGTCGGACGGGTTCGGCGGGACCGACGGGTTCGGCGAAGGCCCTGAGGCAGACGGTCCGGCGCTCGACGGCGGCCGGGGTCCCGGCCATGACCGGGGCAGCCAACCGGGCAGCCACCGGGACGGCCACCACGACAGGGTCCCGGCCGCCGCGGGGGACCGGGCCCCCGGCCGGGGCGAGCCGCCCGTGCTGGCGGGCGCGACGCCGTCCGCCGCCACCCCTCACACCTCTTCTGCGAACTCCCCGAAAGGCACCTGATGTTCGAGTTCAGCGTCGTCGGCGGCACAGCCGCCCGCGACATCATCGGCCGCACCCGGCAGCAGATCGTCGAGGAGGTCCGTGAGACGTATCTGACCCACCACGCCGGCGACTCGGTGAACCCCAACAGCTACTTCCTGCGCTTCCCCGACAAGCCGGACAGCCGCATCATCGCCCTGCCCGCCTATCTCGGCGGCAAGCACGACGTCGCCGGCGTCAAATGGATCAGCAGCTTCCCCGCGAACATCGAGAGCGGCGTCCCGCGCGCTTCGGCCGCGCTGCTGCTCAACGACTACGCCACCGGCTACCCCTTCGCCTGCCTGGAGGCCTCCCAGATCAGCGCGGCCCGCACCGCCGCCTCCGCCGTGCTGGCGGCCGAGGAGCTGACCGGCGGCCGCACCGCCCGCCGTCTCGCCGTCGTCGGCGCCGGAGTGATCGCCCGTAACATCCTGGAGTTCTTCACCGCGCAGGAGTGGTCCTTCGGCGAGGTCGTCGTCCACGACCGCAGCGAGGAGTACGGGGCCGCCTTCACCAGGTACATCGACGGCGAACTGGGCCACGCCGCCCGCTTCGAGACCGGGCTGCGCGCCGCTCTGGACGGATCGGACCTGATCGTCCTGGCGACCACCGCCGGCGAACCGTACATCCTGGACCCGCGGACCTTCACCGCGGGGCAGACGGTGCTCAACATATCCCTGCGGGACATCGCCCCCGAGATCGTCAAGGACGCGCAGAACATCCTCGACGACATCGACCACTGCATGACGGCGAACACCTCCCCGCATCTGGCCGAGCAGAAGTACGGGCACCGGGACTTCATCGCCGGCACCCTCGCCGAGGTGATGCGCGGCGAGCTCAAGGCCGACCCCGCACGCCCGGTGGTCTTCTCGCCGTTCGGTCTCGGCGTGCTCGACCTCGCGGTCGGCGCGCATGTGCTGCGCCACGCCCGCGAGTCGGGCGAAGCGGTGGAGGTCGACGACTTCTTCGGCGAAACCAGGCGGTGGTGACGTATGTCCGCCGCTTCCTCCGCCGCTTCCTCTTCCTCCGCCGCTTCCTCTTCCTCCGCCGCTTCCTCTTCCTCCGCCGCGCCCTCCTCCACCTCCGCGTCGCCGCCGCTCGGCGCGGTCGTCGTCGGGCTGGGCTCACGGGGTCTCGGCGTCCTCGAACGCATCGTCACCCTGACCTCCCGCCCCCACTGGCGGCAGCGCCCCTTCGCCCTCGACCTCGTCGACCCGCGCGCCGACGGCACGGGCCTGCACGACCCCGAACAGCCCGACCATCTGCTCCTCAACACCGTGGCCTGCCAGGTCTCGCCGTTTCCCGAGGAGACCACCGTCGGCGACACGGTCGGCGACCGCGGGCCGAACCTCTACGAGTGGGTCCGCGCCCGCGGACTGCGGCTCGCCGACGACGGCCGCACCCTCGGCCCGGTCGGGCGCGAGATCCGCCCCGACGACTATCTGCCGCGCCGCATCCTCGGCGAGTACCTCACCTGGTACCTGCGCCGGACTCTGCGCCGCGCCCCCGCGCACCTGGACGTCCGCCTCCACCGGGCCACCGCCGTCGCCCTCGCGGACGCCCCCGGCGGCGCCCGCGCCGTCACTCTGGACGACGGCACGGTGCTGCGCCGCCCGTTCGTCTTCCTCACCACCGGACACACCCCGGACACGGAGTCGTCGCAAGGGGCCGTCCGGCCCGGCGGGCCGCACCACGAGGCGGCCGCGCTCGCGGGCGCCGCCTCACCGGCCGCGGCCGCGCAGGCAGACGCCCACACCGGGCACACCCCGCATGCCACGCCCCAGGACACGGCACCCCAGGCCACCGCCGCAACCGGTCCGGACACCCGGAAAGCCGCCCACACCGGGCACACCCCGCATGCCACGCCCCAGGACACGGCACCCCAGGCCGCCACCGCGACCGTTCCGGACACCCGGAAAGCCGCCCACACCGGGCACACCCCACCCGGCCGGAGGCCCCACCGCGGGCATCGGCGGATCGCCGACATCTACCCGCCCGCCCGGAAGTTCGCCGACGTCGCGCCGGGGCAGACCATCGCGCTCGCCGGCACCGGTCTGTCCGGCATGGACGCCCTCGCCTCGCTCACCGTCGGCCGCGGCGGCCGCTACACCGCCGACGGCGGAGTGCGCCGCTATGTGCCCAGCGGCGACGAACCCCGCATCCTGCTGTTCTCCAGGACCGGGCTGCCCTTCCGCGCCCGGCCTCGGCTGCACCGTCCCGGAGGCGCGTTCGAGCCGCTGGTCTTCCACCAGGCGGGTGTGGACCGGCTGCGCTCCGCCGCGCCGAGCGGGCAGCTCAGCCTGTACGGGGACGTCCTGCCGCTGCTCTGCGCCGAGATGCGTGTCGCCTACCACCGCCGCTGCGCCCTGCTGGCGGGCGGCCCCGAGGCGGGACGCCGGACCACCGGCCGGCTGCGCGCCGCGGTCGCCGACGGCTCCCTCGGCCGGGAGCTGGACGAACTGGACGCACAACACGCCGACCGCTTCGGCGTGTTCGACCCGTACGCCGCGCTGTTCCCCGACATCGCGGAGACGGCCGACAGCGGCGTCTACCGGGACTGGTACCGGGAGCGGCTCGTCGACGACCTGATCGAGGCGCGCCTCGGGCTGTCCGGCTCCCCGCTGAAGTCCGCCCTGGAAGTGCTGCGCGACCAGCGTGAAGTGATGCGCTACGCGGTCGACTTCGGCGGACTCGACGAGAAGTCCCACGAGGAGTTCTACGGCCGCTTCACCTCCGTGCTCAACCGGTCGGTGACCGGTCCGCAGCGCGAGCGCCACGAGGAGCTGCTCGCGCTGCTGGACGCCGGCGTCGTCGCCGTGCCCTTCGGGCCGGGGCCGCGCACCGCCTGGGACGAGGAGGCAGGCGTCTGGCGCATCACGTCCACGGCGCTGGCGGAGCCGTACGGCGAGACCGCCGACTGGCTGGCGCTCGCGACCTCCGGCCAGCCGGACGTGGAGCGCACCGGCAGCGCCCTGCTGGCGGGCATGCTCGCCGCCGGGCGCATCCGCCGGCACCGTCCGGAGGCGCCCAGCAGCCGGGGCGTCGACATCACCCCGGGCCAGCACCCGGTCGCCGCCGACGGCACGGCCGACGAACGCGTGTGGGTCCTCGGCCCGCTGTGCGAGGGCGCGACCTTCTACAACCACTATGTGCCGTCCCCGGGCGGGGTGAACCGCGCCCTCCTCGACGCGCACTGCTGTGTCACCGCGATGCTCGACGCGGCCGCCCGCACCGCGTCGCGGGCCGCCGCCATACCCTCCATGAGCCCGACAGCCCAGCACGACGAACGGCCCCTGGCCGAAGCGGAGGCAGCCCGGTGAACGCGGCACTCGCCACACTTCCCATCCTGGTCACCCTCGGCCTGCTCGCCGCGCGGGTGAAGGCCCTGTACGCGGCCCTCGCCGCGCTCGTCACGGCGGCCGTGCTCACCGCGCTGGCCTTCCGCACGCCGCTCGGCGAACTCGCCGGCTCAGGGCTGCATATGCTGCCCACGGCCGTGGAACTGGCCGCGATCCTCTTCGGCGGCATCCTGCTGAGCGAGCTGATGAGCCGGACGGGTGCGCAGCGGCGGCTGGGCGACTGGATCGGCGGGGCGTGCAGGACGCCGGGGCGCGCCGTGCTGCTGGTGCTGCTCGGTGTGACGCCGTTCGCCGAGTCGCTCACCGGCTTCGGCATCGGCGTCATCGTCGCCATCCCCCTGCTGCGGCAGCTCGGACTGCCCCCGGCGAAGGCGGCCGTCGTGGGTCTGCTGGGCCTGGTCACCGTGCCGTGGGGGTCGCTGGCCCCGGGCAGTCTGGTGGCCGCCCAACTCGGCGGGGTCGGCTTCCAGGAACTGGGCGTCTACTCGGCGCTGCTGTCCGCGCCGGTCTTCGCCATCTGCGCGGCGGCGGCGCTGGCCGTGGCATACGGGGTGCGGGGCGCGCTGTCCCTGGCGGCCGACTGGCTGCTGGCCGTGGGCACGCTGTGGACCGTCGTATGGGCCGTCAACGCCTTCGTCGGCGTGCCGCTCGCCGGTGTGCTGGGCGGCCTTGCGGTGATCGCGGTGCTGCTGCTGGCCTCTCGGGCCCAGGACGGCCCCCGGCAGGCGGCGGAGCCGATCGCCCGCACTCTCGCCCCGTACGGCTTCCTGGTCGCCGGGCTCCTCGCCGGGCGGGCGGCGCTGGCCGCGGCGAGTGTGGAGGAGGGCTGGTGGGCGGTCCTGGCGGGCCCCGCCGGCTGGCTGCTGCTGACCGTGGCGCTGACCCCGCGGCTGCTCGGCGCGCGGGACTCCGTGCTGGGCGCCGCCGTGCGGGAGACGCTGGGCCGGTGGTGGCTGGTGACCGTGACGACCGTCGTCTTCCTGGCGCTCGGCACTCTGCTGACCGCGTCCGGGATGAGCCGCGCCATCGCGGAGGCGGCGGCCGGTCTGGGCCCCGCGTATCTCGTTCTCGCACCGTGGATCGGCGCGGCAGGCGGCTTCCTGGCCGGCTCCAACACCGGGGCCAACGCGATGTTCGCGGCCAGTCAGGGCGCGACGGCTCAGGTCCTCGGCTATCCGGCGGTCCAACTGGTCGCGGTCCAGAACGTCAGCGCCGCGCTGGCCTCCGGGGCGGCCGTCGCCCGCGTGGTACTGGCGGCCCAGCTCGCCCAGAGCGCGCCCGGCCCGCGCGATGAGGCCGGCGGCGCGTACGGGGAGTCCGCCGGTACGGGTTCGGGTACGGGCGCGGTGCTGGTCCAGGCCCCCGCGGCGGCGACCGCGTCGGCCACGGCTACGGCCACGGCGACCGTGGATCCCAGCCGGGTGCTGCGCACGGTGCTCGGCGTGTACGCGGCGGTGTTCGTCGCACTGGGGGCCATCGCGCTGCTTTGGCGGTGAGCACCGAGGCCGCGGCCCCGCACCTGGCGTCGAGGCGGGGCTCGCGCCGCGTGTTGAGCGCCGCGTCACGGCCGGGGCCGGCCATGGGCACCGGATCGAGCGAGTGCGGATCCGCACACCGCGAATCCGCGGTGTCGTCCTCGGGACAGTCCGGACGGGCGAGCACCGGGCAGGTCCACGCCGTCGGCGCGCGGGTCGACGGCGTGGGCCTGCCCGCGGCCATCTCCTCGGCGATCCGCGAAGGCGCCTCCGGCGGAGCTGGGTTTCGCCCTCAAGCGCCGTACGGGCCGGGTTGAGGAGCCCGCCTCAGGAGTGGCCCAGGTCCTCCGCCGCGGTGTCCGCCTCCGCCGTCACCGAGCCGCTGTCCGGGGCCGGGCGGAGGGGGAACTCGTCCGTGGCCACGGTGTCGTGCACCGGCGGCGGCGGCACCGGCGGCTTCGGCATCACGGCCGCCTCGGAGTGGCCGCCGCACCCGTACGCCAGCGACACGACCCGCCCGTCGGCGGGCGAGAACTCGTTCGCGCAGACCCCGAACGCCTGTCGCAGCGAGCCCGCGATCGGCACCAGGAAACCGCAGGTCACACACTGCGCGGGCGCCGCCTGCGCCATGGGGGTCTTGGCGCCGTAGGACTCGTCCCAGCGGTCGGCCGCGATGTGGAGCCCGTACCGGGACAGCACCCGGGCGCGCCGCATGCCCAGCTCCTCCGCGACCGCGGAGATCGCGCCACGGCCGTCGTCGCCGGTGTCCGACTGGACCGGGGCCCGGCCGGTCAGCTCGGCGTCCTCCTCCTCGACGCGTTCCTCCAGGTCGTGGGAGGGGGCGACGGCCGAGTTCGGCGGCGGCTCGTCCTCACCCGTGTACCCGGGCTCCAGCCGCAGATCGTCCGCCTGCGTCGGCAGCAGATCGCCCGGCCCCAGGTCGCCGGGCCGCAGCCGCTCGCTCCACGGCACCCACTCGGGCGCGAGCAGGGAGTCCGGGCCGGGCAGCAGCACGGTCTCGTCCACCGTGACGACCTTCGCGCGGGATGCCCGCGCCACCGTCACCGCCCAGCGCCAGCCCCGGTACCCGAGCTCCATGCACTCGAAGAAGTGCGTGACGACCCGGTCCCCCTCCGACACGAGGGCCACATGCTCGCCGACCACCCCTGGCGCGGCGGCCTCCTCTGCTGCCGCCCGGGCGAGGTCCACCGCCTCGGCGCACAGACGGTCGGGGGTACGGCTTCGCGTCGTCGCAGCACTCACAGGTCTCGCTTCTCTCCTACGCCGTCTCACGGGTGCGCCGACCGATTCGCGAGTTCGCGAGGGCCCGGGAGGCTTGGGCGGCAGGCGGAGCGGACCAGCGGGCCGCATCGACGTCTGCGCCCAGACCAACCTGTCTCGGGCACACCTATCGTCATCCATTCTGCGGGATGCCGAAGCGGCGCGCGGCCGAGCACAACCGCCGGTGGCGCGCTACGCACGCTACCCCTTTCGCCGCCGCCCGCCCACCTTCCGTCCTCCCCGAAGGCCGACAACGCAAGAACATCCCGCGCCGCGAGCCCCCATCGCGGTTCGCGCAGGCAGGGCTTGGGGCACTATGACGGGGTGGCAGCCGCGAGGTCGTCCAACGCAGCCGGGCCGGGGCCGCTGGGCAGAGCGGCCCGGGCGGTCGGCCGCGCCCTGCATCTGCCGATCACCGGCACGGCCCGCGGAATCCGCCGCGCCACGCACGCGCACGGCGCGGGCGAGTCCGGGCTGGGCAAGCTGATCGAGCTGCACGCCGTCAACGGCGCGGGGGACGTCATGATCACCGTGGCTCTCGCATCCACGGTGTTCTTCTCGGTCCCCACGGACGAGGCGCGCGGGCGCGTCGCGCTGTACCTGGCCATCACACTGGCGCCGTTCGCGCTCCTCGCCCCCGTCATCGGCCCGCTCCTCGACCACATCCCGCACGGCCGCCGCGCGGCGATGGCGGGCGCGATGCTCGCCCGCGCGCTGCTGGCGCTGATGCTCTCCGGCGCGGTGGAGACCGGCGACATCGAGCTGTATCCGGCGGCGCTCGGCGTGCTCGTGTCGTCGAAGGCGTACGGGGTGGTGCGCAGCGCCGTCGTGCCGCGGCTGCTGCCGCCGAAGTTCTCCCTGGTGAAGGCCAACTCAAGGGTGACCCTGGCCGGGCTGCTGGCCACGGGCGCCAGTGCCCCCGTGGCGATCGGGCTGCAGCAGATCGGGCCGGAGTGGCCGCTGTACGGGGCGTTCACGCTCTTCGTCGTGGGGACCTTCCTGGCGTTCACCCTGCCGCACAAGGTCGACTCGGCGAAGGGGGAGCGCAAGGCGCACATGCTGACGCACGGTGAGACGAAGCCGAGCCTTCGCACGGTCGGCCCGTCCGTGCTGCACGGCCTCCAGGCGAACGCCGCGCACCGCGCGCTGTCCGGCTTCCTGATCTTCTTCCTGGCCTTTCTGCTGCGGGTGCACCCGCTGCCCGGCCAGTCCGCGGCGGTCTCCCTCGGCATGGTCGCGGTCGCCGCGGGCGTCGGCAATGCGCTGGGCACGGCGGTCGGGGCATGGCTCCGCGCCCGCGCCCCAGAGTTGATCATCGCCTCCGTGCTGCTGCTGACCCTGACGACGACGATCCTGGCGGCGGCGTTCTTCGGCACGGGGATGGTGGCGGTGCTCGCCGGGGTGGCCGGGCTCTCACAGGCGCTGTCGAAGCTGTCCCTGGACGCGACGATCCAGCGGGACGTGCCGGAGTCGGTGCGGACGTCGGCGTTCGCGCGTTCGGAGACGCTGCTGCAGATGTCGTGGGTGGTGGGCGGTGCGATCGGGATCGCGCTGCCGCTGAACGGGACGGTGGGGATGACGGTCGCGGCGGCGATCGTCGGCGTGGGAGCGGTGGCGGCGGTCCGCGGCCTCCTCTCGGCGGCCCGCCACACCCCATCGCACCACCGCCCCACGCGGGTGGCCTGACCCGGGAGAGCCCAGGGGCCGCGGGCCCCGAACCGGCAACCGCCTGGTGGGACAGGAACCCGCTCGCGGGGCGAAGAGGCCCGTGATCGGGCGGGCGAGTGGGCACGGCCGCGCCGCGCCGGACCCCCGCGTCGCGGATCACTGCTCGCCCGATAGCCTTCGCCCCATGACCGTTGCGTTCTTCTCGGGCAAGCGCCGCCGGGCCGCTGCCGCTCTCGGCGCCGTCTCCGCCGGGCTCCTCACCCTGTCCGCCTGCGACAAGCCGACGCCGCTCGCGACCATGACGGTCGGCTCCAGCTCGGTCTCGTCCGAGGCGACCTGCAAGGGCGACGGCAAGGCGATCCCCACCGACGAGATCGAGGAATGCCTGGCAGACATCGAGTCGGCCAAGACGCTGGGGTACGAGCGCGGCGCGACACTGCGGCTCGGCGTGGAGCCCGAGGTCGTCGAGGACGGCAAGAAGTGGGTCGTGACCCTCGACGGCAACCCGATCACCGAGGCCTCTGACCAGACCTACCGCAGCTTCCCGAACGCCGATGTGTTCAGCACCGGCGGCACGGGCGCCCCGGCGAAGACCAAGACGATCGGGATCATCCAGTTCAACGAGAAGGACCAGCCGCTGTCCATCTGGACGTTCAAGCTGGACCTCGACTGACGCGCGGATGCGTGTCCTGGCGGTGACCGCGGTGGCCGCGGAGGCGGACTCCGTCGCCGCGGGTCTCGCCGACGCGAGGGCCGGCGACGCGGGTGTACGCGTCGACGTTCTCGTCGGCGGCGTCGGCCCCGCCGCGGCGGCAGCGGCTGCCGCAGCCGCCCTCACCCGCGCGGAGACCGCGGACTCGGCCCCGTACGAACTGGTGGTCGCCGCCGGCATCGGCGGCGGCTTCGCGCCGCGCGCCCCCCTCGGCAGCCTCGTCGTCGCCGACGAGATCGTCGCCGCCGACCTGGGGGCCGAGGCCCCCGAGAGCGCCGAAGGCTGGCTCCCCGTCGAGGAGCTCGGTTTTGGCCGCAGTGTGCACCGTCCCCCGCCCGCGCTCTCCGCGCGGGTCGCCAAGGCGCTGGACGCCGTCCACGCGCCCGTGCTCACGGTCTCCACGGTCACCGGGACGGCCGTCCGCGCGGAGCAGCTGAGGCGGCGTCATCCGCGCGCCGCGGCCGAGGCCATGGAGGGCTTCGGCGTGGCGGAGGCGGCCGCCGTCGCCGGGCGGCGGGCACTCGGCCGTCCGGCACCCGGCGGTCGGGCGCCCGATCGACCCGAACCCGGCGGTCGGGCACCCGGCCTGCCCGCACCCGCACCGCTCCCCGTTCTCGAGATCCGCGCGGTCTCCAACGCCGTCGGCCCCCGCGACCGGGCCGCCTGGCGCATCGGCGACGCGCTCGCCGCACTGCAACGCGGGTTCCGGCTGCTGGTCCCCGCCCTCACCGAGGAGGCGAACCCGACCCCCCATGCCTAAGGCCATCAAGATCGCCTACTCCCCGTGCCCGAACGACACGTTCGTCTTTGACGCCTGGGCGCACGGCCGCGTCCCAGGCGCGCCCAAGCTCGATGTGACGTTCGCGGACATCGACCTCACCAACGGCATGGCGGAGCGCGGCGAGTTCGACGTGCTGAAGGTGTCGTACGCGGTGCTGCCGTGGGTCCTGGACGAGTACGCGCTGCTGCCGTGCGGCGGAGCGCTGGGCCGCGGCTGCGGGCCGCTGGTGCTCACCCGCGAGCCGGGGACGGAGCTCACGGGGAAGACGATCGCGGTGCCGGGCGAGCGTTCGACGGCCTATCTGCTGTTCCGGCTATGGGCTGCCGAGCGGGTGCCGGGCGGGGTCGGCCGGATCGTCGTCCTGCCGTTCCACGAGATCATGCCCGCCGTGCGCGACGGCAAGGTCGACGCAGGGCTGGTCATCCACGAGGCCCGCTTCACCTATCAGGACTACGGGCTGCACTGCCTGGCTGACATGGGCGAGCACTGGGAGTCGGCCACCGGGCTGCCGATCCCGCTGGGCGCGATCATCGCCAGGCGTTCGCTGGGCGCGCAGACGCTGCGGCTGCTGGCGGACTCCGCCCGTGCGTCGGTCCGCATGGCCTGGGACGACCCGGCGGCCTCGCGCCCGTACGTACTCCAGCACGCCCAGGAGATGGACCCCAAGGTGGCCGACCAGCACATCGGTCTCTACGTCAACGAGTTCACGGCCGACCTGGGGCCTGACGGGTACGCGGCGGTGCGGGGCCTGCTGACACGTGCCGCGGCCGAGGGGCTGGTGCCGCCCCTCGGCCGCGATGCGCTGGCGTTCCCTGAAGCGTCCGGATGAACGCCCGTCCGGACTCTCATCCGGACTCTCATCCGGGCGTTCACCCGGACTTTCATCCGGTCCGTCACACGTCGAGCTGGTCCGCCACCGCCCGCAGCAGGCCCGCGATCTTCTTTCCGTGCGCCTTGTCCGGGTAGCGGCCGCGCTCCAGCATCGGGGTGACGTTCTCCAGCAGGGTCGTCAGATCCTGCACGATCGACGCCAGTTCGTCCGGCTTGCGCCGCTGCGCAGCGGCCACCGAGGGAGTCGGGTCCAAAACCGTCACCGACAGCGCCTGATCACCGCGCTGACCTGCTACGACACCGAATTCCACCCGCTGTCCCGGCTTGAGCGCATCGACTCCGGCGGGGAGCACCGACGAGTGGACGAAGACGTCGCCGCCGTCGTCGCGGGAGAGAAAGCCGAAGCCCTTCTCGCTGTTGAACCACTTGACCTTGCCGGTAGGCACGTCTGTCCTCGTCCTCGTACTCGATGGGTTGCGCCGGAAAAAACGGCTCTGGATAGCACTACAGCGGGTCGCCCGACCCGCCAGCACCAAGGCTAATGGTCCCGGGGCCGGTGACAAGACGTCGCCGATCGGTTCCTCCGCGCAGGGAACTACCCTGGCCGGATGACTGCTACTCCTCCGGGCCCCGGCGACGGCCTTGTGCGCGTCGGCGGGATCGTTTTCATCGTCGGCGCCGTCGCCACTCTGATCACGCTGGCCCCGCTGTTCCTTGGCACGGAGCCGTTTCCGTCATTCGCGTATGCCGTGTGCATGCTGATGGGCGTGGGTTTCGCGATCGCGGGAGCGGGTGTGCTGCGGTCGATCGCGGCCCAGCGGAATCAGGCCAGATCTGCCCGGTGACGATCGTGGCCGTCGCCTGAGGCATACCGGCGCAGCCACGCCGGAAAACGGGTGAGATCGGCCAGAATGACGTCCGCCCCTGCCGTGCGCAGCTCCTCCTCGCCGCAGGGGCCGGTGGGGACGGCCACGGAGCACGCGTCGGCGGCGCGGGCGCCGCGCACATCACCGGTGTGGTCGCCGACGTACACGCTCGCGCCGTGTTCGCGCAGCGCCTCCGCCTTGGCCTCGGCCCACAGCCATCCGACCAACGCGTCCGGACGTATGCCGAGGTGGTCGAGGTGGAGCTTGGCGTTCGGCTCATGCTTGGCGGTGACGACGACGGCCCGTCCGCCGAGCTCCCGGACGGCGGCGACTGCCTCGCGCGCGCCGGGCAGGGCGAGGGCGGGCTCGATGGCGTACTCGGGGTAGAGCTCGCGGTAGCGGTCGGCTGCTTCCTGGATCCGCCCGGCCGGGAACCAGTGGGCCAGCTCCTGCTCGAGCGGCGGGCCGAGCCGGGTGACGGCCAGATCCGCGTCGATGGCGACCCCCGTCTCGGCGGACAGCGCGCGGTAGCAGGCATGGATGCCGGGGCGGGAGTCGATGAGCGTCATATCGAGGTCGAAGCCGACGACCGGGCCCCCGTTCGGGCCGGCCGCCGGGGCGGCGTACCGAGCCGCCGCCGGGGCAGCGTCCGGGTCGACTGCCGGGGTGCCGTACCGGCCGGCTGCCGGGGTGTCGTCCGGGTCGACTGCCGGCGCGCCGTTCGAGCGGGTGTCTGAGAGGTGCGCAGCCATGGGGGTCATTCTGCCCGGCGGCGCCGGCGGCCCTGTCCGCCCGTTGCCGACCGCCGCCAACCGTTGCCGCCCGTTGCCGCCCGCTGCCGACCGTCCGCGGCCACCCGGCAGGCCTCGCCGGTCCACGGACCGCCGGCCGGCGCGCGACCGGTGTGCGGCGGCGCGCGACCGGTGTGCACCTGTGCTGGGCCGCTCCTACGATGAAAGCGTGGGCTGGGTCCTGAACGGGGGGTCGTTCTCACGGCGCGCGGCGTGCCTGGAGTCGCCATGACGTACCGGTTCAACGGCAACGACCAGTTCGACTACGAGATCCTGCTCGCCCTGGGGGCGGCCTGGCGGCAGGGCGCGGACGTGGGCGAGGTGCTGGCCGCCGCGTCCGCCACGACGGACGGCGACGCGGAGACCTGGTTCTCGACGTGGACGGAGCTTGCCCGCACCGCCCGTGAACAGGCCGGGAAGAGCGCGGCCGGCGGGCACGCCGTGAGCGCCCGGGACGCGTATCTGCGCGCGGCCGCCTACTTCGGCACGGCCCTGGTGTCGGTCGACGCGTGCGCCGACCCGGAGGCGCGGCTGCGCGAGGTGTTCGCGGAGCACCGCGCCTGCTTCGACCGCTTCGCGGAGACATGCGACCCGCCTGCGGAACGGGTCGCGATCCCCTATGAGGACATGGCGCTTCCGGGGTACCTGATGAGCCCGCCCGGCCGCGGCGGGCCCCTGCCGACGCTGATCGTCGTCAACGGAAGCGACGGCCCGGTCAACGCCGCCTGGACGCTCCTCGGCGCGCCGGCGGTGGCCCGGGGGTGCCGTGCCCTGCTGTTCGACGGGCCCGGCCAGCAGTCCATGCTGTTCCAGCACGGGGTCACGTTCCGTCCCGACTGGGAGAACGTCATCACTCCGGTCGTGGACTTCCTCCGCGGCCGCGCGGACGTCGACCGCGAGCGCATCGCGCTGGCGGGGATCAGCCAGGCGGGCTACTGGGTTCCTCGCGCGCTCGCCTTCGAGCACCGGATCGCGGCCGCCGTCGCCGACCCCGGCGTCGTCGACGTCTCCGAGAGCTGGTGGCCCAAACTCGGCCCGGAGCTGCGCGGGCTGTGGGAGTCGGGCGACCGCGAGACCTTCGACCGCGTCGTCCGCGAAGCCGTCCACGCGGACCCCGCGACGGCCGCCATATGGCGGTGGCGCTCCAAGCCGTACGGCGTCGAGTCACCCTTCGACCTGCTCACGGAGATCGCGAAGTACGACGTGACGCCCGTGGTCCAGCAGATCACCACACCGCTGCTGATCACGGACCCCGAGGGCGAGCGCTTCTGGCCCGGCGGCTCACGGCGGCTGTACGACGCCCTGCCGGGGCCCAAGGAGCTGATCCGCTTCACCGAGGACGAAGGGGCGCATCTGCACTGCGAGCCGACGGGGCGCGCGGTGTTCGAACAGCGGGTCTTCGACTGGCTGGACACCTACCTTGCCGACCTGAGGCCCCCGGCCTGACCTGCCCTCTTTCCGGCCTTCCCGCGACGGCCGCCGCCTCCGGCCGACCGTCCCCGACCGGCCCGCCTCCGGCCGACCCACCGTCCCCGACCGGCCCGCCGCCACCGACCGACTCTCCGCCAGTGACCGACCGCCACCGACCGGCCGGCCTCCGGCCGACCCACCGTCCCCGACCGGCTCACCGTCTCCGCGCGCGCCACACCAGGAACAGCGCGGAGGCGACCGCCGCGCCCCGCACCACCCACGGCCAGGCGTCGGTCAGCGCCTCGCGCATCCCGTCCTCGGGAATCGGCTCGCCCCAGCGGCCGTCCAGCCTGCCCCAGAGCCAGACGACCGCGCCCGCCGCGACGGCGCCGGGCAGTCCGAGGACGGCCCATTTCGCCTGCGTACGGGTGAGGGTCCGGGAGCCGTAGGCGAACAGCCAGCCCAGACCTAGGGCCAACCAGGAGCCGGACACCGCGCCGACTGCCAGCAGCGCGGCGGCGAGCAGCAGCAGCGGACTGCTCAGCCGGAGCCCGGACAGCAGTCGGCGGCGCGCCGGAGCGGCATCGGCATCCGCGGCTTCCTCCGCTCCCTCGGCCGCCGCGGCCTTCCCGGCCGTCTCCTCCGCCGTGCCCTCTTCACCCCTCGACGGCGGGGGCCTGAGCAGCTCCGGCTCCTCCACCCCGCCGACGAAGCCGCTCACCGCGTCCCCCGGCCCGAACGGCCCCGGTTCGATCCGCCACCAGTCCGGCTCGGACCCGGAAGGGCCCAGCTCGTCCATGCCCGCGAGATGCGGCGGAGACGCGGCCGCCGGAGGCGCCGCGGGCGGAGGCGCCGACGACTTGCGGGGCCTGGGGACACGACGGCGGGCGCGCTGCTCCGGAAGCGCCGCCCAGGGCGGCGCGAGGCCGTCGGTCACCGGACCGGATCCGGGCTCGTGCGGCGGCGCCGGGCCCGCGGCCGAAGCCGACGCCCCCGACGACGTCGATCCCGCGGCCGGTGTCCCCCTGGTTCCCCTGGACGGCGACCCCGTGGCCGCCGACGCGACGACCTCGTCCGGTGTGCCGATCCGGCCCAGGATGCGCCGCACCGCCGCCGGGCTGTTCCCGCCGACCCCCGACCGACGCCGGTCGATCTCCTCCCGCAACGACGCCACCAGCCGCATCCGGTCGCCCGACGGCAGCTGATGCTGCTGCGCCAGATCGCCGACACGGCTCAGATAGTCGTAGACGAGCTTGTCGCTCTCGATCCCCACAGGCTCGAAGGTAGCGTTCCAGCGGCTACCGTGGGGCGGATGGGGACCATGCCCGACGCAAGCAGTCCGCACACCCGCGACCGCTCCGAGGCGAGCGGCCCGAACGGCACGGAGCCGGCCGGCCGCTCCGGCACGGGCAGCCCGCGCACCCTCGCCGAAGCCTTGCGGGCCGGCGGCGACGAGGGCCTCGCCGCGCTGTTGCGCGCCCGCCCCGACCTGCTGACCCCGGTGCCCACCGATCTGACCCAGCTCGCCACGCGGGCCGCGACCCGGGCCTCGGTCGTACGCGCCCTGGAACGCCTCGACCGGTTCACGCTGCAGACCGCCGAGGCGCTGGCCGTGGCCCCCGACCCCGCCCCGTACGACACGCTGCTCGCGCTCCTCGGCGGAGACGACGGCGACCCCTCGGTCGCGGCCGCCCTGCCGGACGCGGTGGCCGTGCTGCGCCGGCAGGCCCTGACATGGGGCGGCGACGACCGGCTGCGGCTGGTGCGCACGGCGCGCGAACTGCTCGCGCCGTCCCCCGCCCGGCCGTCCCCCACCGGCCTGGGCCCGACGGTCGCCGAGGCGACGTCGGGGATGTCGCCGGGCCGCCTCCAGGAGATCCTCGCGGCGGCGGGACTGCCCGCCACCCATGACCCGGTCTCCGCGGTGGCCGCGTTGACGGAGCTGTTCACCGACCGCACTCGAATGAGCCTACTGCTGGACGCGGCCCCGCCCGAGGCGCTCGCCGTACTCGACCGGCTGGTGTGGGGGCCGCCGTACGGCGAGGTGACCGCGGACCCCGCACCGCCGGTGCGCTGGCTGCGGGACCGGGGGCTGCTGCTGCCCGCCTCGCCGCGCACGGTGGTGCTGCCGCGCGAGGCTGCCCTGCATCTGCGGGCGGGGCGCGCCCACCGCGTGCCGGAGCCGGCGCCGCCGGCGGTCGAGGCCGGGGCGGAACACCGTCCACAGGTTGTGGACGGCACGGCGGCGGGGCAGGCGTTCACGGCGCTGTCCACGGTCGAGGAACTGCTGAAGGAGTGGCACGAGGGCGGTCCCGCCGTGCTGCGCGCCGGCGGCCTGTCCGTACGGGACCTCAAGCGCACGGCCGTGGCGCTCGACGCCCCCGAGCCGCTGGCCGCCTTCTGGCTCGAACTGGCGTATGGTGCGGGGCTGCTGGCATCCGACGGGGAAGCGGACGAGCGCTATGCGCCGACCCCCGCGTACGACGAGTGGCTCGAACTGCCCGCGGCGGACCGCTGGGCGCGGCTGGCCGCCACATGGCTCGCCGCCACCCGCACGCCGGGGCTCGTCGGCACGCAGGACGCCAAGGGCCGCACCCTGTCCGCTCTCGGCCCCGACCTCGACCGCTCCGCCGCACCCGAGGTGCGCCGCCGGGTCCTGGAACTCCTCGCCGGGCTCCCCGCGGGCACGGCCCCCGACCCGGACACCGTGCTCGCCCGGCTGCGCTGGGAGCGCCCCCTGCGTGGCGGCGGCCCGCAGAGCCCGACGACCCCCCGGCAGCCGGACGCCCAGCGCCCGACGCACCCGCAGGGACCTGCGCCCACCCCGCAAGCCCCCGACCTCCGCTCCCTCCTCGCCTCCTGGACCCTGAAGGAGGCCGAACTGCTGGGCTTCACCGGCCGCGGCGCACTCGCGACCCATGCGCGCGTACTGCTGGGGCCGGGCCTCCCACCGGCCCACGGCGGCGTTCCGGACGCCCCGGAGGCCCGCGCCGACACTGCCGGACCGTCCGGCTTCCGTCGCGCCGCCCCCACCGGGACGGCAGCGGACGAGACCGGGGCGGGAGCCGCACCGGTCGCCGGCCCTGCAACTCCTCCCGGAACGGGCAAGGACGGCACGGGCACCGGCGCCCCGGCTGACACATATGCGCCGGGAGGCGCAGCAGCACCCGACCCCGACGCCGACGCCGCAGACCCGGCGGCCGCCCCCGGCGGGGCCGAACCGGCGGCCGGCTTCGGCGCGGCTGACCCAGCGGCTGGTCCAGCGGCCGACGCCGACGCCGCAGACCCGGCAGCCGCCCCCGGCGGGGCCGAACCGGCGGCCGCCCCCGGCTCGGCTTCGGCGGAAGGCTCCGGCCGGGCCCTCACCGGGCGCGGGGACGCCCCCGCGCACCCGGCGCCCGTCCCCGCGGACCCCGGCACGCTCCTCGCACTCGCCGCGGACGCCCTCGCCCCGCTCCTCCCCCAGCCCCTCGACCATGTCCTCCTCCAGGCGGACCTCACCGCCGTCGCGCCCGGCCCCCTGCAGCGGCCGCTCGCCGAGACCCTCTCCGTCCTCGCGGACGTGGAGTCGAAGGGCGGGGCGACGGTCTACCGCTTCACCCCCGGCTCCGTACGGCGTGCCCTGGACGCCGGAAAATCCGCGTCCGACCTGCATGCCTTCCTCGCCGCGCACTCCCGCACCCCCGTGCCGCAGCCGCTCAGCTACCTCATCGACGATGTGGCCCGCCGCCACGGCCATCTGCGCATCGGCGCGGCCGGAGCCTACGTACGCTGCGACGACGACGCGCTGCTCGGCGAGATCCTCGCCGACCGGCGCTCGGCGGGGCTGCGGCTGCGCCGCCTCGCCCCCACGGTGCTGGCCGCCCAGGCGGACCCGGCGGCGCTGCTCGAAGCGCTCCGCTCCATGGGCTACGCCCCGGCCGCCGAGTCCGCGGAGGGCGATGTGCTGATCACCCGCGCCCATGCCCGCCGCACTCCGCCCCGCACCCCTCCCGCACCCGTCCCGGACGGCCCTCCCCTCCCGGACGACGCCCTGCTCACCTCGGCCGTACGGGCGATCAGGGCGGGCGACCTGGCGGCCACCGTCGTACGCAAACCGGCCCCCGAGCCGCAGCGGCCCCTCCGCACCGGCGAGCTGCCGCGCACCACCTCGGCCGAGACGCTGGCCACCGTGCAGGCGGCGGCGCTGACCGGCTCCGCCGTGTGGATCGGCTACGTCAACGCCGACGGCGCGGCCAGCCAGCGCGTGGTTGCGCCGGTCCGGGTGGAGGGCGGCTTCGTCACCGCGTACGACCACACCGCGGACGAGGTCCGCACCTTCGCACTGCACCGCATCACGGGCGTCGCGGAGCTCGCCGAAGAGTCATCATGACCGGACGTGGCCCGTGAGGAGCATGGCGACGAGGACCACAGTGACCACAACGTAGAGGAGCGGGACGTACACCGCCGTCCACAGGCAGGCCAGGGCCCCGAGAAGGACGCGACGGGCGTGGTGGGCAGGACCTCGGGGGCTGAGCCAGGCCCCGGCAAGAAGGGCGACGGGGACCAGATAGCCGAGCAGCCAGAAACCGGGCGTCCCCGGTCCGCGGAGGGGATCAGAGCAGAGCCACGCCAGAGCGGCCGCCGCCAGGGTGCCGAGGAGGGGCGGCAGCCACCACGCGGTGGTGCGCGAGGTCGGCGCGGGGGCAGGGGCAGCGGGGTGCGCAGAAGGCATGCCGTCAGCGGATCATGCGACGCCCGGGGCCTGGCACCGTGCGGATACTCATCCCCGGCTCCGTTCCGGCACCCATACGGCACACTGGACATTTGGCCGCGTCCCGGGGCCGTACCGGAAGGGTGCCACGTTGAATGGTCCGCTGATCGTCCAGAGCGACAAAACGCTCCTCCTCGAAGTCGACCACGAGCAGGCCGACGCCTGCCGTCGCGCCATCGCGCCCTTCGCGGAGCTGGAGCGCGCGCCGGAGCACATCCACACCTACCGGGTGACGCCGCTCGGCCTGTGGAACGCCCGGGCCGCGGGGCACGACGCCGAGCAGGTCGTCGACGCGCTCGTGGAGTTCTCGCGCTACCCCGTGCCGCACGCCCTGCTGGTGGACGTCGCCGAGACGATGGCCCGCTACGGGCGGCTGACGCTGGTCAAGCACCCGGCGCACGGGCTGGTGCTGAACACGACCGACCGGCCGGTGCTGGAGGAGGTCCTCCGGTCGAAGAAGATCCAGCCGCTGGTCGGGGCCCGGATCGATCCGGACACGGTCGTGGTGCACCCCTCGGAGCGCGGCCAGATCAAGCAGACTCTGCTGAAGCTGGGCTGGCCGGCCGAGGACCACGCCGGGTATGTGGACGGCGAGGCGCACCGCATCGAGCTGGAGGAGGCGGGCTGGGCGCTGCGCCCGTACCAGAAGCAGGCCGTCGAGGGCTTCTGGCACGGCGGCTCCGGGGTCGTGGTGCTGCCCTGCGGCGCGGGCAAGACGCTCGTCGGCGCGGGGGCGATGGCGCAGGCCAAGGCGACGACGCTGATCCTGGTCACCAACACCGTCTCGGCCCGCCAGTGGAAGCACGAGCTGGTGCGGCGGACGTCGCTCTCGGAGGACGAGATCGGCGAGTACAGCGGTACGAAGAAGGAGATCCGCCCGGTCACCATCGCCACGTACCAGGTGCTCACCACCAAGCGGAAGGGGATCTACCCCCATCTGGAGCTGTTCGACTCCCGCGACTGGGGCCTGATCGTCTACGACGAGGTGCATCTGCTGCCCGCGCCGGTCTTCAAGTTCACCGCCGATCTGCAGGCGCGGCGGCGGCTCGGTCTGACGGCGACGCTGGTCCGGGAGGACGGCCGGGAGTCGGACGTCTTCTCGCTGATCGGGCCGAAGCGGTTCGACGCCCCGTGGAAGGAGATCGAGGCGCAGGGCTATATCGCCCCGGCGAACTGCGTCGAGGTCCGGGTGAATCTGACCGACTCGGAGCGGCTGGCGTATGCGACGGCCGAACCTGAGGAGAAGTACCGCTTCTGTGCCACCACCGACACCAAGCGGAAGGTGACTCAGGCGCTGGTGGAGCGGCACCGGGGCGAGCAGACGCTGGTGATCGGCCAGTACATCGACCAGCTGGACGAGCTGGGCGAGCACCTCGACGCGCCGGTGATCAAGGGCGAGACGTCGAACGCGCAGCGGGAGAAGCTGTTCGACGCGTTCCGGGAGGGCGAGATCTCGGTGCTGGTGGTGTCGAAGGTGGCGAACTTCTCGATCGACCTGCCGGAGGCGACGGTCGCCATCCAGGTGTCGGGCACGTTCGGCTCGCGCCAGGAGGAGGCCCAGCGGCTGGGCCGGGTGCTGCGCCCCAAGGCGGACGGCCACATGGCGCACTTCTACTCGGTGGTGGCCAGGGACACGATCGACCAGGACTTCGCGGCTCACCGGCAGCGGTTCCTGGCGGAGCAGGGGTACGCGTACCGGATCGCGGACGCGGACGACCTGCTGGCCGGCTGACGGGGGGTCAGCGCCTCCGTACGCCCGCTTCCTCGGCGTACTCGCCGAGGACGGCGACGCTGAACACGGCGGCGGCGAAGACCTTCACGGCGCGCAGGGCGCTGTCCATCGGACGGTGGGCGGCGGGGGCAGCGGGGGCGGCTGCGGTGGTTTCGTTCATGTCTCCATGATGGTTTCCGGCCGCCGCGGCCACATCGCTCTGCGGACTGAACCGCGGCGGGCGGGGCGTACAACTCCAGGCATACGGCATCCCCTACGGGGAGGAGGCCCCGGCCCTCAGGGTCATGCCGGCGGCCGGGGCAGCCGGGACGGGGCGTCGGGCGTCCTCGGGTCGGGGAAAACCAGTCGCCCGTGTGTCGCCCGCTGACTAGAATCGCCGCTCTTGCCCGCGCCCACGGCCGCCCGCTTCGGCCCCGGGGAGCGCCGCCGTCCGGACGGAAACCGGCGGCTTTTCGATGTGACCGTACGTCCCGTACCTCCCCCCGAAAGGCCGTCGCCGTGTCCGCCACGCCCACAACAGACTCCCTGGCCCTTGAGCGCGCCCATCTTGCCGCATCACGCACCGCGTTGCGCACCATGCGCGAGGACGTCGAGGCGATGGACATCCGAGACGTCACCGCGAACTGGGTCAACGCGGCGGTGCTTCAGAAGCAGATCGAGGCACGCGTCGCGGCGCTCGCGGATCTGAGGCACACCCCCCTGTTCTTCGGCCGTCTCGACTATCTGGAGACGGCGCAGGAGGGCCAGCGCTTCTACGTCGGACGCCGTCATGTGCACGACGCGGACGGCGATCCGATGGTGGTCGACTGGCGTGCGCCGGTCTCCCGGCCGTTCTACCGTGCGTCGCGGAAGGACCCGATGCACATCGGGCTGCGGCGGCGGTTCGGCTACACGGGCGGCGACCTCACCGCGTACGAGGACGAGCATCTGACCGACCCGGACGAGCAGGAGCGCACGAGTCGGCTGCTCCAGGCGGAGATCGAGCGGCCGCGTGTCGGCCCCATGCGGGACATCGTGGCGACGATCCAGCCCGAGCAGGACGAGATCGTACGGTCGGGTCTCGCGGGCACGGTGTGCGTGCAGGGCGGCCCCGGCACCGGGAAGACGGCTGTGGGACTGCACCGGGTGGCGTATCTGCTGTATGCGCACCGGGAGCGGCTGGCCCGCACCGGCACGCTGGTGATCGGCCCGAACCGCTCCTTCCTCCACTACATCGAGCAGGTCCTGCCCGCCCTGGGCGAGCTTGAGGTCCGGCAGGCGACCGTCGACGAACTGGTCGGGACGCATGTGGAGGTGCGCGGGACGGACACCGCGCCGGCGGGCGTGGTCAAGGGCGATGCGCGGATGGCGGAGGTGCTGCGGCGGGCGGTCCGGTCTTATGTCACCGTCCCGGCGGAGCCGGTGGTGGTGGTGCGCGGGTCCCGGCGGTGGCGCGTTCCGGCATATGAACTCCAGCAGATCGTGACCGAGTTGCTGGACCGCGACATCCGGTACGGGGCCGCCCGCGACGCACTGCCGCAGCGCATCGCCCACGCGGTGCTGGTGCGCATGGAGCAGGCGGGCGAAGCCCCGGACGACCGGGTGCAGGACGCGGTGGCGCGCAACGCGGCGGTGAAGGCGGCGGTCAAGGAGGTGTGGCCGCCGGTCGATCCGGCGAAGCTGGTGCTGCGGCTGCTGTCGGACCCCGCCTTCCTCGCCGTGCACGCGGACGGCGTGCTGGATCCCGAGGAGCAGGCGGCGATCCTGTGGGCGAAGCCGCCGCGGAGCGTGCGGTCGGCACGGTGGTCGGCCGCCGACGCGGTGCTGGTCGACGAGGCCGCGGATCTGGTGTCGCGTACGCCGTCGCTGGGCCATGTGGTCCTGGACGAGGCACAGGACCTGTCCCCGATGCAGTACCGGGCGGTGGGCCGCCGCTGCACCACGGGCTCCGCGACGGTCCTGGGCGACCTGGCGCAGGGCACCACCCCCTGGGCGACGCGCAGTTGGGCGGAGGCGCTGGCACATCTCGGCAAGCCGGAGGCGGCAGTCGAGGAGCTGACGGCGGGCTTCCGCGTGCCGCGCGAGGTGATCGCCTACGCCTCGCGGCTGCTGCCCCACATGTCGCCGGGCCTGGCCGAGGTCCGCTCGGTGCGCGAGTCGCCCGGCTCCCTGGACGTCCGCCCGGCGGACGGCGACGCGGACGTGGTCGCCGCGTGCACCGAGTCGCTGCGCCACCAGGGCTCCATCGGCCTGATCGCCGCGGACGCCCGCGTACCGGCGCTGGCCGAGGCCCTCGCCGGCGCGGGCCTGGTGCATCTCGCTCCCGGCGACGAGACCACGCCCGACTGCCGGCTGACCCTGGTGCCCGCGTCGCTGGCAAAGGGCCTGGAGTACGACCATGTGGTCCTTGACGACCCGGCTGCCATCGTCGCGGCCGAACCGGATGAACGCACCGGGCTGCGCCGTCTGTATGTGGCGCTGACCCGCGCGGTGTCGGGGCTGACGGTGCTGCACTCCGCGGCGCTGCCGCCCCAATTGTGCAAGTCGACCACCCCGTAGCCTGCCGATCGGCAAGGGAGGGACCTCAGCCGTGCGACGCCGCGTTCGACCGGTGCCCGCGCCGTGGACAGCGCTTCGGCTGACGGCTCGCCGGGCTGGTGTGAGGCCGCGGCCCGGAGGGCGCCCGAGGGGCGTCGTCGCCCAGGGGCCGGTGCCCGCGCAGGCGTGTCCGTGAGCGCTGCTGCTCGGTGACAGTCCCGGGGCGCAGCTGCCTCAGGGGGCCTCGATAGCGGGCTGATCTTCATCGACGATCGATATGAGCATGACGGCCGCCGCCTTCAGATCCTCCCGCCATTGCCCGGGTGGATTCAGCGGCGCGAACCCGTCGACAGCCATATACGCTGCGGCGATTCCATGGGAAGCAGCGCGGATTCTTGAGGCTGAGGCATGAGGGCGGTGCCGGCGGAGAATGCGCTCGACAGCACGGAGGAACTGCTCGAAGCACTCCACGAGCGGCTCGCGCATGCCCGGATGGGAGTCCGCCGCGGACACCAGCGCCTGATATGCGAGGAAAAGATCGGCGTCACTCGCCCGTGCGGACAGGAAAAGCTTGTCGATCAGATCCGCTGGTGCACCCGTTGCACCGAGTGCGATCTCGAGCTCTCGTGTTTCTTGCGTGAAACGATCTGCTACGTAGCGAGTCAGCGACTCGATCATCTGCTCACGGTTTCCCAGGTAATGCCGCAAAAGGGGGCGCTTGACTCCCGCCTCGTCGGCGATGCGCTCTTGGGTGGCGCCTTCCAGGCCAAATCGCGCAACGCATCTGACGTACGCTGCAAGAATCTCCTGGGAGCGCTGCGCTCGCATGCTCGGTCGCGGCATAACCGCATTCTAAGGGGCTGCCACGATGACCGCGGCACGCCCGACGGCACCCTCGCGCCGGGCGACTCCCGTCCCCGCAGCGACTGTGACCGTGACTGCCGGGCAGCCGTCCGCCGACGGCGCCGACGCGCGGCAGCGGCGCCGACGACGAGTTAAACGGTCGGCGGATTGCGGGGAGCTCCCGGCTACGGCCCCCGGACCGGTCGCAGGCCGGGACGCCGGGGCTGAGAAAGCCGTCCACGACGCTCACTCGGCACAGGCCAGCCCACCAAGACCGGCAGCCGCGAAGGCTCCACACCCCGGTTGATTGTCAACATTGACAATCAACTCTGTGCGTGGATACCGTGCGGCTCAGCGCGCAGCACCCAGCGCGCTGTTTACCGTCGACAGGAGATGGACGCATGGCGTATCCCAGCTCACCGGACGCCTCCGGCGGCACAGGCCGGCGGCTGCCGGTCGGATCACGGGCCGTCAACTACGCGGCGTTCGCAGCGCTCGCCGTGACGACCTGGCTCGGCTACCAATTTCTCTGGGGCTTGCTCTTCATATGGTGGATAGCACCGTCCTTGCGGACAGGCAGAGCTTTTCTCGTCGCAGAAGTAAACCGCCACGAAGACGCTTTCCTCTTCTGGCTGATCGTCATTCTGTTCGCAGCTTTTGGCGTCTTGATGGTCGGCGCTGACGCGTTCCCCGCCCTTGGCAATTACGTATGACCGCGAGCCTGTGAAGAAACGCCCCCCCCCCGCACATCATTTCCAGGCAAATCAGGGAAGCTGCCGCACAGTGCCCTCCCGGGGCGATTTAGGCGATCAAAAGCGAAAGGTCCCCACAATGAGCCGGATGTATCACGAATTGCCGGTCGATGCGTACACGTCATGGGAGTGGTACCACCGCGAACAGGACCGCATCTTCTCTCGTCTATGGCGTTACGCAGGGTTTGCGGAGGATATATCGGAGCCGGGGCAGTATGTTTCCGTCCAAGCCGGCGCGAACAACATCCTCATCGTGATGGGCCGCGATCACCGCTTGCGCGCTTTTCACAACATCTGCCGCCACCGAGGCACCCAGCTTCTCCGTGCTACCGGAAAGGCGCAGCGGGCCGTCACATGCCCCTACCACGACTGGACATACGACCTCGAGGGCTGCCTCATCGCAGTTCCGAACGCCGAGCGAGAGTATCCGTCCGGCATCGACAAGTCACAGCTGGGGTTGAAGGCGGCATCCGTCGACATTTGGCGAGGAATGCTGTTCGTCCATCCGGACCCTCCGGGGCGGTCTCCGTCTCTGGCGGAATGGTTCGGCGCCGTGGATCCACACCTGGGACCAGTGCAGCCCGCGGAGCTGACCGAGATCCCCGCTCAGCGGACATCAATGGAGGTGAAGGCCAACTGGAAAATCATCGTTGAGAACTACGTGGATGTCTACCATCTTTCACATCTGCACTCGGCAACGCTTGACATGTATGACCACGCGAAGGCGGAATACGGATGGCATGGTTCGCACTATGCGTTCTGGGAACCTTTGGTCGCCATGGATGGAGACCGCCACGACAATGGCGGGCGAGGTGGCTCCGGCGATCACGGTGTCTGGGTTCCCATGCTGTTCCCGGGAATCGGATTCGCGACAAGTGATTCCGAATGGTCGACCTACATCATCACGCCGCTCGCCCCTGATCTCACCCGCGTCGAGAGTCGCACCAAGCGTGTGTCGAAATCGACCTGGAACTCACTCTGGAGCGAATGGCCGTCAACTCGAGGCCGATCCGAAGGCCAGAAGGCAAAAGTAGGCAGAAAAGAAGCAGAAGGTCGCGACGATCCGCTGGCCAGCGGCAACTTCGTCGCCGAAGACAACTATGTGTGTGAGCAGCAACAGAAGTCGATGACCAGCCCCTTTTTCGAGGTCGGCCCAGCGGCTCAGGGGGAAAGCCCCGTGGTCAACCATCAACGCGTGGTTCTTAGCTTCCTCAAGTAGTCAAACAGATGCCATGCGCCGCACAAGCGCTGCCATCTGCGGGGCCGTCGACGGAGAACGCGAGAGTCGGTCCACGACGCGACCCATTACACGGCGGGAGAACCCCATCAATGTCGCTGACTTTGCACAGGTTGACAGTCGCCGATGCCCGTCCTGAGATCGGCGGCGAAGCCAAATCAATTGAGTTCGACATTCCACCGGCCCTCGGCGCGGAGTTCACCTGGAAGGCCGGGCAGCATGTGACGATTTCTATCCGCCTGAAGGGGCGAGAATACCGACGGAGTTATTCGATCACAAACCCTCCGGGCGAGTCGTTGAGGGTGACTGTCAAACGCGTTCGGAATGGCATGGTGTCGAACCATCTCGTTGACCGCCTTCAAACGGGTGACCGCGTCGATGTGACCAGGCCCTACGGCGAATTCGTACTGCGGCCTGCACCGCAGGGCCGGCGCACGCACTACTTCTTCGGGGCCGGCAGCGGTATAACCCCGCTCTACGCCATGGCGCGGACGGTGCTGCGCGATGAACCTTTCTCGTATGCGCACCTGATCCTTGGCAACACTGACAGACAGCGGATCCTCTTCTACGAAGAAGCACAGAGACTGCACCGCCGACACGCCAACCGCTGCACCGTGCGCCACATTCTCTCGTCTCCGCGCTTTCTTGACGGAGCGGTCTCATGGAGAAAAGGACGAATAGATCTCGGCGCACTGAAGTCGCTTTTCTCTGAAACGCCTCCTGTCGCGCAAGATGTGCACTACTGGATCTGCGGACCGGCTTCCATGAACGATGACCTCTCCCGTGCGCTCGGCATGCTCGACGTCCCGGGCTCCCGAATCCACAGCGAGAGCTACGGCTACGCGACGCCCCATGCGATTGATGCGGCCGGCGTGGATTCCACAGGCTCTGTGACCCTCGATGGGCACCGCACCACTCTGGCCGTGTCGGCACGGCAGACCTTTCTCCAGGCCGCCCGGCAAGCCGGCCTGCAGCCGCCGTTCAGTTGCGAATCGGGGGTCTGTGGAGCCTGCCGAGCGCGCCTGCACAGCGGAGACGTACACCACCGACGGCAGATGGCGCTCGATGAGCGTGACGTGGCCAGGGGGTACGTCCTCACGTGTCAAGCAGTGCCGGCCTCCCCTGCGTTCGACCTGACGTACGACGTCTAGACTCCGTCGCCCAGCCGTTCTGCGCGGGGAACGGGTCCGGGTGGTCGGCGCCCTCGACGGCCGACCCGAAGCGGAAGCGGTGGCTCAGGCCGGGCTCCTGGACCAGCGCCGTGGCGCCGACATCTCTTTGCCGGGAACCCGGACACGCTCGGCGCCGGGCTCCCGGCCAAAGTCCGGCCTGCCTGCGTTCGCTAGCCGTCCAGCGCCCGACGCCAGTCCGCGACCGCCGCCGGGGCGACACCCGACGACCAGCCGTCCGGCCGCGCCGCGCCGCCGATGTGGAAGGCGTCGACGCCCGCGGCGCGAAGCGCGGGCACATGCTCCAGCCGGAGGCCGCCGCCCACGAGGATCTGCGGCTCGTATCCGGGCTCGCCCCGCCGCGCGGCCTCCGCGAGCAGCGTGGGCAGCCCCGCGTCGACGCCTTCCGGCGCGCCCGCGGTCAGATAGGTGTCGAGCCACGGGGTGTCGGCGAGCCGTTTGCGCAGGGCGTCCCGGTCCGCCGCGTGGTCGATCGCTCGGTGGAAGGTCCACCGGCAGCCCTCGACCGCCGCGGTCAAGCGCTCCACCGCGGTCAGGTCCGGCTGGCCGTCCTCCTCAAGGAAGCCGAGGACGAACTCCTCCGCACCCTCCCCGCGGAGCTCCTCGGCGGCCCGGACCAGTGCCTGAAGCCCCTGCGGGCCGCCCGCGGCGAAACCGTCGTGCAGCCGGAGCATCACGCGCAGCGGGATGTCGACGGCCGCGCGGATGCGCGAGAACGTCTCCCGGGACGGCGTCAGTCCGTCCGCCGCCATATCGGTGACCAGCTCAAGCCGGTCCGCCCCTCCCGCCTGCGCGGCGACCGCGTCCTCCGCGTCGAGAGCGATCACCTCCAGGACCGCACGGTTGCTCATGGCACCCCATTCCTCCAGAAGACCAAACAGGTCTAGTCCAATGCACCACCCTAATGCGCCCGAGGTCCGGCAGCAGCCGACACGGCGGACGACCGCATGGATCGCGACTTGCGCCATATACCACTGGGGGGTATACCTGAAGACAGAGAGCCATACCCCCTAGGGGTACACACATCGGGAGGGACCATGCCTCGGACCGAATTCACCATCGGCGGCATGACCTGCGCCTCCTGCGCCGCCCGCATAGAGAGGAAGCTGAACCGCATCGACGGCGTGGAAGCGACGGTCAACTACGCCACCGAGAAGGCGCAGGTGCACTTCCACAGCGGCGCGGACGTCTCCGTGAACGACCTGATCGCAGCGGTCGAGGCGACGGGGTACACGGCGCAGCCGCCGACGGGGGCGGCTGCGGACGGCGACCACGACGGCCGAGAGGGGGACGACGGGCTCACCGATCTGCGCCGTCGGCTGGTCCTCGCCGTCGTGCTCTCCGTCCCCGTGATCGCGCTGTCGATGGTCCCCGCCCTCCAGTTCCCGTACTGGCAGCCGGTCTCACTCGTCCTCGCCACACCGGTCGTCGGCTACGCGGGCGCGCCCTTCCACCGCGCCGCCTGGACCAACCTCCGCCATCGCGCCGCGACGATGGACACGCTGATCTCGCTCGGCACCTCGGCCGCCTACGCATGGTCCGTATGGAGCCTGGTCACCGGCGGGCACATCTATCTGGAGGCCGCCGCCGGAGTCACCGCGTTCGTGCTCGCCGGGCGCTATGCCGAGGCACGCTCCAAGCGGAAGGCCGGCGCGGCGCTGCGGGCGCTGATGGAACTCGGGGCCAAGGAGGTCACGGTGCTGCGCGACGACGGCCGGGAACAGACCGTTCCCGCCGCCGATGTGCGCGTCGGCGACCTCTTCCTGGTACGCCCCGGCGAGAAGATCGCCACCGACGGAACGGTCGTCGAGGGGGCGTCGGCGGTCGACGCCTCGATGCTCACCGGCGAGTCCGTCCCCGTGGAGGTCGTCGCCGGAGACCCCGTCACCGGAGCGACCCTCAACGCCGGGGGCCGACTCGTCGTCCGCGCCACCCGCGTCGGGGCGGACACCCAGCTCGCCCGGATGGCGAAGCTCGTCGAGGACGCCCAGAACGGCAAGGCCGCTGCCCAGCGCCTCGCCGACCGGATCTCCGCCGTGTTCGTCCCGGCCGTGCTGCTGCTCTCGCTCGCGACGCTCACCGGCTGGCTGCTGGCGACCGGCGACGCCGCGGCCGCGTTCACCGCTGCCGTGGCCGTGCTGATCATCGCCTGCCCGTGCGCCCTGGGGCTGGCCACGCCCACCGCCCTGATGGTCGGCACGGGCCGCGGCGCGCAGCTCGGCATTCTGATCAAGGGCCCGGAGGTCCTGGAGAACACCCGCAGGGCCGACACGATCGTCCTCGACAAGACCGGCACCGTCACCACCGGCACGATGGCTCTGCTCGCCGTCCACCCGGCCGACGGCGTGGACGAGATGGAGACCCTGCGACTGGCGGGGGCTCTGGAGCACGCCTCAGAGCACCCCGTCGCCCGCGCGATCGCGGCGGCGGCGATGCGGCGCACGGGCGGGTTGCCTGCGGTGGAGGACTTCGCCAACGTCCCCGGCCGCGGCGTCCAGGGCGTCGTCGACGGCCATGCCGTCCTCGCCGGCCGTGAAAGCCTGCTCGCCGACTGGGCCATCCGGCTTCCGGAGGAGCTCGTGCGGGCCGCCTCCGCCGCGGAGGCCGCCGGCAGCACGGCGATCTGCGTGGCCTGGGACGGCGAGGCGCGCGCCGTGCTGGAGGTGGCGGACTCCGTGAAGGACAGCAGCGCGGACGCGGTCGCCCGGCTGCGCGCGCTGGGGCTCCGGCCGATCCTGCTGACCGGCGACAACAAGGCGGTCGCCGAGACCGTCGCGGCGGCGGTCGGCATCGACGCGGAGGACGTCATCGCCGAGGTGCTGCCCGAGGACAAGGCCGCCGTCGTCCGGCGGTTGCAGAGCGAGGGCCGTACGGTCGCGATGGCGGGCGACGGCGTCAACGACGCGGCGGCGCTGGCGACCGCGGACCTGGGGCTCGCCATGGGCACGGGCACGGACGCTGCGATGGAGGCGGGCGACCTCACCCTCGTCCGCGGCGACCTCCGCGCGGCAGCCGACGCCATCCGCCTCTCCCGCCGGACCCTGGCCACCATCAAGGGCAACCTCTTCTGGGCCTTCGCGTACAACGTCGCCGCCCTGCCGCTCGCCGCGGCGGGCCTCCTCACCCCGATGATCGCGGGGGCGGCGATGGCGTTCTCCTCGGTCTTCGTGGTCGCCAACTCCCTCCGCCTGCGCGGCTTCTCCCCAGCCTCCGGCGCGCGAAGCTGAGGCCCGCGTCCCCACGACGGCCGTCATCTCCCCGTTCGCCGAAGAACGCGCCCGCCCCGGAGACCTCGGGGCGGGCGCGCTGCTGCGGTCGACTGCCGTCATGTCTTCCTCGACCTCGGCGGCAGCGGCAGCGGCAGCGGCAGCGGCAGGCAATACGCATCCCGCACATCGGGGTCCGACGTCCCTACTACAGGCCCAAGGCCCGTCTGCCGCCACGGCTCGTATCGCCTGCCCGGGCAGCGCCCGCGCAGCACTCGCTAGAGTCACCCCATGACCGCCACCACCCCCCGGGACCTCCGGCGCCGCTGGGCGCGGGCGCTCGTCGCCGCGCGCGGTGGGGCGGCGGAGCCCGATCCGACGCCGTACGCGGACAATCTGCTGGACCGCTGGGGCGAGCCGCAGCGCAGGTACCACACCACCGAGCATCTCGTCGCCGTCCTGGACCGGGTGGACACCCTCGCCCCGTACGCCCAGGACCCCCAACTGGTGCGACTGGCCGCGTGGTTCCACGACGCCGTCTACCACCCCGAGCGTTCCGAGAACGAGGAGCGCTCCGCCAGGCTGGCCGAACGGGCCCTGCCGGAGGCCGGAGTGAGCCCCGAGGCAACCGCCGAGGTGGCCCGGCTGGTGCGGCTGACGGTCACCCATGCCGCCGCGGAGGGCGACGCCAACGGCGCGGTGCTGTGCGACGCCGACCTCGCGGTGCTCGCCTCCGGCCCGGAGGAGTACGCCGCCTACTCCTCCGCCGTACGCGAGGAGTACGGGTTTGTCCCGGACGATGTGTTCCGCGCCGGCCGCGCCGCCGTGCTACGGCAACTGCTCGACCTGCCGCAGCTGTTCCGCACGCCGTACGGCAGGAGCCGGTGGGAGCCGCACGCCCGCACCAATCTCACCGCCGAGTTGGCGGAGCTCGCGAAATCCACCGCGGGGGAATGATCGAAAAGTCGGGTGTGCTCCTGGCTGTCATGCCTGACCCCACCATCGACCGGTACCAGCAGCAGCCCGCAGGCCCGCATCGCCGGCGCACACCCCCCGCCGTCCATGTGCTGGGCCTCTCCGTCTTCGCCCTCGGGCGTCGGCCAGGCGTGGGTGCGCTGGCGCCCACGTACGAGGTGCTCTTCGCCCCCCGGTCACATCATTCCGCCGCGCCCCTTCCGCCTCCGCAGCCCCGCCTTCGTCAGCAGCCTCACCACATCGCGGCTGGACACCTCCACCGCCCCGGCCGTGACCGCGTCCGGGTAGCGGTCCACGGGCAGGTCGTAGTGGTCGCGGTGGAAAGCCCTGGGCGGGCAGCCGATGGAAGCGGCGAAGGAGTGCAGTTCCTCGAAGGAAACATCGCTGATCAGGTGCGACCACATCCGGCCGTGGCCCGGCCAGGTCGGCGGATCGATGTAGACCGTCATCCCAGGCCGCCCACCGGCGCCACGACGACCCCGGCCTGCCCGCACACCCAGTGCGGATCGGGCCCCAGCTCCGGCTCCACGTCCAGGGCGTGGGGGTCGCCCGCGTCGCACACGGGGCACAGCGGCCACCGGCCGTACCGCTCCAACAGCGCGTCCTGGACGTCCTGGGCGACGAGACCGGCGACATACGGGGTGCCCTCCGGCCACTGCTCCACCCACCAGCGGCGATGGGTGACCGCGTCCTCGACCAGTGAGACGACGGCCGAGTCGGCCACGTCGCGCGCGGCCAGGTCGGCCAGGACCAGGGCGCGGGCGGAGTGGAGTGCCTGCTCCAGGGGTGGCGGGGTGCTCGCGTCGTCCATGCCGCCATTGTGGCCGAGCCCCTCCGGGAACGCCGACCGCAGGGTGGCGGGAGGCTGACGGGAGGGTTGACGGCGCAGAGCGCCGAAAATATCTTTCAGGAGTGACCCATGACGTGAAGGAAATTTTCACGGCCTCCGCGGAACACGGCGCCGCGGGCGGGCCGCCGCCCGTCCGGCTGGACACGCCCCCCGCCCCCGCGGCCCTCGCGGCCAAGATCCGCACCCTCGCCCCCTCCATGACCCGCTCCATGCAGCGCGTCGCCGAGGCCGTGGCGGACGACCCGGCCGGCTGCGCGGCGCTCACGGTCACCGGCCTCGCCGAGCTGACCGGCACCAGCGAGGCCACCGTGGTTCGCACCGCCCGCCTCCTGGGCTATCCGGGCTACCGCGACCTGCGCCTCGCCCTCGCCGGGCTCGCCGCCCACATGCAGTCGGGCGTCGCCCCCTCGGTCACCGCCGACATCCGCGTGGACGACCCGATCGCCGACGTGGTCGCCAAGCTGGCGTACGACGAGCAGCAGACCCTCGCGGACACGGCGGCCGGGCTCGACACCGGGCAGCTGAGCGCGGCCGTCACCGCCGCCGCGACCGCGCGCCGCATCGACATCTACGGCGTCGGCGCCTCGGCGCTCGTCGGCGCGGACCTGGCGCAGAAGCTGCTGCGCATCGGGCTGGTCGCGCATGCGCATGCGGATCCGCACCTCGCCGTCACGGGCGCGGTGCAGCTGCGCTCCGGGGACGTCGCCGTGGCCATCACCCACTCCGGTTCGACGGGCGATGTGATCGAGCCGCTGCGCGTGGCGTTCGAGCGGGGCGCGACGACGATCGCGATCACGGGGCGTCCGGACAGTCCGGTGGCGCAGTACGCCGACCAGGTGCTGACCACGTCCACCGCGCGCGAGACCGAACTGCGTCCCGCCGCGATGTCGTCGCGCACCGGCCAGTTGCTCGTCGTCGACTGTCTGTTCATCGGGGTGGCGCAGCGTACGTACGAGTCGGCGGCGCCCGCGCTGGCGGCGTCGTACGAGGCCCTGGCCCACCGGCACAGCCCGCGTACGGCCGCCGTCCCGCGCGACCGCGCCGAACCGCGCTGACGCGCCGCCGGGCCCGGTTCGGCGGCGTCCCGCCCCGTCCGGCAGCCTCCCGCCCCGTCCGGCGAGCGTCCTCGTCCGGCAGCCTCCCGCCCCGTCCGCCAAGCGTCCTCGTCCGGCAGCCTCCCGTCCCGTCCGGCGAGCGTCCCCCGTCCGCCACCCCCGTCCGCACCGCCAGAAAGCCGCACACCATGACCCCCACGCCCGCCCACGGAGAACTCCGCGCCGAGCTGGCCATGCTCGCCACCGAGGAGTTCCGGCCCGAGCTGGCGGAGATCGACCGGCTCCCCACCCTCGACATCGCGCGGCTCATGAACGGCGAGGACCGGTCCGTGCCGTCCGCCGTCGCCGGAGAACTGCCGCGCATCGCCGCGGCGATCGACGCCATCGCGGAGCGGATGGCCCGCGGGGGCAGGCTGGTCTACGCGGGCGCGGGCACGCCGGGACGGCTCGGGGTGCTGGACGCCAGCGAGTGCCCTCCGACGTTCAACACCGGCCCCGGCCAGGTCGTCGGGCTGGTCGCGGGCGGCCGCGAGGCGCTGGTCACGGCGGTGGAGGGCGCGGAGGACAGCAAGGACCTGGCGGCCGGCGACCTGGACGCCCTCGCACTGGCCGCAGACGACACGGTGGTCGGCGTCTCCGCCTCCGGCCGCACTCCGTACGCCGTCGGCGCGGTCGAACACGCCCGTGGGCGCGGGGCGCTGACCGTCGGTCTGTCGTGCAATGCGAACAGCGCGCTGGGCGCGGCCGCAGATCACGCCATCGAGGTGGTGGTGGGCCCCGAACTGCTCACCGGCTCCACCCGGCTGAAGGCCGGCACGGCGCAGAAGCTGGTGCTCAACATGGTGTCGACGATCACCATGATCCGCCTCGGCAAGACCTACGGAAACCTCATGGTCGATGTGCGCGCCTCCAACGAGAAACTGCGCGCGCGGTCGCACCGTATCGTCGCGCTGGCCACAGGCGCGTCGGACGACGAGATCGAGGCGGCGCTCTCGGCTGCCGACGGCGAGGTGAAGCAGGCGATCCTCACGATTCTCGCGGCGGTGGACGCGGCGACGGCGGACGAGCTGCTGACGCGGTGCGGGGGGCACCTGCGAGCTGCGCTGCGGGCCGCGGACGGGTGACCGCCCCGTCCAGAATCGGCGGCGGAAGGCCGCCAGGCCAGCGCCCCACGTTCGTGTGACGAGCGCACAGGCCTTCTCGACCGGCCCTCTCACGGCTCGCCCCGTCGTCCGGGTCGTCGCCGAGTCCGCGCCCGAGCCGCGTCCGCGCCCCGCGCGGCAGGAACTGCGCCACGCCCGCGAAAGGGCGGTCCTCACGAAGGAGGTAATGGGCGTCTCGGACCGGAAGGGTCGACTGTGGGGGCTCCGGGCCTCGTTGCGAGGCCCGGAGCCGTCAGATCAGGCGCTCTCGGTCGGCAGGCCCGCCTCCACCCAGTCCTGGATGCCCTCCCGGTACTTGCGGACGTCGGTGTAGCCGAGCGCCGTGAGCCGGTCGGCGACCTGGCCGCTGTTGGGGCAGGCGGGGTTGGAGCAGTACGTGACGATCAGGGCGTCCCGGTCGGGCAGCAGCGCCGCCGCCTGCCCGTCGACGTCGCCCGGAACGATCGGCACGGCGCCCGGCAGGTGCTGCTTCGCGTAGTACTCGCCGCCCAGGGCGTCGACGACGGTCACGGCGCCCGCCTTTACCGCCGCGGCCAGCTCGTTTCGGGTTATCAGTGCGGTCATGTCACTGCCTCCAAGGAATCCGGACTATAGTCCTCTTGTGGCTCAGAACAGTAACGGACCGCAGTCCGATTCCGCAACGCCCCTGGAACTGCTGCGCACCCCGCCCCCGAAGGAACGCGCCGACGCGGCCCGCAACCGGGCCGCCGTACTCGAAGCCGCCGCGCGGCTCTTCGCCGAACACGGCGTCGAGGCGGTGTCCATGGACCAGATCGCGGCGGCCGCGGGCGTCGGCAAGGGCACGCTGTTCCGCCGCTTCGGCGACAAGTCGGGGCTCGCCGTCGCCCTGCTGGACTCCCGCGAGCAGGCGCTCCAGGAGTCGGTCCTGCACGGGCCGCCCCCGCTGGGCCCGGGAGCCGCGGCCCACGACCGGCTGACCGCGTTCCTCGACGCCTATGTCGACTACCTGATGGAGCATCTGCCGCTGGTCCGGATGTCCGAGACCGCGAGCCCCGGCGCCCGCTACCGGATCGGCGCGTACCGCTTCTGGCACCGCCATCTGGCGATCCTGCTGGCTCAGACCCCCGACCCCGACGCCGCCGCACACACCCTGCTCGCCGCCCTCGCGGCCGAGCATGTCGCCGCGCTCCTCCCCGAACTGGGCGAGACCCGCCTCCGCGCCGCCACCCTCCGCCTCGCCGGCGCAGCGCTCGCCACGCCCTGAGCCCGAGCTCCGCCGCCCGCCCCGGCACGCCGATCCAGCAGCACTTTCAGCGGCCGGCTCCTTGCGGTTCGCCCGCCGCATCGCCGACACGGGCTGTTCGGAGGCGTTCGCCGTGTCCGGCACACCGGAACCCCGGTGGCCGTGGTACTCGGAGGGAATGCTCAGAGGAGTCCGCGCCCGCGTTCTGCCCACCTCCCAGCGCCGCTCCCTGGACGAACTGGCACAGGACCTGGACCTGTCGGCCGGGGACACCAGGGCGAAGCGCTCGGCCTTCTGGACGATGCTGACCCTTTCCTCGGTCATCGCGTCCGGCGGGGTGCTCACCGACTCGACGGCCACCGTGATCGGGGCGATGATCATCGCCCCGCTGTCGACGCCGATCATGGGCATCGCCCTGGGTTCGGTGCAGCGCCGCAGAACCGGAGCGGCCAGAATCGTGCTCCTCGCCTGTCTGCTGGTGATCGCGGCCGGAATGCTGTTCTCCCAAGGACTCCCCAGCGACTACGACCTGCTGTCGAACAATCAGATCGCCTCGCGGACGTCACCGGGGCTGATGGACCTGATCGCCGCCCTGGCGACGGGTTTCGCCGGCGCGGTGGCACTGGCCCGGCGCGACGTGGCCGCCGTGCTGCCCGGGGTCGCGATCGCCATCTCCCTCGTCCCTCCCCTGGTGGTGGCCGGGGTGTGCCTGGGACATCTGGCGTGGTGGCTGGCGCTGGGCGCACTGGTGCTGTTCGTGTCGAATTTCTTCGCCCTGGTCTTCGGCGGCATGGTGGTCTTCGCCACCCTCGGCTACGGCGCCGAGGCCGACAAGACCGCCGGGAGGCCCGCCCGCAGGGCGTATATCGCCATGTCCATGCTGTTCGCCGTGGTCTTCGTGCCGCTGACCGCCAACACCGCGTTCACCCTGCTGATCAACGCCTGGACCGGCCGCGCAAAGGTCGCGGCGCAACAGTGGCTCGCGAACGAGCCGGACGCCTCCGTCACCAGCGTCGACGCGGTGTCGCAGACGCTGTACATCCATGTCCGCACCCCCGGGGACCTCCCACCGGTGCAGGGTCTGCTCGACCGTCTCGCAGGGGAGATCCCGAACGGCGTTCCCATCGTGGTGGATGCGACGCGCGGCCGGCGCATCGAAGCCGGGACAGTCGGCGACTGAGCCCCGCGCCCGCGACCCGGTCGCGGCGCCGCTCACGTCGGGACTCCCCGCCGCGTCCCGTGAGCACCACGCAGACCCCTCGCCCCCTCAGCATCAACAGCCAACGCCGACAGGCCCAAGGCCTACGCCCCCGAGGAGCTCGCGACAATACCTTTCGACCCGTTTGCAAGTTCTCGCCACTCCGTTTGAGTGACTACCTTGAGTGACGATGATGGCTCTTGTTGTCATCGACTCTGGAGGGGACGTCATGACAGAACGGCCAGGACGGACAGGACGGACAGGAACAGCGACACGAACCGAGCCGAGCCAATCCACCGGACGACCGACCCGATCGACCGGACCAACCCGACCAATCGAGCCCACCGAGCCCACCGAGCAACAGATCGCCAAGGCCCTGCAGGACGCGCCGCCCATCGTGCTCGCGCCCGGGCCCAAGGAGGCGACGAGTCAGATCCCGTTGCCGCCCGACGATATGTGGGATCTGCCGGGGGGAACCGCCTGGGTGTACTACGGCGCAGGGCACGACCGGCTGACCAGGCCCGTAATCATGGCCGACGGGTTTCACGTCGGGCCGAGTGACCTGGAGTTCGCCTGGGAGGTGCTGGAGTTCGGGGCGTATCCCTTCCTGGGCGAGCTGCGCCGCCGCGGGCGCGATGTGGTGATCGTCGGGTTCCATGAACGCAGCGCGTCGATTCTGGACAACTCACGCACCGCGCAGGCCGCGATTCTTCAGGCCGTCGAGGAGCGCAGCGGCGGCGCCCAGCTCGCGGTAGGCGGGTTCAGCATGGGCGGGCTGATCGCCCGGCATGCGCTGGCCAAGCTGGAGAGCCTGCGCATCGATCATCAGACGGCTCTCTACTGGTCGTATGACAGTCCCCACCGCGGGGCGTGGATTCCCCTCTCCCTCCAGGCCTTCGCGCACTACACCAGGCGGCTGGACCGCCGGTTCTCCGACCAGATCAACAGCCCGGCCTCGCGTGAACTGCTGTGGCGGCATATCGACGAGTGGGACGCCCCGCCGGGCCAGGCCGACGACCGCAAGGCGTTCCTCGCGGAGATGCGGGAGATCGGGGAGTGGCCGAGCATCCCCCGGCTGATCGGCGTGGCCAACGGCGTGTCGTCCGGCCGGGGCGAGCCGGTGGAGCCGGGCGCCGTGGCGTTCCAGGGCCGGGGCCTGTCGGTGGTCGGCACCCGGCTGTACGCACAGCAGGCCGGCCACTGCCCGCCGGCCGCCCAGCTGCGCGTGGTGAGCATGGAGAAGCCGGAGGTGCGGACCTGCGGGCTGCCCGAGATCGACGGCGCGCCCGGCGGGATGCTGGACGGCTTCGGGATTCTGGCCGACGAGCTGAACAAGCTCCCCGCGTTCTTCGGGTTCCGCTCCGACGCCCGGATCCGCGCGCACTGCTTCGTGCCGGCGGTCAGCGCCGTCGCCGTACGGGATCTGGACCGCACGGAGGATCTGTATGTGGACATCGAAGCGCTGGACCCGGGCGAGAGCGAGCTCGACGAGTTCAGGCTCGCCTCGCAGAACGAGGAGCACACGCTGATGACCGAGGAGCTGGGCTCCTGGATCATCGAGCGGCTGCCGTAGCCGCCCGCTGGATCAGCCGGTGACCCTGACCGGCTGCTCGGCCGTGCGCGGCGTCTCCCAGCACTCCACGCCGTGCAGGTCGGGCATCCGGTCGCGGGTGAAGACGGGGTCCAGGCCCTGGCGGCGCTGGCTGACGTAGTCGTTCATCAACCGGAAGGCGATCGCGGACAGCGGCAGGATGGCCAGCAGGTTGACGAGCGCCATGAAGCCCATGAAGACGTCGGCGAGGTTCCAGACGACGCTGACCGAGCCGAGAGCCCCGAGGAAGACCACCAAGAGCACCAAGGCGCGGTAGCCCGGCAGCACCCACTTCTTGGCAGTCATGAACTCGATGTTGGACTCGCCGTAGTAGTAGTTGCCGATCATCGAGCTGAAGGCGAGCATGAAGACGATGAGCGTCAGCACATGGCCGGCCCAGCCTCCGAGGCTGGCGGTGAGCGCATCCTGGGTGAGGTCCGCGCCCTGCCGCATGCCGCCGAGGGTGGGGTTCGTCGTCAGGATGATGAACGCGGTCATGGTGCAGATCAGCAGCGTGTCGAAGAAGACGCCCAGCGACTGGACCAGACCCTGCTTGACCGGGTGGGTGACCTCGGCGGTGGCGCCCGCGTTGGGCGCGGAGCCGAGACCGGCCTCGTTCGAGAACATGCCGCGGCGGATGCCCTGCTGGATGGCCACGCCGACGGCGCCGCCCGCGACCTCGCGGACTCCGAAGGCGTCTTCGCGGATCTCGACGATGACACGCGGCAACTCGCTGATGTTCAGCACCACGACGATCAGACCGAGCACCAGATAGAGCACCGCCATGAGCGGCACCAGCACCTGTGTGATCGTGCTGATGCGCCGTACGCCGCCGAAGACGGCAAGTGCCAGCAGCACGGAGAGCGCGATGCCCACGGCAGGCGCGAACCAGTCGCTGTCTCCGATGCCGCTGAACGAGCCGGAGGCCACCGAGGCGATCGTGTTCGACTGGACTGCGTTGAAGACGAAACCGAAGGTCACGGTGATGGTGACGGCGAAGAGCAGTCCCAGCCAGCGTGCCTTGAGCGCCCGCTGCATGTAGTACGCGGGACCGCCCCGGTAGGTGCCGTGCTTCGGGTCGCGGACCTTGTAGAGCTGGGCGAGTGTGGACTCGACGAACGCGGACGCAGCGCCGACGATCGCCATCATCCACATCCAGAACACCGCGCCCGGTCCGCCGAGCGTGATGGCCGTGGCGACGCCCGCGATGTTTCCGGTGCCGACGCGGGCGGCGGCGGAGATGGTGAACGCGCCGAAGGAGGAGACGGCCTTCTTGCCGTCGGCTCCCTGGACCGGCCTGTCCTTCAGCACCCGGAACATCTCCGGCAGCAGCCGGATCTGCACGCCCTTGGAGCGCAGGGTGAAGTACAGTCCCGCGCCCACGACGAGCGGGATCAGAAGGTAGGTCCAGAAGACGTCGTTGACGTCGACGATCACGGAGTCAAGCGTGTCCATTGCGTACTGCGTCCTCGTGCAGGCCCGGATGCGGGGGAGTTAACGGCAGGCCTACAAGAGGCTCACAGCAGGCTACCCGCGCCTCTTGACCTTCAAAACAGAGGAAAGTGGTGCGCAATCTCACAGCAACGAAGGTCGAAAGACCTACGTCCAATGGGCGCGCAGCATGCCACGTGGGTCTTGGTATGCACCGGATCGCGGTGCGAAGCGCCCGTATACAACGCCTGCCGCGGCGCCCGCACACGGGGGAGGGTCCAGGACACGCGCCGAGGGCGGCACCCCTCCGGCAGGAGGAGTGCCGCCCTCGGTCAGCTTCCGGACTCGCGTCCGAGCCGTACGCCGTCAGGCGCGGTCGGCTCAGAAGTCCATGTCACCGCCCGGCATGCCGCCGCCGGCCGGCGCAGCGGCCTTCTCCGGCTTGTCGGCGATGACGGCCTCGGTGGTGAGGAACAGCGCGGCGATGGAGGCGGCGTTCTGCAGGGCAGAGCGGGTCACCTTCGCCGGGTCGATGATGCCCTCGGCGATCATGTCGACGTACTCGCCGGTCGCGGCGTTCAGGCCGTGACCCGGGGTCAGGTTCCGCACCTTCTCCACGATCACGCCGCCCTCGAGGCCGGCGTTGACGGAGATCTGCTTCAGCGGGGCCTCCAGGGCCAGCTTCACAGCGGCGGCGCCGGTCGCCTCGTCACCGTCGAGCTCGAGCTTCTCGAAGACCTGGGAGGCCTGCAGCAGGGCCACGCCGCCGCCGGCGACGATGCCCTCCTCGACGGCCGCCTTGGCGTTGCGCACGGCGTCCTCGATGCGGTGCTTGCGCTCCTTGAGCTCCACCTCGGTCGCGGCGCCGGCCTTGATGACGGCCACGCCGCCGGCCAGCTTGGCGAGACGCTCCTGGAGCTTCTCGCGGTCGTAGTCGGAGTCCGACTGCTCGATCTCGGCGCGGATCTGGTTGACGCGGCCCGCGACCTGCTCGCTGTCACCGGCGCCGTCGACGATGGTGGTCTCGTCCTTGGTGATGACGACCTTGCGGGCGCGGCCCAGCAGGTCCAGGCCGGCGTTCTCGAGCTTGAGGCCGACCTCCTCGGAGACGACCGTGCCGCCCGTGAGGATGGCGATGTCGTTCAGCATGGCCTTGCGGCGGTCGCCGAAGCCCGGGGCCTTGACGGCAACGGACTTGAAAGTGCCACGGATCTTGTTGACGACCAGCGTGGACAGGGCCTCGCCCTCGACGTCCTCGGCGATGATCAGCAGCGGCTTGCCGGACTGCATGACCTTCTCCAGCAGCGGAAGGAGGTCCTTCACATTGCTGACCTTGGAGTTGACGATCAGGATGTACGGGTCCTCGAGGGAGGCCTCCATACGCTCCATGTCGGTGGCGAAGTACGCCGAGATGTAGCCCTTGTCGAAGCGCATGCCCTCGGTGAGCTCCAGCTCCAGACCGAAGGTCTGGGACTCCTCGACGGTGATGACGCCTTCCTTGCCGACCTTGTCCATGGCCTCGGCGATCAGCTCGCCGATCTGGGTGTCGGCGGCGGAGATGGAGGCGGTGGAGGCGATCTGCTCCTTGGTCTCGACCTCCTTGGCCTGGTCGAGCAGCGCGCCGGAGACGGCCTCGACGGCCTTCTCGATGCCGCGCTTCAGAGCCATCGGGTTGGCGCCGGCGGCGACGTTGCGCAGACCCTCGCGGACCAGCGCCTGGGCGAGGACGGTCGCGGTGGTCGTGCCGTCGCCTGCGACGTCGTCCGTCTTCTTGGCGACTTCCTTGACCAGCTCGGCGCCGATCTTCTCGTACGGGTCCTCGAGCTCGATCTCCTTGGCAATGGAGACGCCGTCGTTGGTGATCGTGGGGGCGCCCCACTTCTTCTCGAGGACGACGTTGCGGCCCTTGGGGCCAAGGGTGACCTTGACGGCGTCGGCGAGCTGGTTCATCCCGCGCTCGAGACCGCGCCGTGCCTCCTCGTCGAACGCGATGATCTTGGCCATGTGAAGTGGTCCTCCCGGACATCGGGGTGGCAAGCTCCAGGACCGCGCTGGCGCCCGCGACGGACGGCCTGCACTCCGGGTGGTTCCTTGCCCCACCCGGCCTGCGGCCTCACCGACCCGGTCCCTGTAGCACTCTCACTCGCAGAGTGCTAACGCCCAATGATTAGCACTCGACCCGAGAGAGTGCAAGCGGCTTTGAGAAAGCCTCGGCAAGGGGTGTCGGCCGGCGGCGGCGACCCTGGGGCGCCTCCCCGCCCGGGGCGCGCGGGCAGCCGGGCACGCGCGGGCAGCCGACGCCCGGACGCATACGAGGGGCCCGCGTCCCTCCTCGGATGCGGGCCCCTCGTACGTCAGTCAGTGCGTGCGTGAGCGGTCGATCGCGCCTGGATTCAGGCGGTTACCTTGACCATGTCCGCCTGCGGCCCCTTCTGGCCCTGCGAGATCTCGAATTCGACCCGCTGACCCTCTTCAAGGGTGCGGTACCCATCCATCTGGATCGCGCTGTAGTGGACGAAAACATCCGCACCACCGTCGACCGCGATGAAGCCGTACCCCTTCTCCGCGTTGAACCACTTGACGGTGCCCTGAGCCATGCCTAACTCCCCTATTACTGGCCCTTGCACGGGACCGCACTTCGCGGGCCCGGGTCAGACCTCGTCCCCGACAGGAGGGACGTGCGCCGGAACGCGTCGACCGCGGCTGAATGTATCTGTCCAACTGCCGTCTGCAACAGGTCAATCGGACGAGAAATCTGAGCACACCCGAACGGAAAACTCATGCGAATTACGTGAATTACGGGGCAAGTCGGGCCCGACAAAGCGCTCTTACCAGGACAATTCGATCGAACACTTTGGCTGTTTCTTGTCGCGCCCGGGCGCAATCTCATATGCGACCGGCACAAGCGGTGGAGCGGGCTACCCCGACTCTATCGCGCTCAACCATGCAGAATTGCCCCCTCCGCTTCTTGCGGAGGGGGCAATTCGTCAATGAATCAGCAGCCGCCTGCGACCGCCGGGATGATCGACACTCCCGCGCCGTCCGGCGTCGCCGTCTGAAGACCCTGTTCGAAACGCACGTCGTCGTCGTTGACGTAGACGTTGACGAAGCGGCGCAGCTGCCCCTGGTCGTCCAGGACGCGGGCGGCGATCCCCTTGTGGGTCTTCTCCAGGTCCGCGATGACGTCGGCCAGGGTGGCGCCCTCGGCCGTGACCTCGGCCTGGCCGCCGGTGTATGTACGGAGGATGGTGGGGATGCGGACGTTGACGCTCATGGGGTGCGTGCCTTCCTCGGGGTAAAGGGGGGAAGTCTTCAGTCGGCAGCCAGGCCGGCGGCGCGGAACGCGTCCAGGCTCGGGCGGATCGTCGCGGTCGGGCCGGTCGTCGGGGCGACCGCGTCCAGGGTCTTGAGGCCGTCGCCCGTGTTGACGACGACCGTCGTCAGCGCCGGGTCGATGACGCCCGCCTCGATCAGCTTCTTCGCCACGCCGAGGGTCGTGCCGCCCGCGGTCTCGGTGAAGATGCCCTCCGTACGGGCCAGCAGTTTGATCGCATCCACGATCTGCTCGTCGGTGACGTCCTCCACCGCGCCGCCCGTGCGCCGGGCGATGTCCAGGACATAGGGGCCGTCGGCCGGGTTGCCGATGGCCAGCGACTTGGCGATGGTGTCCGGCTTCTGGGGCCGTACGACGTCATGCCCGGCCTTGAAGGCCGCCGCCACCGGGGAGCAGCCCTCCGCCTGCGCACCGAAGATCTTGTACGGCTTGTCCTCGACGAGACCGAGCTTGATCAGCTCCTGCAGCCCCTTGTCGATTTTCGTGAGCTGGGAGCCGGAGGCGATCGGGATCACGATCTGGTCGGGCAGCCGCCAGCCGAGCTGCTCGCAGATCTCGTAGGCGAGCGTCTTGGAGCCCTCGGCGTAGTACGGGCGGAGGTTGACGTTGACGAAGCCCCAGCCCTCCCCGATCGGGTCGCCGATGAGCTCCGAGCAGAAGCGGTTGACGTCGTCGTAGGTGCCCTCGATGCCGACGAGGTCGCCGCCGTAGACCGCGGCCATGACGACCTTGCCCTGCTCCAGGTCGTGCGGGATGAAGACGCAGGAGCGGAAGCCGGCGCGGGCGGCGGCGGCGCCGACGGCGCCCGCGAGGTTGCCGGTGGAGGAGCAGGACAGGGTGGTGAAGCCGAAGGCGCGCGCTGCCTCGACGGCGATGGCGACCACGCGGTCCTTGAAGGAGTGGGTCGGGTTGCCGGAGTCGTCCTTGACGTACAGACCGCCGGTGACGCCCAGCTCACGGGCGAGGTTGTCGGCCTTGACCAGCTCGGTGAAACCGGGGTTCAGATTGGGCTTGCCGGCCACGTCGGCGGGGACGGGCAGCAGCGGGGCATAGCGCCAGATGCTGTTCGGGCCGGACTCGATGCGCCGGCGCAGTTCCTCGGGGCCGCCTTCGGGCAGGTCGTACGCGACTTCGAGCGGGCCGAAACAGCTCGCGCAGGCGAAGACCGGGCCGAGGGGGGACTTCTCTCCGCACTCACGACAGGAGAGCGCCGCGGCGGGGCCGAGGTTCACTGACGTGCCGGCGGGGGTGTTCGTGGTGTTGTCAACCGTCTGCACAGCCATTAGGCGAGGCCCTTTCTCCTCATCTTCCTCACGGCGCTTGTTCGCCGGGAGACGGAATTGGCACCGTCCCCACCGTGACCTCGCGGTCGGCGGGAGGGTTGCCGGGGCTTCAACGGGCCGTATCCCTCTGCCCCTCTGGATGAGCGGTATGTGGTTGTCGGCGCGGTGACCCCGACATGCGACGGTCATGCGCGTTGTTCAAGACTGTAACCGACGGCCCGGACGGTTGAGACAGCCGTCCGAACCGCGAGATGGATCACACGAGCGAGATTCAAGGGAGACGCGTCCGTGCTCGAAGAGGTGGAGCGCTGGCTGGCCCGCCGGTCCTGGTCGGCCGCCGACCGTCCGCTTGACCTGCTGCTCTCCGCAAAGCGTGCGGCCAAACCCGCGCCGACGGTGAGCGTCGTCCTCCCTGCCCTGAACGAGGAGGAGACGGTCGGCGGGATCGTCTCGGTGATCCGCCGCGAGCTGATGGAGGCCGCGCCGCTCGTCGACGAGCTGCTGGTCGTCGACTCGGGCTCGACCGACCGCACCGCCGAGACGGCCGCGGCGGCCGGCGCGCGCGTGGTGCACCGGGACGCGATCCTGCCGCGAATACCGGCGCTGCCGGGCAAGGGGGAGGTGCTGTGGCGCTCGCTGCTGGCGACCTCCGGCGACATCGTCTGCTTCGTCGACGCGGACCTCAGGGACTTCTCCGCCGACTTCGTCTCCGGGATCGTCGGACCGCTGCTGACGGACCCGGACGTGCAGTTCGTCAAGGCGATGTACGACCGTCCGCTGGGTGAGACGCGGGGCCAGGGCGGCCGGGTGACCGAGCTGGTGGCCCGTCCGCTGCTGAATCTGCACTGGCCGCAGCTGGCGGGGTTCGTCCAGCCGCTGGGCGGGGAGTACGCGGCGCGCCGCTCACTGCTGGAGCGGCTGCCGTTCCCGGTGGGGTACGGGGTGGAGCTGGGGCTGCTCGTCGATGCGCTGCACACGGTGGGCCTGGATGCGCTGGCGCAGGTGGACGTGGGCGAGCGCAAGCACCGGCACCAGGACGGGCAGGCGCTGGGCCGGATGGCCGCGGCGATCTACCGCACGGCCCAGCTGAGGCTGTCGCGCGGCCATCTGGTGCGGCCGTCGCTGACGCAGTTCGAGCGGGGCGAGTCGGGGTTCACCCCGCGGACGTATGCGGTGGACACCGAGGAGCGGCCGCCGATGCGCGAGATCGGCGAGTACGCGGCGCGCCACGCGGCATGAGCCGGAATCAGCTGTTCTTTTTGTCTACATTTCCTACTTATGGGAGTGCATAAGTGGTGGAAGCGACTGACGACGGTCGCGCTGGCTCTCGCCGCCCCCGCCGCCCTCGTCTGCATGGACGCCGGGGCGGCGGCCGCGGCCGGACGCGGCCGGCTGGCCGACGCCGGGGGCGCCGCCGAGCGGCTGTGGCTGCTGGGCGGCGTCGCACTGAGTCTGACCGCGGCCGGGGTGGTGGCGGTCGCGGCGGCACGCGGCCGGGATCACCGCTGAGGGGCGCGGACGCGCCAGAGGGCCGTACGCACGTTTGAGGGAATGTGCAAGGGGCTAGGTACCGGCACATGGCAGCCATTGCTACCGAACGCGCGTTTGAAGTACTGGTCGCGTCCAACCGCGGCCCGGTGTCCTACGCGGTGCGCGAGGACGGCTCGCTCGACGCACACCGGGGCGGCGGCGGCCTGGTCTCGGGCCTCTCGGCGATCGGGCCCGAGATACAGCCGCTGTGGGTGTGCGCGGCGCTGAGCGACGGCGACAGGGAGGCGGTGCGGCGCACAGTGTCGGAGCCGGGCGTCCGGATGCTGGACATCGACGCCCATGTCCACTTCGACGCCTACAACGGCATCGCCAACTCGGTGCTCTGGTTCCTCCACCACATGCTCTACCAGACACCGCTCGAACCGGTCTTCGACGCGGAGTTCCGGCGTCAGTGGGGCGCCTACGAGTCCTACAACCGCGCCTTCGCCGAAGCGCTCGCGGCGCAGGCGGCCGAGGGCGCAGCGGTGCTGGTGCAGGACTACCACCTGGCGCTGACTCCCGGGATGCTGCGGGAGCTCCGGCCGGATCTGCGGATCGGGCACTTCTCGCACACGCCGTGGGCGCCGCCCGAATACTTCCGGATGCTGCCGGACGACATCGCGGAACAGCTGGTCCGCGGGATGCTGGGGGCGGACCGGCTGGGATTCCTCACCTGGCGGTGGGCGTCGACGTTCATGAAGTGCGCGGAAGGCGTGGCCGACGATGTGCGGGCGGTCTTCCCGCCCGGCGGGGAGGGGCGGAGCCTGCTCGAACACGGGGCGGGCGCGGGCCACACGGAAGGCGGTCTGCGGCGCGAGACGGACATCTCGGTGTACGGGCTGGGCGCGGACGCCGACTTTCTGCGCCGCCGCGCCCATGAGCCGGATGTCGCCGACCGCATGGCCGTCCTGCGGGAACAGGTCGGCCCCGGCCGCAAGGCGATCGTCCGAGTGGACCGGACGGAGCTGTCCAAGAACATCGTGCGGGGCCTGCTGGCGTACCGCACCCTCCTGGAGGAGCACCCCGAGTGGCGCGGCCACGTCGTCCACCTCGCCTTCGCGTACCCCTCGCGGCAGGACCTCGCCGTCTACCGGGACTACACGGCGGAGGTCCAGCGGCTGGCCGACGAGATCAACGCGGTATTCGGGACGCCGGACTGGACGCCGGTCGTCCTCCATGTGAAGGACGACTTCGCCCGCTCCCTGGCGGCGTACCGCATGGCCGACGTGGCCCTGGTGAACCCCGTCAGGGACGGCATGAACCTCGTCGCCAAGGAGATCCCCGTCGTCTCGGACGACGGCTGCGCGCTGGTGCTGTCGCGGGAGGCCGGGGCCTACGAGGAGTTGCACGAGGACGCCCTGCCGGTGAACCCCTACGACGTGACCGCGACGGCGGACGCGCTGCACCGCGCCCTGACCATGCCGGCGGGCGAGCGCGCGGAACGCACGAAGCGGCTGGCGGCGGGGGCGACGGCGATGGGGCCGCGGAAGTGGTTCCTGGCGCAGCTGGAGGCCCTGCGGGCGGGCTGACCCGAACCGGGGGCTCCGCCCCGGACCCCGTGCGGGGGCTCCGCCCCCGGACCCCCGCTCCTCAAACGCCGGAGGGGCTGCATTTCCGGCCCCACGCCCCAAACACCGACGAGACGGGAACGCACCGCCCCCCACGCCCCAAACACCCGAGGAACTGCATCTCCGGCCCCACGCCCCAAACACCGACAAGGCCGGAACGTACCGCCCCCCACGCCCCAAACACCCGAGAGACTGCATCTCCGGCCCCACGCCCCAAACACCGACGAGGCCGGAACATACCGCCCCCCCACGCCCCAAACACCCGAGGGGCTGGACTTCCAGCCCCCACGCCCCCAACCACCCCCGGCCGCCTCGAAGGGGCCCAAGAGGCTGGTTCCTCACACCCCCGACGGGCTGGACAATCCACCCCGTTGGGGGTGCCTCTGGGGTACCCCCCGGATGGAGTCCGGGGAAGGTAGCCAGGAGAGTTCGAGGCCACCGTCGAAGGCCGCGCCGGGATCGGGCGGCGCGAAGCCGCCGCCCCCGTGGGGCGCGGGGCGGCAGCCCCGCAGCCCCTCCCCCGGAGGGGTCCGGGGGCTTGCCCCGGGTTTCGGGAAGGGGCGGGATCGGGGAAACGTCAGAGCTGCTCCGCCAACGACGCCAGGAACTCGACCACCGCCGACGGCCCCCGCAGCACCAGGTCCGCGCGGGCGGCAAGTTCGGGCGCCTCGGCGCTGGCGCTGCAGACCAAAAGGCCCGGGACTCCCTCCTCGCGAAGGGCGTCGACCGCGGCGAAGGCGGGCAGATCTCCGAGGTCGTCGCCCGCGTACAGCACCGCCTCCGCCCCCGTTCCGCGGACATGGTCGGCCAGCGCCTTGCCCTTGTCCGTGCCGGGCGGGCGCAGCTCCAGGACCATGCGGCCCGGTTCGAGGACGAGGCCGTGGCGGGCGGCGAGCAGGGCGAGGGGGTCCCGCAGGGCGGCGAAGGCGGCCTGCGGGTCGTCGGCGCGACGGGTGTGGACTGCGACGGCGTGCCCCTTCTCCTCGATCCAGATGCCCGGCGGGGCGTCGATCTGGTCGAGGTAGCCGGGGAGTTCACCGCGTGCGGCGGTGACTCCGGGGTGCGGGGCAGGGGCGTGGACCTCGCCGCTGACGGCGTCCCAGCGCTCCGCGCCGTAATGGCCGAGGACGACCAGGTGGTCCAGGCCCCTCACACCCGCGAAGCCGCCGTAGCGGACGGCGACCTCCGCCGGCCGGCCGGTGATCACGGCGACGGAGGCGACCTTGGGGGCGAGCACGGCGAGGGCGGGGACGGCCCGGGGGTGGGCGCGGGCCTGTTCGGGGTCCGGCACGATCTCGGCGAGGGTGCCGTCGAAGTCGAGGGCGACCGCGGTCCGCGCGGGCCGGGCGAGGATCGCGGTCAGGCCCTCACGCCCGGCCTGCGTGGACGGCGTCGGCAGCGGACCCGTGTAGGCGTGCGGGGAGCTCTCCATGACTCCGACCCTAGCGGCGACATCGGCGGCGACGCGCCGCCTCAGCGCTGACCGCGGCGGGAATCCCTGAGTCTGCGCAGCCGGTTGACCGTGACCGGGTCGCAGGCAAGCGCCCGCTCGTCGTCCAGGAGGGCGTTGAGGAGCTGGTAGTAGCGGACGGGCGAGAGGCCGAGCCGCTCCCGGACGGCCCGCTCCTTCGCGCCGGGCCCGGACCAGGAGCGGCGCTCCATGGCGAGCACGGCGCGGTCCCGTTCCGAGAGGCCGCCGGCGTCTGCGGGGGCGGCCCGGGAGGCCGCCTCGTGCGCGGCTTCGGGGACGGCCCCCGAGAGGCCCGCGGGGACGTCCGCGACAGCACCCTCGGGGCCGTTCCCGGCGGCTTCCGCCAAGCCGTCCCCGGTTGCCCCTATGGGGACGTCCGCGGCGGCGTCCTTGGGGACGCCCGAGGCGGCACCCTCGGGACCGTTCACGGCAGCGTCCTCGGGGCCGTCCCCGGCGGCAGCCACGGCGGCCCCCTTGGGGACGCCCGAGGCGGCGCCCTCGGGACCGTCCGCGACAACCCCCGCGGAACCATCCGAGGTGAAGCCCTCAGGGACGCCCGCGGCGGCTTGCCCCAGGCCGTCCCAGACTGCCCCCACGGGGACGCCCGAGGTGAAGCCCTCGGGACCGTTCACGGTTGCCCTCTCGGGGACGTCCGCGGCAGCGCCCACGGGGACGTCGTCCTCGGCATCGGCGGTCATACGGGCCAGCCTATCCGCCGCTCGACGCCCGCCCGCCCGGCCGACCGGCTACTCCGCCTGCTCCGCGACCTCCGCCTCCCGCCCTATCCGCCCCAGGACGGACGCGGGGTTGCCGCCCGGCTGCACGGCCTTGCCGATGGTCGTCTTGATGCTCTCGCTGACCTTCGCCCATGACGTCTTGCCGACGGGCGGCAGCACCGAGGACGGCAGCTCCTTCAGAAACGGCTGCAGCTCCTTGTGCGCGGCGTTCTGCTCCATCGCCTCGGAGGCGGAGACGGTGACCGGCAGCAGATCGTTGTCCCCTGCGAACCTCAGCACGTTCTCGTCGCTGAAGACGAAGTCGAGGAACGCGCCGACCTCCTTGCGGTGACCGTTCTGCTTGAAGCCCATGATCCAGTCGGCGACGCCCATCGACGACTTCGGCTTGCCCTCCTTGCCTGGCAGCGCCACCATGCCGAACTCCACGCCCGCCTTCCCGGCCGCCTGCATCAGGGAGGGGTGGCCGTTGAGCATGCCGACCTCTCCGCGGGTGAAGGCGGTGAAGGCGTCCTTGCGGTTGAGTTCGCCGGGGGCGACCGGACCGGTCAGCTTCTCGTCGACAAGGTTGTCCTTCAGCCACTGGAAGGTGTCGATGTTCTCCTGGCTGTCTATGGAGTACTTGCCGACCGGGTCGACATAGCCGTCGCCGCCGCTCAGCAACCACATCATCGTCTCGGCCTGGGCCTCCTCGGGACCGAGCGGCAGTGCGAAGGGGTACTTGGCGTCCGTCTTGTCCTTCAGCTTCTCCGCCGCGCTCTTCAGGTCGGCCCAGGTCTTGAGGTCCGCGCCGTCGACTCCGGCCTCGGCGAACAGCTCCTTGTTGTAGAAGAGAAGCCGGGTGGAGGCGACGAACGGCAGCCCGTACTGCACGAGTTTCATCTCGCCCGCGTCGGCCAGCGGCCCCAGGAAGTTGGACTGGACGGGGATGGAGAGCAGCTGGTCGGCGCTGTAGAGCTTGCCGGCGGCGGCGTAGTCGGCGTACGCGCCGATCTGCGCGACATCCGGCGCCTTGCCCGCCTTGACCATCTCGGCGACCTTGCGGTCGACGTCGCTCCAGGACTCGATCTGGACGTCGACCTCGATGCCCGGGTGCTGCTTCTCGAAGGCGGCCGTCAGGTCGGCCCAGTACTTCTTGCTGTTCTCGCCCCCCGCCACGTCGTAGTCGGCGGCGACCAGCTTCAGCGTGACGTCGCCAGACCCGCCGGAACCGCCGCAGCCCGCGAGGACTGCCGTCATGGTCAGTGCGGCGGCCGCCGCGGTCAAACCCAAGAAGCGCCGCTGCACAGCTCTCCCCACCCTCTGTTCACTCGAAATCAGCTGCGATTTTCTCCCATGTGCGGGTAGGAGGTCTACACCACCCCCCGCTTCGGCGGAAGGGGGCGGGGAGCAGGCGGCCGAGTACGCCGTTGCCCACAGGCCGGGCCGACTGCTAAGCAACTGCCGGTACGCACCCACCCGTACGCACACCGCGAGGAGTTTCCGCGCATGTCCCGCACCGCAGCAGAGATAGCCGCCCAGCCCGCCTGCTGGCGCAGGGCGGCCGAGGCCGCCGCCGTCTTCGAGGGGCTTCCGCAGCCGGGTGAGCGGGTCGCCGTCACCGGGTGCGGGACGTCGTGGTTCATGGCGCTCGCCTACGCCGCGCTGCGGGAGGCCGCGGGGCAGGGCGAGACGGACGCCTTCGCCTCCTCGGAGTTCCCGCGGGGCCGCTCGTACGACCGGGTGATCGCGATCACCCGGTCGGGTACGACGACGGAGGTCCTCGACCTGCTTGCCGCCCTCAAGGGCGCCGTGCCCGTGCTGGCCCTGACCGCGGACCCGAAGACGCCGGTCATGGAGGCGGCGGACGCCGTCGCCGTACTGGACTGGGCGGACGAGGAGTCCGTCGTCCAGACCCGGTTCGCCACCACGGCGCTGGCGTTCCTGCGCGCCGGTCTCGGCCCCGTGCCGGGTGTGAAGCCGGTGGCCGAGGCGGCGGTGGACGCCGAGCTGGCGCTCACCGAGCCGCTTCCGGAGGCGGCCGCAACCGCCGAGCAGTGGACGTTCCTGGGCCGCGGCTGGACCTATGGCCTGGCGCTGGAGGCGGGCCTGAAGATGCGTGAGGCGGCGGGCGCGTGGACGGAGGCGTATCCGGCGATGGAGTACCGCCACGGGCCGATCTCGATCACCGGGCCGGGGCGGGTGACCTGGGTGTTCGGCCCCGTGCCCGAGGGGCTGGCGGCCGATGTCACCCGCGTCGGCGGCACCCTGGTCGCCCATGGGGCGGCGGACCCGCTCGCGGATCTCATCCGCGCCCAGCGCCTGGCCGTGGCCCTGGCGGAGTCCCGGGGTTTTGACCCCGACCGGCCCCGCAATCTCACTCGGAGCGTGATTCTCTCCTGAAGCCCGGGAGCCCCCGAAGGGGCTGTGAGGAGCCCGTCCTGAGCGCTCTCAGGGCGGGCTCCCGTTTGTAAGCAGGCGCAACAATCCCTCCATAGTGGACTAGACCTTTCCCCCGCGGGGCGTCAGACTGTCCCCGTGAGACACGTCATCGCCCTCGATGTGGGCGGCACCGGGATGAAGGCCGCCCTCGTCGCGGCCGACGGCACGCTGCTGCACGAAGCGCGGCGCGCCACCGGCCGGGAGCGCGGCCCGGACGCCGTCGTCACCTCGATCCTCGACTTCGCCGCCGACCTCCGCGCGTACGGGACCGAGCGCCTGGGCCGTCCCGCCGACGCCGCCGGGGTCGCCGTCCCCGGCATCGTCGACGCCGGCCGGGGCATCGCGGTCTACGCCGCGAACCTCGGCTGGCGCGACGTCCCGCTGCGCGCCCTGCTCGCCGAGCGGCTCGGCCGGGTACCCGTCGCCCTCGGGCACGACGTGCGCACCGGCGGCCTCGCCGAAGGCCGCGTCGGCGCGGGCAAGGGCGCGGACCGCTTCCTGTTCGTGCCGCTGGGCACCGGGATCGCCGGAGCCATCGGCATCGCCGGAGCCATCGAGGCCGGAGCCCACGGCTGTGCGGGAGAGATCGGGCATATCGTCGTCCGCCCCGGCGGCCCCGCCTGCGGCTGCGGCCAGCGCGGCTGCCTGGAGACCCTCGCCTCCGCCTCAGCCGTCACCCGCGCCTGGGCGGACGCCTCGGGCGACCCGGACGCCGACGCGGCCGACTGCGCCAAGGCCGTCGAGTCCGGCGACCCGGCCGCCGTACGCGTCTGGCGGAACGCCGTCGACGCGCTCGCCGACGGGCTGGTCACGGCGCTCACCCTGCTGGACCCCCGCACGCTGATCATCGGTGGCGGTCTCGCCGAGGCGGGAGAAACCTTGTTCACACCCCTGCGGGCCGCGGTCGAACGCCGCGTCACCTTCCAGAAGCTGCCCTCCATCGTCCCGGCAGCCCTCGGGGACACCGCCGGATGCCTGGGCGCGGGGCTGCTCGCCTGGGATCTACTCGCCACGGAGGTAACAGCCTGATGGCCGCAAGCGCCACCCGCGCCCACACCGGAGACCAGGCGCAGACCGGGGCCGCCGGATCAGCCGGGGACCGTACGGCTGCCGGAACCACCGGGGCCGCCGGATCAGCCGGGGACCGTACGGCTGCCGGGTCCGCCGGAACTGCCGGGTCCGCCGCGGACCCCGCCCCCGCCGAGGACCGCGCACGGCAGAACGGCCGCACGCACGACGGCCGCACGACGATCCTCACCGGCGCCCGCGTGGTGCTGCCCACCGGCGTCGTCGACAAGGGGCGGGTCATCGTCGAGCGCGGCCGCATCGCCGGCGCCGCGCACCCCGACGCCCCGGCGCTGGATCTGTCCGGGCACTGGATCGTCCCCGGCTTCGTCGACATCCACAACCACGGCGGCGGCGGGGCCTCCTTCACCTCCGGCGCCGCCGAGGACGTGCTGCGGGGCGTGGCGACCCACCGCGAGCACGGCACCACCACCCTGGTGGCCTCCACCGTCACCGGCGATCTGGGCTTCCTCGCCCACCGCGCCGGCTTCCTCGCGGAACTCGTCGAACAGGGCGACCTCGCGGGCATCCACTTCGAGGGCCCGTTCATCTCGCCCTGCCGCAAGGGCGCGCACAGCGAGGCGCTGCTGCGCGACCCGGACCCCGCCGAGGTGCGCAAACTGCTCGACGCCTCCCGCGGGGCCGCCAGGATGGTCACCCTCGCCACCGAGCTGCCCGGCGGCATCGACTCCGTGCGTCTGCTCGCCGAGCACGGCGTGATCGCCGCCGTCGGCCACACCGACGCGACATACGAGCAGACCGTCGAGGCCATCGAGGCGGGCGCGACGGTCGCCACCCATCTGTTCAACGCCATGCCCCCGCTCGGCCACCGCGCCCCCGGCCCGATCGCCGCGCTGCTGGAGGACGAGCGGGTCACCGTCGAGCTGATCAACGACGGCACGCATCTGCACCCTGCCGCACTGGAGCTGGCGTTCCACCGCGCGGGCGCGCGGCGCGTCGCGTTCATCACCGACGCGATGGACGCGGCGGGTTTTGGCGACGGCCGCTACCAGCTCGGCCCGCTGGAGGTCGAGGTCAGTCAGGGTGTGGCGCGGCTGGTCGAGGGCGGCTCCATCGCGGGTTCCACGCTCACCCTGGACACCGCCTTCCGACGGGCCGTCACCGTCGACCGGCTGCCGGTGGAGGATGTCGTCCAGGCCATTTCCGCCAACCCTGCACGGCTGCTCGGGATATACGACACCGTAGGCTCTCTGGAGCCCGGCAAGGACGCCGACCTGGTGGTTCTGGACGACTCATTCACTCTCAAGGGCGTGATGCGCAAGGGCGAATGGGTGATTGAGCCCCAAGTAGGGTGATTTCCGAGCAACTTATGGCAAGGCGGTTGATCCAGGGGTCTGGGCCAACCGCCTTCCGTTTGGCATGATCAGGGCCCGTACATCAGCGCGCAGGCACAACAGCGCACAGCACGGCAGCACGGCAGCACGGACGTCCGCGGGGGTGAAGAGAAGTGATCCTGACGGTCACGCTCAACACCGCCCTCGATCTCACCTATCACGTCCCGGCACTGACCCCGCATGCCGCCCATCGGGTGACCGAGGTCCGCGAACGGCCCGGCGGCAAAGGGCTCAACGTCGCACGGGTGCTCGCCGCGCTGGGCCGCGAGACCGTCGTCACCGGCTTCGCAGGCGGCCCCACCGGCGCGCTGGTGCGCGAACTGCTCGCCTCCCCCGCACAGCAGACGCCGGCCCCGTATGACGCGCTGCTCCCCATCGCCGGGCCCTCCCGCCGCACGATCGCCGTCGTCGACGGCACGACCGGGGACACCACCCAGCTCAACGAGCCGGGCCCGGCCGTCACCCCGCAGGAGTGGACGGCCTTCCTCGACGCGTACGGCGCGCTGCTGCGCGACGCCGAGGCCGTGGCGCTGTGCGGCAGCCTGCCGCCCGGCATCCATGTCGGGGCCTACGCGGAACTGGTGCGGCGCGCCCGCTCCGCAGACGTCCCCGTACTGCTGGACACCAGCGGCGAACCGCTGCGCCGCGGCATCGCCGCCCGCCCCGACCTGATCAAGCCCAACGCCGAGGAACTCGCCCAGCTCACCGGCGCCCGCGAACCGCTGCGCGCCACCCGCGACGCCCGCCGCCGCGGCGCTCACGCCGTGGTCACCTCGCTGGGCCCGAAGGGTCTGCTCGCCCTCACATCTGACGGGGTGTGGCAGGCGAAGCCCCCGGCGCCGGTGCGGGGCAACCCCACCGGCGCGGGCGACTCCGCGGTCGCGGGTCTGCTCTCCGGGCTCGTCGACGGCCTCGACTGGCCCGGTCGGCTCGTCCGCGCCGCCGCCCTGTCGGCGGCCACCGTCCTCACCCCCACGGCAGGCGACTTCGACCGCGAGGCGTATGAGTCCCTGCTGTCCCGCATCACCGTCACGGAGTCCCCCACACCCTCGTAACAGGCGCAGAAGGCAGGGAGCGGCATGACACTCGTCACCACCGGTGAGCTCGTCTCGGCAGCCGCGGCAGAGGGCCGGGGCGTCGCCGCGTTCAACGTCATCACCCTGGAGCACGCCGAGGCGATCGCGGCCGGGGCCGAGCAGGCGGCCGCCCCCGCCATCCTTCAGGTGTCGGAGAACGCGGTGCGGTTCCACGGCGGACGGCTCGGTCCGATCGCCGCCGCGGCGGCGGCCGTGGCCCGCGCCTCCTCCGCGCCGCTCGCCCTCCACCTCGACCATGTCGTCTCGCCCGCCCTGCTGCACGCCGCGCATGACGAGGGCTTCAGCTCGGTCATGTTCGACGCCTCGAAACTGAGTTACGACGAGAACGTCAAGGCCACCGCGGAAGCCGTCCGCTGGGGACACCGGCAGGGCATCTGGGTCGAGGCGGAGCTCGGGGAGGTCGGCGGCAAGGACGGCGGGGCCCCGCTCGAAGCACACGCCCCCGGGGCGCGGACGGACCCGGCGGAGGCCGCCGCGTATGTCGCCGGCACCGGCGTCGACGCACTCGCCGTCGCCGTCGGCTCCGCACACGCCATGACGGAGCGCACCGCCGCACTGGACCACGAGCTGATCGGCAGGCTGCGCGACGCGGTGCCGGTGCCGCTGGTGCTGCACGGGTCGAGCGGCGTGCCGGACGGCGAACTGCGCGCCGCGCTCTCCGCGGGCATGGTCAAGATCAATGTCGGCACGGCGCTGAACGCGGCCTTCACGGGTGAGGTGCGCGCCTTCCTGGACGCGAACCCCGGCGTGGTCGACCCCCGGAAATACCTCGTCCCGGCTCGCGAGGCGATGGCCGGGACGGTGGCGGAGTTCCTGGGTCTGCTCGGCTGAGCGGCAGCCGAGCGGCGGTCAGCCGGCCTGACCGGCCTTCAGCCACACCTGGTCGAGATACGCCTCGCACTGATCGCCCTGCTCGCAGGAGATCCTGAGGTCGTTCTTGCCCTTGTCGAGGTTGACGTAGGAGTACGTGCGGGTCCAGCCCTTCTCCCAGTCGCCCTTCTTGGCCTTGGCGAAGTTCGACATATTGATCGAACGGGGGTCGCCGTCGTTGATCGTCAGCGAGGTCTTGGCGTCCTTGCCGGGGACGCCGTAGGTGATGAACAGCGTGTACTCGCCGGCCTCCGGCACCTCCACCGACCAGCTCGCGGAGCCGCCGACGCCGTTGAACACCACATACGCGCCGTCCGCGCCCTTGGCCCCCTTGACGTCCGTGGCGAGCGCCGCGGGCGGCCCCAGGGTCAGGGTCGCCGCGTCCTGCTTGGGCAGCTCGGTCGGGGGCGCTGAAGGCGAGGGCTCGCCGTCCGCGCTGGGCTCGACGGACTCGGCGGCGGGCGTCTCGCCCGCGGGGTTCCGGGAGGTGCCGCCGGCCTTGTCGTCCTCCTCGCCGCCCTTGGTCATCAGCGCCGCGGTGATGCCGACGACGACCACCGCGACGACGGCGATCGCGCCGATCAGCAGCCCCTTGGTGTTCGGGCCGCCGCGACCGCCGCCCTGCCCCGGCGTGCCGGCCGGAGGCTGGCGCCGGACGCCCGCACCGCCCCCGTAGGTCTCCGGGGCGGCGTACTGAGCGGTCGGCTGCTGCCCGTGCTGGGCCTGCTGGCCGTAGGAGGCCTGCTGCCCCTGCGGGACCTGCTGGCCGTAAGGGGGCTGCTGGCCGTAGGGAGGCTGCTGCTGCGGGCCGTACGCACGGCGCTCGCCGACCGTGCGCACCTGGTTGTACGAGGTTCTGGGGACCCCCGGCTGCTGCGCGGCGGGACCCGGGTAGCCGTATCCGCCGCCCTGACGGGGCGGGTTGGCGCCCGATGCCTGCCCGTCCGCGTACAGGTAGCCGAACGGGTCGTCGTCCTCGGGCGTGCTCGCGCCGTTCTTCGCGGCCGTCATCCCTAGTCACTCCTTACCCTGTCGTCGGCACAATGCCGACGCGGGCGAGCCTACCCGGTTCGGAGTAACGCAAGGGGCCAGGTTTGACGCAGCACGCGGCTTTGTCCCCTCGGACTCATCCCGCCCTGCGGTGGACCTTGGCGCGTGACCGCTTCTCCACGTACATCCGCTGGTCCGCCGAGGTCAGAATCTCGTCCACGGTCATTCCGCACTCCGCCCAGCCGATGCCGAAGCTCGCGCCGACGCGCACGCCGCGGCCGCCCACCCTGATGGGCAGGATGATCGCGTTCCGGAGGCGTACGGCCAGGTCTGCGGCGTCGGCCGCCCCCAGGCCGTCGGCGAGGACGACGAATTCGTCACCGCCGAGCCGGGCGACCGTGTCCCCTTCCCGTACGCCGGTGGTGAGCCGCCGGGCGACCTCGACCAGGACGGCGTCCCCGGTCTGGTGGCCGAAGCGGTCGTTGATCGACTTGAAACCGTCGAGATCGCAGAAGAGGACCGCGAGCCCCTTGGCGCCGTCGTCGACCTCGGCGTCGGGGGCGACGGCGTGGACATGGTGGTCGTACGCGCCGGAGGAGGCGACCGCGAATCCGTCGCTGCGGAAGTGCCGGGGGTCGCCGTGGTCGCCCTCGTATCGCTCGTAGTTCTCGTAGTTCTCGTAGCTCTCGTAGTACGGCGTGTCGTAGGCGTCGTGCGCCTCGTACGCGTCGCCGTAGGCGTCAGGGTGGCCGGACTCACCCGGCCGGGCGCGCGCGGCAGGCGGCCGTTCACACAGCCGGGCGCTGAGGCGGGCGCGCAGCTCGGCGCTGTTGGGCAGACCGGTGAGGGAGTCGTGCGAGGCGCGGTGGGCGAGCTGGAGCTCGTGCCGCTTGCGCTCCTCGATGTCCTCGACGTGGGTCAGCAGGAAGCGGGGGCCGTCGGCGGTGTCGGCGACGACGGAGTTCCGCAGCGAGACCCAGACATAGCTGCCGTCACGCCGGCAGAGGCGTATCTCGGCGCGGCCGCCCTCGGCGGAGGTGCGCAGCAGGGTGCCGACGTCCTCGGGGTGGACCAGGTCGGCGAAGGAGTAGCGGCGCATCGCGGAGGCGGGTCGGCCCAGCAGCCGGCACAGTGCGTCGTTGGTCCGCAGCAGCCGGCCGTGCTGGTCGCCCCCCATCTCGGCGATCGCCATGCCGCTGGGCGCGTACTCGAACGCCTGCCGGAAGGACTCCTCGCTGGCGCGCAGCGCCTGCTGCTCGCGCTCCAGGCGGACCAGCGCGCGCTGCATGTTTGCACGCAGCCGGGCGTTGCTGATCGCAATCGCGGACTGGGAGGCGTACATCTGGAGCGCCTCCTGGCCCCAGGGGCCGGGGCGGCGGCCGTTCCGGGGACGGTCGACGGAGATGACGCCGAGGAGCTCGCGGGTGCCGCCGGAGGTGTACATCGGGGCGTAGAGCCGGTCCTGCGGGTGCCACTCGTCGTCGAAGCGGGGCTCGGGGCCGTCGGTGTGCCACTGGGGGACGTCGTCGTCCATCAGCACCCAGCCCTCGGTGTGCGGTATGAACCGCAGGTCCCCCCATGCCTCCCCCATGGACAGCCGGCGCTCCCAGGAGGGCCGGGAGCCGACGCGGCCGGTGATCAGGGCCTCGGCAGCGGCGCTGCCGGCGAAGGCGGCGACGACGAGATCGCCGTCCGGGCGCACGAGGTTGACACAGGCGAGTTCGTAACCGAGTCCGGCGACGATTCCGTCGGCGACGGCCTGCAGTGTGTCGGCCAGGCTCCGGGCCGTGTTGAGATCCGTGACGACCTGGTGCAGCTGCCGCAGGGTCGCAAGGCGGACATAGGGCTCCGACTCGGTCTCCATCGTTCGCTCTCCCCGAGACCTCGACAGCAACTCCAGGGTTCTCATCGGCGTTCTTGTTGCGGTAACCCGGCCACTGAATCACAGCGCGCTGCTCACTCGGTACACAGGGTCAACAAATAGTGCCCTCTGTGAGTCAAGTCACACAAGATGACTAAGGTGTGCCCGCAGGGCCCTTGCTCCGCCGCAACCTTATGGAACGCAAATGGAACGCAAATCCGGGACAGCGGTCCTAGGACCCTCCTGGTCCCCTGGCCCGATGCGGGCGGTCAACGGCGGAGTTAGCGTTCCGGTGTGCCGCAGACGATCGCAACCTCCGCCGAATCCGCCGCCGTCCCGCATGCTGAGGGGGTGAGCGAAGAGCAGTTCCGCGCGGCCATGTCACGGCTCGCCGCGGGCGTGGTGCTGGTCACGGCCCAAGAGCCTCCGCTGAGCGAGGACGGCCCGCGCGGGGAGGACGTGGGCATGACCGCGACCGCCTTCATGTCGGTCTCCCTGGACCCGCCGCTGGTCATGGTGAGCCTGCGCAACGGCTCCCGCATGGACGACCTGCTGACCGAGCAGCCGCTGTGGGCGGTCTCCGTGCTCGCCGAGGGCCAGCGGCATATCGCGGGCCGCTTCGCGATGAAGGGCCGCATCAGCGACCGGCTCCTCTTCCAGGAACTCGCGTTCACGCGGGGCGCGCTCACGGACGCCCCTCTCATCGGCGGCGCGCTCGCCGCGCTCGAATGCCGCACGGAACGACGCGTGGTCGCCGGGGACCACACCCTGGTGATCGCCCGCGTCCTGTCCACCACCCTGCCGGCGGCGGGCGACGCCCCGCTGACGTACTTCCGCGGCCGCTACCGCCATCTGTCCTGAGGCCCGGTCGAGTCCTTTCCCACCCGCCCGCCCTTTGGCGTGGGGGTACTCCGCACCCCACTCCCGGAGCCAGCCCCTGCGTCGCCCGCGCGGCGAAAGCCCGCAACCCCGGGGAAGGCACAGCCCCGCGCAGGGAACCCGCAGGACCGGTGAACCCGCACGGCGGCCCGCGCCTCGGGGCGTGTCCCGACCAGCGGAACCCGCAGGACCGGTGAACCCGCACGGCCGCCCGCGCCCCGGGGCGTGTCCCGACCAGCGGAACCCGCGCGACCCCGGAAGCCCGCACGACGAAACCCGCGCACCGAGGCCGCCCGGCACAAAGCACCCCACAACTCAGGGGCGGGCGGGTGGGAAACGCCCCGCGTGGGCGGCGCGCCGGGCGGGCGAGTGCCCGCGGCGCAAGGGGGCGGGCGGGGCAGACCCCGCCCGGGGGGCGTGGGGGTACTGCGCCCCCACAGGGCTACCAGTCGTGGCCGCTGCGGCCCCGCTTCGTCTCTGCCCGCCGCTTCTTCTCCCGCAGCCGCCGCTCGTTGATCCCCCGGGGGATCTTCGTCGCCCGCCGCGCCTTCGGCGGCGGCCCCGTCACCTCCGCCAGCAGCGCGGCCATCCGCACGGCCGCCGCCTCGCGGTTGCGCCACTGCGAGCGGTGCTCCGAGGCGCGCACCACGACCACCCCGTCCCCGACGAGCCGCCGCCGCTCGGCCAGCCGGGCCAGGGCGCGCTGCTTCCACACCTCAGGCAGCGCCTCGGTCCTCGCCAGGTCAAAACGCAGCTCCACCTGCGAGTCACTGGTGTTGACATGCTGGCCGCCCGGCCCCGACGACCGTGAGAAACGCCAGTTCAGCTCGGCCTCCGGAAGGGAGACCGAGCCACGGATGAGATAGGGCCCGGACATGGCTCCATGGTCGCCCCCGCACACCGCTCCCGTCATCTCCTTTACCCGCCAGGATGGGTATGCGCTCCGCGTGGAACCCGGCGGTCCCTGCTCGCGTTATGACGGGTGACGGTAGCTTCGACGGTGCTTCGGCAACGCCGAGGCATCCCGCACACCACTCACGAAGGGGACATCCCAATGGCAGTAAGCCTGTCCAAGGGCGGCAACGTCTCGCTCACCAAGGAGGCGCCGGGCCTCACCGCCGTGACCGTCGGCCTTGGCTGGGACGTCCGCACCACCACCGGCACCGACTTCGACCTCGACGCCTCCGCCATCGGCGTCAACCCGGGCGGCACCGTGGCCTCCGACGCCCACTTCGTCTTCTTCAACAACAAGTCCACACCGGACCAGAGCATCGTCCACACCGGCGACAACCGCACCGGCGAGGGCGGCGGCGACGACGAGCAGATCAACGTCAATCTCGCCGCGCTGCCCGCCGACGTCGACAAGATCGTCTTCCCGGTCTCCATCTACGACGCGGTCAACCGCTCGCAGAACTTCGGACAGGTGCGCAACGCCTACATCCGCATCGTCAACCAGGCCGGCGGCAGCGAGATCGCCCGCTACGACCTGAGCGAGGATGCCGCCACCGAGACGGCCATGGTCTTCGGCGAGCTGTACCGCCACGGCGCCGAGTGGAAGTTCCGTGCCGTCGGACAGGGTTACGCCTCCGGCCTGGAGGGCATCGCCCGCGACTTCGGCGTGAACATCTGAGGCGTCTGAGACGTCTGAGGCACCTCAGGCATCTGAAAGGCCTGAACGTCCGAACGCCGAAAGCGACTGGACATACCGGCTGCCCGGCCGCCCGGGCCCCGAAAAGGGCCCGGGCGGTTTCGTCACGGCAGCTCGGACGGCTTCTCGTCCCCGTACAGCCAGACGTCCCACACCTGGCTCAGATCCTCGCCCGACTCCTCCTCGGCGTACCGGGTGAAGTCCGCGGTGGACGCGTTGCCGTGGCGGTACGTCTCCGCCCAGCCCCGCACGATCCCGTCGAAGACCTCCGCCCCGACGGCTTCGCGGACCTGGTACAGGACCATCGCCCCGCGCCCGTACACCGGATCCCCTGAGACGTCCTCCGCGGACGGCGGTTCGGCGGGCGGAAAAGCCCAGTTGGCGTCGGCCTGGAAGGCGGCCTGGAAGCTCTCCTCCAGGGGCACGCCCTCCTGCTCCTCCCGCCACAGCCACTCGGCGTAGGTGGCGAAGCCCTCGTTGAGCCATATGTCCTGCCAGGACTTCGGCGAGACGGAGTTGCCGAACCACTGGTGGGCCAGCTCGTGCACCACCGTGTGGACGTCGAACTGCTCCTGCGGGAAGACCGGTCGGGTCTGGGTCTCCAGCGCATAGCCGACGTCGTCGGAGGCCACGACGATCGCCCCGGAGGAGAGGAAGGGATACGGCCCGAAGGTGTCCGTCCCCCACTGGGTGAGCTCCGGAACGCGCGCCAGCAGCTCCTTCGTCTCCGGGTCGTCCGCCAGGGCCGCGGCCACGGCCGTGTGCACCGGCAGCGCGCCCGCCGTGCGTGCGTCGAGGGTCTCGTAGCGGCCGATGGCGACGGTGGCGAGATAGCTCGCCATGGGCTGCGCCGCCTGCCAGAAGAAGGTGGTGCGGCCGTCGCGCGTGGACCGGTTGAAGTGATCGCCGTTGGAGACGGCTGTCAGCCCCTCCGGCACGGTGACCTCGATGTCATAGGTCGCCTTGTCCGACGGATGGTGGTTGCCGGGGAACCACGCCATCGAACCGCTCGGCTCCCCCACGGCCAGCGCCCCGCCCCCGGACGTCCGCAGCCAGCCCTCCTCGGAGCCGTCCGGATCGGTGATCGTGCGCGGCACTCCCGAGTAGCGCACGACGGCATGGAACTGAGCGCCCTCCTCGATGTCGTCGCGGGGTCGCAGGGTCAGCTCGTCGCCGGCCCGGTTGACGCGCGCGCGGTCGCCGTCGACGCGCGCGCTCTCGACCGTCATCCCGTGGAAGTCCAGATTGAAGGCGCTCAGGTCCTGGGTGGCGCGGGCCGTGATCTCCGCGACGCCGCTCAGCCGGCCGGAGTCGGGGTCGTAGTCGAGGGCAAGCCTGTAGTGCCGGACGTCGTATCCGCCGTTGCCGAGCCTGGGGAAGTACGGGTCGCGCACTCCGGCGGCCCCCGGCGTCCCCTGAACCCCCAGACTCCCCGTGCAGCTCACGGTCAGGAGCAGCAGGGCCAGGGCGGGGGCAAGCCGGGCGGCGCGGCGCAGTCTCACGCGATGATCCTATGCAGGTCCCCGCACGACGGCGCAGGTCCGGCGTGACACCATCGGCCCGTGCTCGACATCGGCTACTCCCTCTCCCGCCGCTTCCCCGACCCCCCGCAGACCGACTACCGCCTCGCGGACGTCCACGCCCTGCGCCATGACCTCTTCTGCGGCGACGTCTATCTCGCGGACGCCAAGGCGGACCGCGAGGTGTCCACAGCCTGGGGATGGGTGCCGGTGCTCGACTTCGCCTGGGCGCTGTGCGACATCGTCGAGCAGCTCGACCGCGACCCCCTCGGCAGCCGCGCCTCCCGCCCCCAGTACGCCGAGCTGGACTTCACCGAGACCGCGGACCGAATGCTCTTCGAGCGCCGCTTCGGCTGGGTGGACGTGGAAGCGGAGTGGCTGCCGGGCGGTGAGCCGCCCCTGACCTTCAGCCATGCCGAACTGCGCCGCGAGGCCCGCGACTTCCTCCACGACCTGATCGCGGACCTCTGCGACATGCACGAGGGCCTCGCCGACAACCCGGCGATCTGGGACCTGCAGGCCCGCTTCCCCCGCGTTTAGCCCGTCGGCCCGCCTCCGCCCGCCAAGGGCTCTCCGCCGGCTAGGGGGGGCTCCACTCGCTAGGGGCTCTGCACCCGCACCCCGATCTGCGCCGCGAACGCCCCCGCGAGCTCCACCAGCTGAGCGGGGCTGATCACCGCCCCCGCCAGCCGGTCCACCCCTCTGGCGATGTCCAGCTCCGCGACCGCCCTCAGATCCACGTCCGTCATCCGCGCGCCGCCGAAGTCGACCTGCCGCAGCGCGCAGTCGCGGAACTCGACCCGCTCCAGCACCGCGCCCCCGAAGTCCGGCTCCACCAGCACACACCCCTCGAAGACGACGTCCTTCAGCCGTGCCGCCCGCAGATTCGGATAGTCGATCTTCCCGCCTCTGAACAGCACCCGCTCCAGCACCGCGCCATGCAGCTGCGCACCGCCCAGCCGTGCGCCGCGCACCTCCACATCGCGCAGCGACACACCGCCGAGATCCGCGCCCACGCCCCGAACGTCCTCGAGAACCGAGTCGATGAAGCGCGCGTTCGTCAGCTCCGCCTCGTCCACCGTGCAGTCGCGGAGGGCACAGTCGATAAAGCGTGTCCCGGCAGCACGCTGCCCGGTCAGATCGAGGCCCCGGAACTCCAGCCCGTCGTAGTCGCCGTCCGCCTCGAGACTCCCCCCGTCGTCAAACGTCTCCAGCGGCGGAAGCCGCACCTCCGGCATCCGTGCCGCCGCCACCCTGCGTTCTGTGCTGCCAGCCATGTCCCCATGGTGACGCCTGCCACTGACAACGGGCTTGACCTCAACCTCGCTTGAAGTCAAAGGCTGGTTCCCGTAGCCCGCTGCAACCCCCGTAGCCCGCACCAATCCCCGCAGCACTCACCGCACAAGGGAGCCAGCCGCCATGCACGCCATCCGCCTCCACGCCTTCGGTCCGGCCGAGAACCTCGTCCACGAACGGACCGAGGACCCCGCCCCCGCACCCGGCCAGGTGCGCATCGAAGTCGCCGCCGCGGGCGTCCACCTCCTGGACGCCTCACTGCGCGAGGGCGCGCCTGGCCCCTTCCCCGCCCCGCCCGAGCTGCCGACCATTCCGGGCCGGGAGGTCGCGGGCACGGTCGACGCCCTCGGCGAGGGCACGGATCCGGCATGGCTCGGCAAGCGGGTCGTCGCCCATCTGGGCATGGCCCCCGGGGGCTACGCGGAACTCGCCGTCGTCGACGCCTCCCGCCTCCATGAGATCCCCGAAGGGCCTCACGGCCTGGACGAGGCCGAGGCGGTCGCCATGATCGGCACCGGCCGTACGACCATGGGCATCCTGCAGTTCGCCGACCTCGGCCCGGACGCGATCGCCGTCGTCCCGGCCGCGGCAGGCGGCATCGGCACCCTGCTCGTGCAGTACGCGAAGAACGCCGGGGCCGCCGTCATCGGCCTCGCGGGCGGCCCTGCCAAGACGGCCCGCACCACCGCGAACGGCGCGGACCTCGCCGTCGACTACACCCGCCCCGACTGGCAGCGGCACGTCCGCGCCCACCTCCGCGAACGGCTGGACGGCCGCCGCGCCACGGTCGTCTTCGACTCCGTCGGCGGGGACACCGCCCGCGCCGCCGTCGACCTGCTCGGCAAGGGGGGCCGACACCTCGTCTTCGGCTGGAGCAGCCAGGGCCTGACCGACGGCGCCCCGCTGACCTTCACCGACGAGGAACTCGCCGCCCGCGGCATCGTCTCCGAGAGCGTCCTGGGCCCCGCCATGCTCGCCAAGGCCGGCGGAGACATCCGGGTCCTGGAGGAACGCGCCCTCGCCGAGGCGGCGTCCGGACGGCTGCGTCCCGCAGTCCAGCGCTACCCGCTCGCCCAGGCGGCCAGGGCCCACCGGGACCTCGAATCCCGCCGCACGACGGGCAAGGTCGTCCTCATCCCCTAGCCGCCCAGGGCTACGCCCCCAGCATCCCCTAGCGGCCCAGGGCTACGCCCCCAGCCGCTTGAGCGCCTCGTCGGTCAGCCGGTACACGGTCCACTCGTCCTGCGGACGCGCGCCCAACGCCTCGTAGAAGGCGATCGAGGGGGCGTTCCAGTTCAGCACCGACCATTCCAGGCGCTCATAGCCGCGCTCGACGCAGATGCGCGCCAGCTCGGCCAGCAGGGCCTTGCCGTGTCCGCCGCCGCGCGCCTCCGGGCGGACGTAGAGGTCCTCCAGGTAGATCCCGTGCACACCGCGCCAGGTGGAGAAGTTCAGAAACCACAGCGCGAAGCCCACGGTCCGCCCGGAGCCGTCCTCCGCGATATGCGCGAAGGCGGCGGGCCGCTCGCCGAAGAGCGCCTCGCGCAGTTGCTCCTCACCCGCGCGGACCTCGTGCAGGGCCCGCTCATACTCGGCAAGCTCGCAGACCATTCGGTGGATCTCGGGGACGTCGGCAGGAACGGCGGTACGAATCATGGGTGCAGCCTGCACGGCCGGGGGACTGCCGCGCCAGCCGATTCCGCACGGTGGACAACCGGACCTCGCCCGGCCCGTCCTCACCGTCCGCGGCATTCCAGCCGCCGCCGGCACAGGGCCTCCGTGAGGCGCCCAGTCTCGATCACTCGGGAATGCCATGGACGGAGTACCCTCCCGCCACACGGATTCACTCCCGTCCACTTCCCCGGGGCAGAGGCGACATGAGCAGCACAAACGGCGGCACCGTCAACGGCGGCATATCGTTCTGGTACGCGCAGGAGGGCATCCCCGCCCCGCGGGAGCCGCTGCCCGGCGACGCCTCCGCGGACATCTGCATCGTCGGCGGCGGATACACCGGCCTGTGGACGGCGTACTACCTCAAGAAGGCCGTGCCCTTCCTCAACATCACCGTCCTCGAAGCGGCCTTCTGCGGATACGGGGCCTCCGGCCGCAACGGCGGCTGGCTCTACAACGGCATCGCGGGCCGCGACCGCTACGCCCGGCTGCACGGCCACGAGGCCGCCGTCCGCCTCCAGCAGGCCATGAACAGCACCGTGAGCGAGGTGACCGACGTCTGCGCGGCCGAGGGCATCGACGCCGACATCCACCGGGGCGGGGTGCTGGAGGTCGCGTACACCCCCGCCCAGCTGGAACGCCTCAAGACCTTCCACTCCGTGGAGATCGCCTTCGGCGAGAAGGACCGTCTGCTGCTCGGCGCACGCGAGACCGCCGAACGCGTCCGCGTCACCGGCGCGGTCGCCTCCAGCTGGACCCCGCACGGGGCCCGGCTGCACCCGGTGAAGCTCGTCAAGGGCCTCGCAGCGGCCGTCGAAGCCCTCGGGGTCACCATCCACGAGTCGACCCCGGTCACCGAGATCCGCCCCAAGCACGCCGTCACCCCGTACGGCACGGTCCGCGCCCCGTACGTCCTGCGCTGCACCGAGGGCTTCACCGCCAACCTCAAGGGCCAGAAGCGGACCTGGCTCCCCATGAACTCCTCGATGATCGTCACGGAGCCGCTCCCCCGCACCGTCTGGGACGCCATCGGCTGGGACGGCCGCGAGACCCTCGGCGACATGGCCCACGCCTATATGTACGCCCAGCGCACCGCCGACGACCGCATCGCCCTCGGCGGCCGGGGCGTCCCGTACCGCTTCGGCTCGCGCACCGACAACGACGGCCGCACCCAGCCCACCACGGTCGACGCCCTGCGGGACATCCTGGTCCGCTTCTTCCCCACCACGGCGGGCGTCCGCATCGACCACGCCTGGTCGGGCGTCCTCGGCGTCCCCCGCGACTGGTGCGCCACGGCCACCCTGGACCGCTCCACCGGCCTCGGCTGGGCCGGCGGCTACGTCGGCTCCGGCGTCGCCACCGCCAACCTCGCGGCCCGCACCCTGCGCGACCTGATCCAGCAGGACTCCGGCCAGTCCGGCCCCACGGACCTCACGGCCCTCCCCTGGGTCAACCACAAGGTCCGCAAATGGGAGCCGGAGCCGCTGCGCTGGCTGGGCGTCCACACCCTGTACGCGGCCTACCGCAACGCGGATCACCGGGAGTCCACGACCCACACCGCGACGACCCACCCCCTGGCGCGGACAGCCGACCGGCTGTCGGGCCGCCGCTGACCGACACCGGCCACTCCGCCTCCTATGACTTCCAGCGGCTGCTGGGGGCATGGCTCGCCCTCGCAGGCACGTGGGGGCTCGCGGCAAACCTGTGGCGTCTGCTATGAGCAGGCGCACGCTTGCGGTCTCCGCCGCCTACGTCGCCCTCGGATGCGTCTTCGTCGCCTTGATGCACCGGCATGCTCCGGGCAACACCGCGCTCGCGGCCCTGATCTGGTTCTGGCCCGCTGTGCTGGTGCGCCTCAGGAACCAGCGCCGCCCCCGTCGGCATGAGTGCGGCGGCCGCGCGGCCCTCGTCCGTCAGCGCGCCGAAGCCGCCGCCCTCGGGGACTGCTCCAAGGTCACGGAGTGCAACGTCGAGATCAGGAACCACGCCGACCGCCCGGAGGTCACCGAATAGGCCTCGACCTCGCAGGCATGCGGGGGCTACTCCCGGGGTCGGTTTCCGATCGATAGACTCTATGAATTGCAAAATTCTGCAATTGCTTACATGCTGGGTTCGTCGTGCCCGCAGGTAGCCGCGGGCACGACGTCAGCGCGCGGGTGGAGGGTCAGGAGTTCGTGTCGGTTCCGCTGTACCAGGCCAAGGCCGAGTTCTTCCGGATGCTGGGGCACCCCGTGCGCATCCGCGTGCTGGAGCTGCTCCAGGACGGGCCGCGGCCGGTGCGCGAGCTGCTCGGGGCGATCGAGGTGGAGCCGTCCAGCCTGTCGCAGCAGCTGGCGGTGTTGCGCCGCTCCGGGATCGTGCGTTCCACGCGCGAGGGGTCCACGGTGGTCTACGCACTGGCCGGCGGGGACGTGGCCGACCTGATGCGGGCGGCGCGGCGGATCCTGACCGAGATGCTGGCGGGACGGCATGAGCTCCTTGCCGAGCTGCGGGAGTCCGAGGTCGCCGCACCATGAGTTCCGCAATCAGCCGGGCGTGGAGGCCGGTGCGCTCCCTGCTGCCCGTCCGCGCCGACCTCCAGGCCATGGCCCGCAGTCCCCGGCGGGATCTCCTTGCCGGTCTCACCGTGGCGGTCGTCGCGCTGCCGCTCGCACTGGGCTTCGGCGTCTCCTCCGGCCTCGGCGCCGAGGCCGGCCTGGCCACCGCGGTCGTGGCGGGCGCCTTGGCGGCGATCTTCGGGGGCTCGAACCTGCAGGTCTCCGGGCCGACCGGGGCGATGACGGTCGTCCTGGTCCCGATCGTCGCCCAGTACGGCCCCGGCGGTGTGCTCACCGTGGGGCTGATCGCCGGCGTGCTGCTGATGGCGCTCGCGCTGCTGCGGGCGGGCAAGTACATGCGGTACGTGCCCGCGCCGGTGGTGGAGGGCTTCACCCTCGGCATCGCCTGTGTGATCGGCCTGCAGCAGGTCCCCAACGCTCTCGGGGTGCCCGCGCCGGAGGGGGAGCGCGTCCTCCTCGTCGCCTGGCACGCCCTGACGGATTTCGCGGGGACGCCGAACTGGACCGCCCTCGCCCTGGCCGCGGGCGTCGCCGCGGTCATGCTGCTGGGGGCGCGTTGGCGGCCCACGGTGCCGTTCTCGATCCTTGCGGTGATCGCCGCCACCGCCGCGGCGCAGCTCTTCCACCTGGACGCGGCGGCCCCCATCGGGGACCTCCCGTCCGGGCTGCCCGCGCCCTCCCTGGCGTTCCTCGACCCGGGCGCTCTGTCCTCGCTGCTCGCCCCGGCAGTGGCGGTGGCCGCCCTCGCGGCCCTGGAGTCGCTGCTGTCCGCCACTGTGGCGGACGGGATGACCGTGGGCCAGCAGCACGACCCGGACCGGGAGCTGTTCGGACAGGGCGTGGCCAATCTGGCCGCGCCCCTGTTCGGCGGCGTCCCCGCGACGGCCGCGATCGCGCGGACCGCGGTCAACGTCCGCACGGGCGCCGGCTCACGACTCGCCGCGCTGACGCACGCGGCCGTACTGGCGCTGATCGTCTTCGCCGCCGCGCCCCTGGTCTCCAGAATCCCGCTGGCCGCGTTGGCCGGCGTGCTGCTGGCGACGGCTGTCCGCATGGTGGAGGTCGGCTCGCTCAGGGCCATGGCCAAGGCCACCCGCTCGGACGCACTGGTCCTCGTCCTGACGGCCGTCGCGACCCTCGCGCTGGACCTGGTCTACGCGGTGATCCTGGGCTTGCTGACAGCCGGAGCCCTGGCACTGCGCGCCGCGGCCGGGCAGGCCCGCCTGGACCAGGTGGACTTCCTGCCGGAACTGCCCGGCGAGCACAGCGAGGAGGAGCGGCGGCTGCTGGCCGAGCACATCGTCGCGTACCGCATCGACGGGCCGATGTTCTTCGCCGCGGCCCACCGCTTCCTGCTGGAGCTGTCCGAAGTCGCCGACGTACGCGTGGTGATCCTGCGGATGTCCCGGGTGTCGACGATCGACGCCACCGGCGCCCTGGTGCTCAAGGACGCCGTGGAGAAGCTCAACCGGCGCGGCATCGTCGTGATGACGTCCGGCATCCGGGAAGGGCAGCGCCAGGTGCTCGACTCCACCGGCACTCTCGATCTGCTGCGGCGGGAGGGCCGTGAGTTCACCGACACGCCGGCGGCCATCGAAGGAGCCCGCGCCTATCTGAAGGGCGCCGGGGTGCTGCCCGTCCCCTCCCCCCGGAAGCCACCCGCTCACAAGCCGTCCGCCGTCGGCGAGGAAGCAGCCCGATGAGCACCGCTCCTGCTCCCGACCGCCTCGTCGAGGTCACCGGGGCCGAAGCCCAGTGGCCGCTGCAAGACGCGCGCACGGGGCGGCTCATATGTCCGAGGCGGGAGGCGCCCGCCGTCCGCCCTGTGGCAGGAGCGGCGGAACGCCCGTCGCCCGCGCCGACCGACCCCGCGCCGACCCCGGCGCACCACCGCAAAGGAGAAAGCAGTTGAACGACGTGATCACCAAGGACAGCAACGGCAACGCGCTGCAGGACGGCGACTCCGTGACCCTGATCAAGGACCTGAAGGTCAAGGGCACCTCCGAAACCCTCAAGCGCGGCACTCTGGTGAAGAACATCCGCCTCACCGGCCGCCCTGACGAGGTCGAATGCAACACCAAGAAGGTCAAGGGCCTGGTCCTCAAGACCCAGTTCCTGAAGAAGGCGTAACGCGGGAGCGGGGGCAGTGCCGTCAGCCGGGCGCGCGGGAGCGAGGATGGCCCCATGGCGATGATTCCTGGGCGGACGCGGTGCATGGAGCACTGGCCTGGACGGACTCCACGGCGTTCGGGGCACGGGCGGGCTGAGAGGCGGTCCCGGTGAGCGCGCCGCTGTACCAGCTCAAGGCGGAGTTCTTCAAGACACTGGGTCATCCGGTCCGCATCCGGGTGCTGGAACTGCTGAGCGAACGTGAGCACGCGGTCGCCGAGATGCTGCCCGAGGTGGGCGTCGAGCCCGCCCATCTGTCCCAGCAGCTGGCCGTGCTCCGGCGAGCCAACCTCGTGGTCACCCGCAAGGAGGGCTCGAACGTCTACTACTCGCTGACCAGCCCCCAGGTGGCGGAGCTGCTGAGGGTGGCCCGCAGCATCCTGTCCGGCGTGCTCGCGGGCCAGGCCGAGCTGCTGGCGGACCTGCGCGCCGCAGAACCGCGGTCGACCCGGCCCGCGCGGCGCAAGCCGTCCTAGCCCTCTCCCGGAGCGCCTCCCGCAGTCGCCTCCCGAATCGCCTGGAGCGGCATCACCCTCCGCCGTCCCGGCGGGTCAGCAGCCGCCCGAGGAGGCCGGGGCGCCGACGCCGATCTGAAGGGCGGCGGGACCGGCCGCCGGGGCGGAGCAGCAGCCTCCGCCGCCGGAGGACTGGTCGGCTTCGGGTGCGTCGAACAGGCCTGCGCCGCCGCACACCCCGGTCTCGGGCAGGGTGAGTTCGACGCGGTCGGCTGCCTCGAGGTCGCCGGCGATGGCGGCGGCGACGGAGCGGACCTGCTCATAGCCGGTCATGGCGAGGAAGGTCGGGGCGCGGCCGTAGGACTTCATGCCGACGAGGTAGACGCCCGGTTCGGGGTGGGCGAGCTCGCGGTGGCCGTGGGGGTAGACCGTGCCGCAGGAGTGCTGGTTGGGGTCGATGAGCGGGGCGAGGGCGACGGGGGCCTGGAGGCGCTCGTCGAGCCCGAGGCGCATCTCGGACAGGAACGACAGGTCCGGGCGGAAGCCGGTCAGCACGATCACCTCGTCCACCGGGTCGAGTCGGCGGCCGTCTTCGCCGACGAGGATCAGCCGGCCGTCGCCGCTGCGCTCGACCGCCTCGGTGCGGAAGCCGGTGACCGCGTCCGCGTACCCCTCGTCGACGGCGGCCTTCGCGGCCAGGCCGAGGGCGCCGCGCGCGGGAAGCTGGTCGGCTTCGCCGCCGCCGAAGGTGGAGCCGGAGATGCCGCGGCGCAGAATCCACACGGCCCGGGTGCCGTCGCCGCGGCCATTGCCGTCGCCGTCGCCGTCGCCGTGGCCATTGCCGTCGCCGTCGCCGTCGCCGTGGCCGTGGCCGTGGCCGTGGCCGTGGCCGTGGCCGTGGCCGTCGCCGTTGCCGTCTTCGCCGGCCAGGGCGGCGAGGGAAGCCAGGGCGGTGAAGGCGGAGGCCCCGGAGCCGATCACGGCGGTGCGCTTGCCGGCGTACCGGGCCCGTACGGCGGGATCCCTCAGATCGGGGACGCGGTAGGCGATGCGGTCGGCGGCCCCCTTCTCCCCGAGGGCGGGCAGGCCGCCGGCGCCGGCGGGGCCGGGGATGGTCCAGGTGCCCGAGGCGTCGATCACGGCGCGGGCGAACAGACGCTCCTCGCGGCCGTCGGCATGGGCGACATGGACGACGAAGGGCTGGTTCTCACGGTCGGCGTCCACGACGCGGTCGCGCCCGGCACGGGAGACGCCGGTGACGACCGCGCCATAGCGGACCCTGCCGCCGAGGAGGTCGGCCAGCGGCTGGAGGTACCGCTCGGCCCAGTCGCCGCCGGACGGGTACGCCGCGGCGTCGGGCCTGACCCAGCCGGTGGGGGCCAGGAGCTTCTCGGCCACGGGATCGATGACCTCGCCCCAGGCGGAGAACAGGCGTACATGCGACCACTCGCGCACTGCCGCTCCGGCGGCCGACCCGGCCTCCAGCACCAGGGGTTCGATGCCGCGGTCGATCAGATGGGCGGCGGCGGCCAGGCCGACAGGGCCGGCGCCGATGACCACGACGGGCGGATTCTGCTTGTCCATGTGGGGCTGCTCCTCGGTTCCCGCTGGATACTGATTCGATATCTATCGATATCTCAAGGTGTCGCCAGCATGGCACCTGATTCGACAAGCGTCAAGATAGACGCTCATCGAATCGATATGTGTCAACATAGATGCATGTCGAGCACCCAGGCGCTGCCCCTGATCACACCGGAGGCCCCCGAGACCGCAGCCCCCTGCTGCCCGCCGCTGACCGAACGCCCCATGAACCCCGAGGAGGCCGAGACGGCCGCGCGGATGTTCAAGGCGCTGGGCGACCCGGTGCGGCTGCGGCTGTTCTCCGCCGTGGCCTCGCACGACGGCGGCGAGGCATGCGTATGCGACATCTCCGACGTCGGCGTCTCACAGCCGACGGTCTCCCACCACCTGAAGAAGCTCAAGGAGGCCGGCCTCCTGACCTCCGAGAGGCGCGGCACCTGGGTCTACTACCGGGTCGAGCCGGCAGTGCTGGCCGCCATGGTGCAGCTGCTCGGGACACGCTGAGTCCGCCCCGTCCACTCCGTGCCCGACGCCGCTGCGCAGCGGCGCAGCGGCGCAGCGGGCGCCTACGGGCGGTACAGGATGTGGGCACGCGTCAGGTCGGCAGGCCCGTCCTGGCCGAGGCTGAAGAAGTACTCCAGCTGCCATGCCCGGGTGCTGCGGGCCTGCCGGCTGGTCGTGGTCGCCCACGGCGGATAGACGCGGAATCCGCGCTTCCCGCCGGAGGCGTTGCGGGAGACGATGCCGCGCTCGCACAACACCTCGCGCGGGAACACGAACTGCCCAAAGCCGCCGTCGTCGCGGCTGCTGATGACGAAGAGGTCCACCCCGTCGTCGGCGTCGAAAGGCCGGATCGGCCCCTCCTCGGACCGCTGCCACACGGTGACGAACTGGCCCGCCTTCGTCGGGGTGGTCTTGGCCGCGCGGAACCGAACCGAGCGGCCGTCGAGTGTGAACGCGCAAGCCGCGTACTCGGCGCTTTCCGGTTCGGGCAGCGGCAGCGAGCAGGCGAAACCGCTCGGGTCGTACACCAACGCCTTCGCCGCCAGCAGGTCGTCGTGAAGCCCCGTCCACGGCGGATTCGTCACCATGCCGTCATCCTGCCATCACGCCCGCGCACACTGCTCCGGCACTCGAAGGGCGTGAGAAAAGCGCGGTGACCGGCCGGACAGGCCTTGGCCTCCGCTCCACCCTCTCCTCAGCTGCACGACGGCCATCCGTCGGGAAACGTTCGCACTCCCGCCGCCAACTCCGGCCACGCATGGGCAAGCATTTATGCCCTGACGCCCGGCGAGTGTTCAAGACGCCCGGCGAGTGTTCAAAGGGGGCCAAGGGATGCGGCACCGGAGGCGCAAGGACCGACGCTTCCTCCTCCCCGCCGGCGCGGCGGCCATCGCCGTAGCGGCCGTGGCGGGCGGAGTGCTCGTCTTGACGAAGGGGGACGGCGGTTCCGACAGGGCGGCGGCTCGCGACGACGGGCCCGCGGAACCGCCGGCCGCCCGGATCGACTGCGCGCGGCAGGGCAAAGTGCCCGGTTCCGGGTCCACCGCCCAGTCGAACGCGATGAAGCGATGGATCGAGGAGTACGAGCGGGCCTGCCCCGGCGTGCGCATCGCCTACAACCCGATCGGCTCGGGCGCGGGAGTCGCCCAGTTCCTGCAGGGCATCACGGCGTTCGGCGGCACCGACGGGGCGCTCGACACCGACGACGTAGCGTCCTCACGGGACGTGTGCCCCGGGGGCCACGCCATCGACCTGCCCATGGTGGGCGGGCCGATAGCCATCGGCTACCACCTCCCTGACGTGCACGATCTCGTACTGGACGCCCCGACCCTCGCCCGGATCTTCGACTCCCGCATCACGCGGTGGAACGACCCGGCCATCCGCCGGCTCAACCCCCGCGCCGCCCTGCCCGACCTGGCCATCCGGCCGGTGCACCGCTCGGACAGCTCCGGCACCACACAGAATCTCAACGCCTACCTCGCCGGCGCGGCGCCGGACCAGTGGCCGTACCCGGCCGAGAAGAGCTGGCACGGCAGGGGCGGCGACTCCGCGGACGGGTCGGTCGGCGTCGCCTCCGAGGTGATGTCCACCGGCGGCGCCATCGGCTACTTCGAGCTGTCCTTCGCCTCCAAGCGGCACATCGACACCGTGCGGATCGACACGGGGGCCGCGGAACCCGTCGAGGCGTCCCCGGAGACCGCGTCGGCGGGCATCGCATCGGCCAGGGTCGTCGGCGAGGACAAGGATCTGTCCCTGAAGTTCGACTACGGGACCTCGGCCCCCGGCGCCTACCCGATCGTCCTCGTCACCTACGAGGTCGTGTGCGACAAGGGCAACGACAAGAAGATGCTCCCCGCGCTCAAGTCCTTCCTCGCCTACACCGCGAGCGAGGAGGGCCAGAAGATCCTCCCCGGGATCCACTACGCACCGCTGCCGGAGAGTGTCGCCGCCCAGGTCCGCAAGGTGATCGGGACGCTCTCCTGACCTGACCGGTCCTGACCGGTACGGCGGCATGCCCCGCCGCGCCCCCGGCACGCCCCCGGCACGCACACCGTACGGGTACGTTCATCCATCATGCGCACCACCTGGATCACTCGCGCCGAGACCCGCGCCGACATCCCCGCAGTCCGCGAGATCAACCTCGCCGCCTTCCCCACCGCCGAGGAGGCCGACCTCGTCGACGCCCTGCGCGCCGACCCGGACGCATGGATCGACGGCCTGTCACTCGTCGCCGCCGACGAGACCGGGCACCTCGTCGGCCACGCCCTGCTGACCCGCTGCCACATCGACGACACCCCCGCCCTGTGCCTGGCCCCGTGCGCCGTCCGCCCCGAACGGCAGAACACCGGCGCGGGCTCCGCGGCCATCCGCGCCGCCCTCACCGCGGCCAAGGACATGGGCGAGCGCTACGTCGTCGTGCTGGGCCACCCGGCCTACTACCCCCGCTTCGGCTTCACCCCCGCCTCCGCCGACGGGATCACCCTGACCGTCGACGTCCCGGACGAGGCCCTGATGGCCCTCACCCTCGAAGCGGACGCCCCGCTGCCCAGCGGAACCGTCCACTACGCCGCGCCGTTCGGCATCTGACCGATCCCGCCGCGACCGGGAACATCAGGCAGCGCCACTGACACCCGGGGCGACGAAGCGCCGAGGACCGATGGATGCGACAGCAGTCGGCCGGCAGCCGGCCGATAGTGTCGCGTGCATGGGTGCCACGACAGCTGCCATGGTCGCTGCCATCGTCGGAGTGCTGGGCACTCTGCTGGCGCCGGTGGTCACGACGTGGGCGACCAAGCGCCAGCGGGCAGAGGAGAGCCGCGCCGAGGAGAGGAGACGGCTCTTCGAGGAACGGCGTACCGCCTACACGGCGATGAATCGCGCCTCCCGTCACTTCCACACCATGTTGAAGGACGCTCTTCATCGCCTGCGCGACGGGGTCTACACCGACGACGACCGAGCCCAGGTCGAACAGGCACGGCGGGACTACCGGGATCGGTACGCCGAGGCTCAGATGATCGTCCCCGAAGTGGTGCTCCGGGCGTCTCGCGAGGTGAACGTCGTCCTGGCCTCGACTGACGCCGCCGCCAAGCGCATTGATCGCGGCCTTTCCAGAGAGGGAGAGACCGCGGACCGGGCGCTCATCGATCTGAAGGCCGCGGAGCCCGCACTCACCGCCATGCGCCGGATCATGCGCGAGGACCTGGGCGTGGCCGACTGACCATGACCGAGGCCTCCCGTCCGGCTGAACGGTAGCCCCCTCCGGCGCCTGATCTGCCAGGTGCCCTGAGCCCCTGCCGGGTTCGAACCGACGACCCCCGCTTTCCACGTTCGATCTTCCCTCGACGTGGTTGCGGCCACCGCCGCGCACCGGTGCCATGCACGGCTGCCGATTGTCGTGAGCCGACCGGGAGGACCCGGCGGACGCCGGGCATTTCCGCCGCCCCCGCGGGCCACCTGTCCGGCTCAGGCCGCCACCCGTTCGCCACGTGTCTCCGACATTCCGTCATTAGGCGTATCACAACCGGTATGACCTGTATAAATATATATACGACATGATGGCATGGGTTCGTTCCGGAACGTCGGTCAGATCCCGGCAGCTGGTTGTCTTGTGACCGGGAGCGCGGCGCCCTCGCCGGGACAACAAGTCCTGCCCCGCGCTTGTCGGAGGCTGGTGACATGCGTACCGCACGCGTACGTGCCGTAGGGGCACTGACCATGCTCGCTCTTGGTTTCCCGGCCGCGTCGGCGGCCGCCGACGAGTCCGAAGTCCATGTCAGCCCCGGCGTGGCGTACCCGGGCTCCACCGTCGCGGTCAGCACGTCGGCCTGTGAGTCGGACGTCGCCTACGCCAAGGGACAAGCAGAGGCCGGAGGCCAGATCAACCTGCTCGAGGGCGGTACCAAGGGTGAGCTGTCAGGTGAGTTCACCGTTCCCCAGGACACCGAGGAAGGCGTCTACAGCATCACGGTCAAGTGCCCGCCATCGACCCGTGTCGTGACCGAGTTCGAAGTCGCCCGTCAGCCGGACGGGGCGGTGCGCGGCGGCTTCGGCGGCGCCGGCGCGATGAGCGGCACCGAGATCGCCGCCGGTTCGGCGCTGATCGTCGGCGCGGCGGCCGGCGGGATCGTCCTGCGGCGCCGGCGCTCAGACGCCGCCGGCTGATCCTACGGGCGCGGGCCTGCGCCGAGTCCGGCTCCGGCTCGCGACATAGGCCGGCGCCCGCACCGCCTCCGTATGCCCCCAGTCCGAAGCCGGGACCGTGACCTCATGGGACGCACGCCTTCCGCCCCTGTCCTGTCGACCAGAACTCTCGTCGTCGCCATGTGCGTCGGCATCTACCTGCTGGTACATGGGCTGCGCGGTGAAACGGCCCCCCAGCCGTCGGCCAACCAGGCGCACACACCGCCCGCCGCGCAGACCGCGCACCCCGCATCCACCGCCGCACGCCCGGACGCGCCCGGGAAGCCCGCCCCCCACCCGCCGTCGCTGCGCACAAGCGACCGGAACGGGGACCGGTCCCGCTCCGAACCGGTCCGACTGCGCATCCCCGCCATCGGCGTCGACGCGCCGGTCATGAAGCTGGCTCTGGACGCGGCGGGCACACTCCAGGTCCCACCTGTCGAGAAGGCCGGATTCGCCGGCTGGTACGCCAAGGGGCCTGCGCCCGGAGAGGCGGGTACGGCCGTCGTGGCGGGGCACGTCGACACCCCTTCCGGCCGCGCAGTCTTCTACTCGCTCGGAGCCCTCGGCAAAGGGAGTCTCGTCGAAGTGGCGCGTCAGGACCGGCGCACCGCGGTGTTCAAGGTCGATGCCGTCGAGGTGTACCCGAAGAAGACCTTCCCGAGCCGGAAGGTCTACGGCAGTACCGCCGCGCCCCAGCTGCGGATCATCACGTGCGGCGGCGGCTACAGCAAGAAGAGCGGCTACCTGGGCAATGTCGTCGTCTACGCGAGCCTGGCCGCCATCCGCTGATGGCGCCCGGTGGTCGAAGACCGCTCGCTTCAGTGCTCCTCCGGCTCGAGTTCCCCGATCACTCCGATCCGGATTCCCAGCCATGGATAGGTGTGGCGGTAGAAGAGGTTGTCCTGGGGCTGAAGTCCGACCGCGGAGGGCCACATCTGGAAGGCCGGTGCGTTGGACACCCCGCCGTGGAGCCGGCGCCAGACCCGGCCGAAGTCCTGGCCGGTCGGGGGCGGGGTGATCGTGTCGGTCCATTCGACCGCGTTGCCGCCTTGGTCGAGGGTGCCCCACGGCGAGGTGGTGCGGGCCTGTCCGGTCGTCTCGAGGCTGCCCTGGTAGAGGTCCGCGTAGGTGACGGGGTCCAGTCCGATCGGATTGACGGAGGAGCAGACTTCGGGCGGCACCTGCGAGGGGCACCAGGTGGGCGCCGGCTGTCCGGAGGCGTGGTACGAGGCGAGCGGCTGTGTCGAAGCGTTGGTGACGTCCCCGGTGGTGGGGTTGAGCACGGTGGGGCTGGGAGCGGTCGCGTCGCCGTCGCCGAAGACCCCGGCGTTGGTGGGGTACTTCCAGTACGAGTACGTACCGCCGCCGCTCGGGTCGTAGTAGGCCGCCTTGATCCACTCGTTCTGGCTCGGTACGACGAAGCCGCGGTCCTCGGTCCGCGTCGTGTCCGGGCGGTCGAGGTCGTACATCCCGCGCTCGGTCCGCGGCGAGAGGCGGACCTTGTAGGTGACATAGGTGAAGGCGCCCTCGGTGCGCGTCTCCTTGGCGAGGACGCGGCCGTTGACGAGCGAGTTGACGAACCGGGCCGCGTCGAGGAAGTCCGCGAAGCCGTACGGCTTGTCCGCCCACTCCGGGTAGGCCACCGAATAGTGACGGCCCCTGCGGGCGTCCTCCGAGTAGTCGACCTGGCCGTACTTGGGCCAGGCAGAGCCGCTTTCGCTCTCCTCGTAGAGGTCGAAGCGGTCGCGTCCGCCGGGGTCGACGGTGTTCAGAAACGCCACCCACTGCGCAACGGTGATCTCGAGCTTGCCGATCTCGTACGGGTAGTCGACCCTGCCGACCGTCAGACAGCCGCTCGATGTCTCGGGAGCCTCGGCGCAGTTCGGATAGACGGCGTCCGCGAAGGGGACCACACCCACCGACGGGTTGCCGGTGTCACCGACCCTGGCGGTGGTCACGGTGATGACTTCGCCGGACCGGTGGGGGTCGCTGCCGTCGGCGGGTGTTACCGCGGTGGCGGCCGGGGCGAGCGGCGCCGACAGCACGCACGCCGCTGCAGCAGCCCTGACGAGGCGGCGAGGACGAGGGGAAGCGTGGCGCATGGAGGGACCTGTCCGATCGTGGAGGGGCGCCCAGCGTGCCGCAAGCGGACGAGGCAGCCCGTGATCACAACAACACCGGCCGCCACAGTAACCCGCCGGTCACCCATCGCGCTGAAGTCGGCACCGAACGTAGCGAATGGCGGACAGGCGCCCGGGGCACTCCCCATCCGGCCGTGGCGCGCCGGCCCCCACCTCCGCGTCCGGGCGGGCCGTGACCTGCGCAAACAGTGTGATCGTTTAGGGGATCTTCAGGAAACGTGACTCCGGAGCGTAGCCAGAACATATGCGTGATGTAGGCAGACCGCTCCGAACGACGAAAGACCCAGGCAGCCACTCGGCTGACCTGGGTCTTCGTCGACCAGATGGCTGGTCAGGCAGAGCCCCCTGTCGGGTTCGAACCGACGACCCCCGCTTTACAAGAGCGGTGCTCTGGCCAGCTGAGCTAAGGAGGCAGCCGTAAGAGTGTATCCAACCGCCGGACCGGCCCGGTCGGAAATTCCGATGCCGGAAAATGCTGACAGGACGGACCCGGCCAGGTAGCGTCACCTGGAGTTCACTCTGGTGGACTAGACCCATCAGCTTCCTTTACTCGGATCGTCCGGCACGTTCCTGCCGGTGAAGGGACCATCACCATGGCCACTGTCACGTTCGACAAGGCGACCCGGGTCTACCCGGGCGCCGAGAAGCCCGCCGTAGACCAGCTGGAAATCGAGATCGAAGATGGCGAGTTCCTCGTCCTCGTCGGCCCGTCCGGCTGCGGGAAGTCCACCTCGCTGCGGATGCTCGCGGGGCTCGAGGACGTCAACGGCGGAGCGATCCGCATCGGGGAGCGGGATGTCACGCATCTGCCTCCCAAGGACCGGGACATCGCCATGGTGTTCCAGAACTACGCGCTGTACCCGCACATGACCGTCGCCGACAACATGGGCTTCGCGCTCAAGATCGCGGGGGTCAACAAGAGCGAGATCCGCAAGAAGGTCGAGGAGGCCGCGAAGATCCTCGATCTCACGGAGTACCTCGACCGCAAGCCGAAGGCGCTCTCCGGCGGTCAGCGGCAGCGAGTCGCGATGGGTCGGGCCATCGTGCGGGAGCCGCAGGTGTTCCTGATGGACGAGCCGCTGTCGAACCTGGACGCCAAGCTCCGGGTGTCCACGCGTACGCAGATCGCGAGCCTGCAGCGGCGGCTCGGCATCACCACCGTGTATGTGACCCACGACCAGGTCGAGGCCATGACGATGGGCGACCGCGTCGCCGTCCTGAAGGACGGGCTGCTGCAGCAGGTCGACTCGCCGCGCCATATGTACGACCGCCCCGCGAACCTCTTCGTCGCCGGCTTCATCGGCTCCCCCGCCATGAACCTGATCGAGGTGCCCATCACCGACGGCGGCGTGAGGTTCGGCAACAGCGTGCTGCCCGTCTCCCGCGAGGCCCTCAGCCAGGCCGCGGACAAGGGCGACACCACCGTCACGGTCGGCGTCCGGCCCGAGCACCTCGACGTGGTCGAGCTGAACGGCGACACCGCCGCCTCGCTGGCCAAGGGCGCCGCCGACGCCCCGGCCGGCCTTCCCGTCTCCGTCAACGTCGTCGAGGAGCTCGGCGCCGACGGCTTTGTGTACGGTTCCGCCGAGGTCGCGGGCGGGCACAAGGACCTCGTCGTCCGCGTCGGCGGCCGCTCCGTCCCGGAGAAGGGCAGCGAGCTGCACGTCGTGCCGCGCCCGGGCGAGCTCCATGTCTTCTCGACGTCGACCGGCGAGCGCCTCGCCGACTGACGGCTACGGAACGCCGGACGGCTACGGCTACGGCTACGGCTACGGCTACGGCTAGAGAACGCCGGACGGCTGTGTTCCGCTGAGCGGCCCCGCACTTCAGTGCGGGGTCGTTTCGCTTATGTCGATAAATACCTGTACAGGTCGGGCATTTCACCCCCGGCCGTCAACCCACCGGACGAAATTCGCCGGCAAACCTTCCCTCAACCGTGTGACTAAATGTCGCCAAATCACTACCGGCCGCTACGCTCGCTCCGTGACCCACACAGCCCGCCGTATCGGCCGTACCCTCGCCCTCGTACTACCCGTAGTCCTGGTGCTCTCCGGAACCCTCGCGGTCACCAGCGTGCCGTGGGCCGGGACCAGTTCGCAGACCCAGATGCTCGCCTCGTCGACGGACGTCTCCGTGCGCGCCAAGCCGCGCGCGGCACAGGACGTCCTGCGCGAGAGGCTCCTCACCGAGCTCCAGGGCAGGCAGAAGGACCCAGGCGCGGTCCTCACCAGCCTGCAGCAGGCCGTCGACCAGCGTCCGTCGCTCGCAGAGCACTGCATGGAGATCGCCCGTGCCCTCGGCCGTGCAGCGGTCAGTCTGTACGGGCCCGCCCGTGCCCAGTCCTTCGCACGCCCCGTCTGCGACACCTCCTACGCCTCCGGAGTCGCACAGCAGGCCCAGAGCTGAGCCGTAGGCAGCCCTGACGCCCGGACCGGCGGGACGCCCGCCGGTCACATCCGCATATCGTTCACGGCATGCAGACGTCTACGCATCCGACGCAGGCCGTGGTTCTGGCGGGCGGCCAGGGCTCCCGGCTGCGCCCGTACACCGACGACCGCCCCAAGCCGATGGTCGAGATCCCGGGGACCGGGACCCCGATCATCGGCCATCAGCTTGCCTGGCTGGCCGCCGAGGGCGTGACCGACGCCGTCGTCTCCTGCGGCCATCTCGCCGAGGTCCTCCAGGACTGGCTGGCGAGCGCCGACCTCCCCCTCCGCGTCACCACCGTCGTCGAGCCGGAGCCGCTCGGCCGCGGCGGCGGCCTCAAGTACGCCGCCGCCCGTCTTCCGGAGCCGGACCAGCCCTGGTACGCCACCAACGGCGACATCTGGACCCGCTTCTCGCTCCGCGACATGGCCGACTTCCACGCCGAACGCGACGCCACCGCCACCCTCGCCCTCGCGCGGCCCCGCATCCCCTGGGGCGCCGTGGAGACCGACGCCTTCGGGCACATCACGGACTTCATCGAGGCCCCGCCGTCGCCGTATCTCATCAACGCGGGCGTGTACGTCTTCTCCCCGGCTTTCACCAAGCTGCTGCCGGACCGCGGCGACCATGAGCGGACCACTTTCCCCCGGCTCGCCCGGGAGCGCAGCCTCGCCGGATTCCCGCTGCCCCAGGGGGCCTACTGGCGGGCCATCGACACCGCCAAGGACCTCACCGAGGCCGCCAAGGAGCTCACCGAAAGCCGCTGAGCGCGGGGGGCCACACCAGTGGGGCGGGCACCCGAACCGGGTGCCCGCCCCACCCGTACCCGTACGGGACTCAGCCGAGCAGTCCGCCGATCACCCGGCCGCTGCCCCCGCTGGAGCCTCCGCTGCTGGAACCGCCCGTGCTGCCGTCCGAGCCTCCGTCGCTTCCGCCGCTTCCACCGCTGCTGGTTCCGCCGCTGCCGGAACCTCCGCTGCCGCTTCCGGTGCTGCCGCTCGACGTCGGCCCCGCGCTGGTGGTCGGCGGCTGGACGGGCTCCGACTGCGCCGGCGGCTGCTGGCCCATGCTGCCCTGCGTCTGGCTGGGCGTCCCGGCCCCGGTGCTCGCCCTGCCGGTCTCCCTGACCATGCCCGTGCCGCTGGTGGCCGCCGGGGTGGACGCCTCCGGCGTGGGGCTGCCCGAGCGGCTCGCGGACGGCGTCGGCGACTCCTGCCGTCCGCCGGTCCTGCCCTCGGAGCTGGCCGAACCGCTGGGCTCCTGCGGCAGCGGGGAGCCGGGCAGGTGGTTGCTCGGGTCCTGGTGCGGCCCCGGCACGGTCACCATGTCCGAGGAGCGGACCGCCGCGCCGAGCATCGAGCCGATCAGCAGCGTCAGGCCGATCACGATCGCGGTGATCAGGCCGCCGCGGCGCAGCACGCGACGGCGCAGCTGCCACAGCTCCGCCCGCGGACCGAGCGTGCGCCAGGCCTCGCCGGCGAGCCTGCCGTCGATCGAGTAGACCGGCGCACCGGCGATGATCAGCGGTGACCAGGCGGCGAGGTAGATGATGTCCGGCGCGTCGTAGACGGGGACGTTCTTCCAGCTCACGGTGAGGATCAGTGCGGCGGACAGCAGTGCGCCGAAGACCGCCGCCACCCGCTGCCAGAGCCCCAGCACCGTCAGCACGCCGACGATCACCTGGAGGAAGGCGATGGTCAGGCCCGCCCCCACCGGGTGCGCCAGCGCGAAGTCGCGCAGCGGTTCCGCGGCGGACCAGGGGTGCAGCGAGTTGAGCCACTTGACCATGGAGCCACGCTCACCGCCGTCGAAGTAGACGGGGTCGCAGAGCTTGCCCATGCCCGCGTAGATGGAGATGAAGCCGAGGAACACGCGCAGCGGCAGCAGCACCACGCCCAGGTTCATCCGCCGCCCGGGGTAGTAGGCGTGCCGCTGGGCGCGGGCGTCGTTCTCGGCGCTGTCGGCGTCCTCGCCGCCGTCGGGGCCGCCGCCAGCCGGGCCGTCGGCGGGGGGGCCGACGGCGGCGTCGTCGAGGCCGCCGCCCGAGTACCGCTCCTGCTGGCGCGTGTCGTACGCGTCGTAGGCGCCGACCGCCTTTCGCATCGGCGGCAGCAGCGGCCGGCCGGCCGGCACGGCCGGGGTCGGCGCGGTGTCCTNGCCTTTCGCATCGGCGGCAGCAGCGGCCGGCCGGCCGGCACGGCCGGGGTCGGCGCGGTGTCCTCCAGCAGGTCGAGGCGCGGAATGACCTGTGTGGCACCCGTGTCGTACGGGTCGGCCCCGGCGGTCGCCCCTCCGCCCCCGGCGCGCACGGCCTGCAGCAGCCCGGTCGCACCGGTGTCTCCAGGCGCGGACTTGCCGCTCCATACGACAGGAGCCCGCCGCCGCACCGCCGTGCCCGTACCGCCGACGGCGGGGATGCGTGCGGTGTCCGCCAGCGCGCGTGCGGGGCGCGGGCTCTGCGCGAGCTGCACTCGGAAGCTGGCGTGGTTCACGATGACCTGCGCGGGGTCGGCGTCGACCTTGAGCATGCTCAGCGCAGGCTGATCATCGAACCCGGGCCGGGGCGTTCTGGTGTCCACACTCATCTAACCGAGTGACTTGTGTTTAGGACACTGCCGTGACGGGGCGGATCTGTCGGAGGCCCGTCAAGGACCCCATATTGGCCAAAGTGCAACGGATTGGCCGGATCGCACTCCTGATGCGGGCCGCACTCCTGATGCGGGCCGCGCTCCTGATGCGGATCGCACTCCTGATGTGCATCTCACTTCCGATGCGCATCGCACTCCAGATGCGCATCGCGCTCCTGACGCGCCCCGATGCCCCACAGGCCCGTGGCACCCCGGGACGCCCCGGGGTGTCAGGGCACGGGACCGGGCCATAGGGCCATCCGGCGGCCGGCCGCCTCATGACGACCGTAGGGCCATCCGGCGGCCGGCCCGCCCCGCGGCCGTCAGGCCATCCGGCGGCGGGCCGCCTCGTACAGCACCACTCCTGCCGCGACCCCGGCGTTCAGGGACTCCGCGCCACCCGGCATCGGGATGCGGACGCGGAAGTCGCAGGTCTCGCCGACCAGGCGGGACAGGCCCTTGCCCTCACTGCCGACGACGATCACGACCGGGCCGCCCAGCGAGTCGAGCTCCCCGATCTCGCTCTCCCCGTCCGCCGCCAGACCGACGACCGTCAGGCCCGCCTTCTTGTAGGACTCCAGGGCTCGGGTGAGATTGGTGGCGCGTGCGACCGGCGTACGGGCGGCCGTGCCCGCCGAGGTCTTCCAGGCGCCGGCCGTCATGCCCGCGGCCCGGCGCTCGGGGACGACCACGCCGTGGCCGCCGAAGGCGGAGACGGAGCGGACGACCGCGCCCAGGTTCCGCGGGTCGGTGACCCCGTCGAGCGCCACGATCAGCGGGTCGTCGCCGTCGTCGTAGGCGGCCGCGGCCAGGTCCTCGGGATGCGCGTACTCGTACGGCGGCACCTGGAGGACCAGGCCCTGGTGGTTGAGCCCGTTCGTCATCCGGTCCAGCTCGGGCCGCGGGGCTTCCATGATGTTGACGTTGCCGCGCCCGGTGGCGAGCTGCAGCGCCTCGCGCACCCGCTCGTCGTTGTCGATGAACTGCTGGACGTAGAGCGTGGAGGCGGGCACGCCGTCGCGCAGCGCCTCGAAGACGGGGTTGCGGCCGACGACCATCTCGGCAGCGCCCTTGCCGCCGCGCCGGGCGACGGGCTTGCGGGCGGCGTGCTTGGCCTTGGCGTTGGCGACGCGGTTCTTCACGTGCCCCTTGCGCATGGACGCGGGCGGCGTCGGCCCCTTGCCCTCGAGGCTGCGGCGTCGCTTGCCACCGCTGCCGACCTGCGCGCCCTTCTTGTTGGACGTGCGGCGGTTCCTGCGCTGGCTGTTCCCGGCCATGACCTACCTGATTCCTTGTTCCTCGAAGCTCGTGAAGAGTCGTGAAGACCCGCGGTGCGGGACCCCGCTTGCGCGGACGTCAGTGAAAGTGTGCCGCCCAAATCCACGGGCGGCACACTCTCGCAGGTCAGCGCCGCCTCAGCGTGGGCCCAGCGTCCAGCGCGGGCCCTCCGGGCTGTCCTCGATGACCAGTCCGGACTGGTTCAGCTGGTCGCGGATCGCATCGGCCGTCGCCCAGTCCTTGCGGAGACGGGCGGCCTCCCGCTGCTGGAGCACCATCCGTACGAGGGTGTCGACGACGCCGTGGAGATCTTCGCCGCGCTCCGCCTCGCCCGCCCAATGCGTCCCGAGCGGGTCGAGCCCGAGGACGCCGAGCATCGCGCGCAGCTCCGCCAGCCGGGCGACCGCGGATTCCTTGTCGTCGGCGGCCAGTGCGCTGTTGCCCTGGCGGACGGTGGTGTGGATGACGGCGAGCGCCTGCGGGACGCCCAGGTCGTCGTCCATCGCCTCGGCGAAGGCGGCCGGCACCTCGGCGGCCGGCTCGACCGGTCCGGCCTTCCCCGCCTTCTCGATCACGCGCTGGATGAAGCCCTCGATCCGCGCGAACGCGGACTCCGCCTCGCGCAGCGCCTCCTCGCTGTACTCGATCATCGACCGGTAGTGCGGGGTGCCCAGGTAGTAGCGCAGCACGATGGGCCGCCAGCGCTTGGTCATCTCGGAGACGAGCACCGAGTTGCCCAGCGACTTGGACATCTTCTCGCCGCTCATCGTCACCCAGGCGTTGTGCACCCAGTACGAGGCGAAGTCGTCGCCGTACGCCTTGGCCTGCGCGATCTCGTTCTCGTGGTGCGGGAAGACGAGGTCGAGGCCGCCGCCGTGGATGTCGAAGGCGGAGCCCAGGTACTTGTGGGCCATCGCCGAGCACTCCAGGTGCCAGCCGGGGCGGCCGCGGCCCCAGGGGGTCTCCCAGCTCGGCTCGCCGGGTTTGGCGGCCTTCCACATGGCGAAGTCGCGCGGGTCACGCTTGCCGGTCTCGCCGGCCCCGGACGGCTGCTGGAGGTTCTCCAGCTCCTGGTTGGAGAGCTGGAGGTAGCCCGGGAAGGAGCGGACGTCGAAGTAGACGTTGCCGTGGGCCTCGTACGCGTGGCCGCGCTCGATGAGCCCGCGCATCATCTCGACCATCTCGGTGATGTGGCCGGTCGCGCGGGGCTCGTAACTGGGCGGCAGGCAGCCCAGCGCCTCGTAGCCGTCGTTGAACGCGCGCTCGTTGTCGTATCCGATCGCCCACCAGGGACGGCCCTGGTCGGCGGACTTGGCGATGATCTTGTCGTCGATGTCGGTCACATTGCGGATGAACGTCACGTCGTAGCCGCGGTAGGCGAACCAGCGGCGCATGATGTCGAAGTTCAGACCGGAGCGGATGTGGCCGATGTGCGGGGCGGCCTGCACGGTGGCGCCGCACAGGTAGATCGAGACACAGCCCGGCACGAGCGGGGTGAAGTCGCGGATCTGCCGGGCGCTGGTGTCGTACAGGCGAATGGTCACGCATCAAGGGTAGTGGGCGCGGACGAGTGCCCTGCGCCGCCCGCTCCCGCCCCGACCCGCTCCCGCCCCGACCCGGCGGAGACCGGCTCAGAGACTGCCGACGACCTTGCGCGGGGTGATGCGGACGACGACGCGCTGGGCGTCGTGGACGGAGTCCGGGTTGAACTCCCCGTACTTCTTCCCCGCGTACTTGAGAGACAGCTCGTCGATCAGCTCCGGCCCGCCCTCGGTGGTGAGCGTGGCCGTGCCGCGGATCTCGGCGTATGTGTAAGGGGAATCGAAGGGCTGGAGCAGCACCGTCACCCGCGGGTCGCGGCGCAGGTTCTTCTCCTTGCGGCGGCCGACGGTGGTGGAGAACAGCACGTCGTCGCCGTCCCGCTTCACCCACACCGGGGATACCTGGGGGCTGCCGTCGGGCTGGATGGTGGCGATGTTGACGAAGACGGGGGTGTCGAGCAGCGCCTTGACCTGGTCGGAGAGCTGGGCAGACATGGCGGCCTTTCGTACGACGGCTGGTAGTCAGATCCTCGCCCAACGCTCCCCTTCAGGGGGTTATTTCACTCGGTGTCGCAGAGTGTCGCTTTTGAGCTGCGGGCGGGACCCCGGCTACGCGGGCGCGTCGGCCCGTACGAGCAGGGCCGTCGCGATCGCCGCCAGGCCCTCGCCGCGCCCGGTGAGGCCGAGCCCGTCCGTCGTGGTGCCCGAGACGGACACGGGCGCGCCCGCCGCCGCCGAGAGGGCCTTCTGCGCCTCGTCGCGGCGCTTGCCGATCTTCGGGCGTACGCCGATCACCTGGATGGCGACATTGCCGATCCTGAAGCCCTCGGCGCGCACGATCCGCGCCGCCTCCGCCAGGAGGGTGACGCCCGACGCGCCGGACCACTCGGGGCGTCCGGTGCCGAAGTGGGCGCCCAGGTCGCCGACGCCGGCGGCGGAGAACAGCGCGTCGCAGGCGGCGTGGGCGGCGACGTCGCCGTCGGAGTGCCCGGCGAGGCCGTAGCCGTCGGAGTCCTCCCACAGCAGGCCCGCGCACCACAGTTCGCGGCCCTGCTCGAAGGCGTGCACATCGGTGCCGACGCCGATGCGGGGCAGCGGCATGGGCAGGGGCGCGGGCGCAGGTGTGGGGGTGGCAGGAGTCGTCAGGGGAGCGTCAGAAGCCATCGGTGGCCCTCCTGCGTGCGAGCACCGCTTCGGCGAGTACGAGGTCGAGGGGACGGGTCACCTTGAAAGCCTCCTCATGGCCGGGCACGACCACGACCGGTGCGCCGAGCCGCTCGACCATGCCGGCGTCGTCGGTGGCGCCCTCGCCGCTCACCTCGACGGCCTCGTGCGCGCGTACGAGAGTGGCTCGATCGAACCCCTGCGGCGTCTGCACGGCGCGGAGCCGGGAGCGCTCCGGGGTGGCCAGAACCGGCTCCGGCTCACCCTTGGCGCCGGGCTCGACCTCCTTGACGGTGTCGGCCAGGGGCAGCGCCGGGACGACGGCCGGGGCCCCGCCCCGCACCGCCTCGACGACCGCGTCGACGGTGTCGACGGGCACCAGCGGGCGGGCGGCGTCATGGACGAGGACGATGCCGATGCCTTCGGGAAGGGCGCCGAGACCGGCCCGCACCGACTCCTGGCGGGTGTCGCCGCCCGGCACGACCAGATAGTCCGTGCGCTCGGGGAGGGCGTGGGCGTCGAGGAGGTTCTTCACCTCGCCCGCGCCCTCGGGCGGAGCGACCACGACGACGAGCGAGACGGCCCGGGAGGCCGCCATGGCGCGCACGGCGTGGATCAGCATCGGGGTGCCGTTGAGGGTGCGCAGGGCCTTCGGCGCGCCGGGGCCGAGGCGTACGCCGCGACCTGCCGCGGGGATGACCGCGGCGGTGCGCCGAGGGCGCGATTCGTCAGACTCGTCAGGCATCGGTTGCACTCCGGCAGGTTTGTTTCCTTGGCCGATATGGGTATGGCCACTGGGGACGCCTCGGGTCGAGGGACCCGGGGAGTGCCGGGCGCTGACGCCGTGACCGGACCCTTCCGTGACCACTGGTCTCCGCCAGCCGCCCGGGCCCGGCACACCAGTGGGGTCCAGTGGGGTGGAGCACGACGGGCGTGTAGGGGCGCGGGAGCACGCCGCAGCGGCGACGCAGTGGCGCATATGCCGCCGAACATGCCGCAGCGCCCGGCGACGGGGACTGCCGCCACACGATGTCAGGCACGGAATGCCGGGCCGGGCACGGTGGTCGGGCAGAGCGTCAGCGGGCACCGCGGCAGTTTCATTCACACGTCCGGTGCAGCGTGCATCAGGTGCGTCAGCGGCGTGGTCAGGATGCGAGTACCTCGTCGAGGAGAGCCTCGGCCTTGTCTTCGTTGGTGTTCTCCGCGAGGGCGAGCTCGCTGACGAGAATCTGTCGCGCCTTGGCGAGCATCCGCTTCTCACCTGCGGAGAGCCCGCGCTCGCGCTCACGACGCCAGAGATCGCGCACCACTTCGGCGACCTTGATGACGTCGCCGGAGGCGAGCTTCTCGAGATTTGCCTTGTAGCGGCGGGACCAGTTCGTGGGCTCTTCCGCGTACGGCGCGCGCAGCACCTCGAAGACCCGGTCCAGTCCGTCCTGACCGACCACATCGCGTACGCCGACGAACTCCGCATTGTCCGCTGGCACGCGAACCGTCAAGTCGCCCTGGGCGACCTTGAGCACCAAGTAGGTCTTGTCCACGCCTTTGATCTGACGAGTTTCGATGGCCTCGATCAGCGCGGCCCCGTGATGGGGATAGACCACGGTGTCGCCAACCTTGAACGTCATGTGACAGGTACCCCTTCCGTGGCTATCCAGAGTAACACGAGAACGGCTTCTTCTGAATGGCGTTTTCGCAGGTCAGGGCATATCTCGGGGCTTGACAACAGCGACAGGAACGTGCTGCGGAGGGCTTCCGGAGGGGGGTATTCGCAGGTGGGAGCGGCTGTGCGAGCGCACGGAAACGCACCGGTTACAGCGGCCACAGCGCCCTCCGGAGAGGCCGAACGTCCCGATTTGCCGGGTTCTACGCGGTGAACTTCCCGTACTCCGTTCGGCCCTCGGCCACCCGTCCGGACCCCCTCCGCCCCGACGCCGGAATTGATCAACGACGGCGGAGGGGAGTTTGCCGGCGGATATTCGGCGAGGAATATATGACGGTCCGGAGAATTGATCACTTCAAGATCACCGCGGTTATGTGAACGAACTGCCTGACCGCGTGATCGCCGACCGCCTCCGGAGCGGTGCACACAGAACCCGAAGGCCCCGGACAGGGCGGCCGGCGCCCCGCGGGTCCGCCCCCGCCGACGTAGAGGCGGGTCGGGTGCCGGGCGGGGAGGCAGGCTCGGTAACCTAAGCCGGGCTGACGCACCCTTAGTTGTTTTCAGCCGATTTACCCGAACCGTAGCCAGTCCGTACGCCAAGGAGATGCCGCCGCCGTGAGCAGCAGCCTTCGACGCGGCGCCCTCGCCGCCACTGCCCTCGTGTTCTCGATCGCCTCGCTTGCCGCATGCGGGGCGGGGAAAGACGCGCAGACCCTCGGCATCAGGCCCGACAACGCCGCGACCGCGGTGGACAACCTGAAGATCCAGAACGGGGTGGTGATCACCCAGCCGACCGAGGGCGCGGAGGGTCCGGCCGTCGTCTCGGCGACGATCTTCAACGACGGCCGGGAGGACGAGACCCTCGAGTCGATCACTGTGCCGGGGCCCGGCGTCGAGGCCGAGCTGAGCCCGGCGGGCGGCTCGGGTCCGCTGACCGTCCCGGCGGGCGGCTCCATCGTCCTCGGGGGCGAGGGCAACGCCTCCGCGGTCATCGACGAGGGCCTGAAGGCCGCCAGTGACGGCGATGTGCTGGACGTCGTCTTCCGCTTCAGCGAGACCGGCGATGTGACGCTGCGGGCGTTCGTCGTCCCGGCCGAGAACTACTACAAGAAGTTCGGCCCCAGCTCGCTGCCGTCGGCCCCGGAGGAGTCGCCGGAAGAGTCGCCGGAGGAGTCACCCGAGCAGTCGCCGACCGGCAGCCCGACCGGGACGCCGACGAACACGCCGACCGGCACTCCCGCAGGCGCGGCGGGCGGCGAGGCGACGCCGTCGGACGCCTCCTCGGCGTCCCAGGACGCGGGCCACTGAGCCGGACGTACGTCAGGCCTGCGCGTACGGACGAGGGGCCGCCTGCCGGACCACCGGCGGACGGCCCCTCGCCCACGCACAGAGGCGGTCGACCGGCCTACGGCTCGAACTTGTAGCCCAGGCCGCGCACCGTCACCAGATAGCGCGGCGCGCCCGGATCCGGCTCGATCTTGGCGCGCAGCCGCTTGACGTGGACGTCGAGCGTCTTGGTGTCGCCCACGTAGTCCGCGCCCCAGACACGGTCGATCAGCTGCATCCGGGTCAGCACCCGGCCCGCGTTGCGGAGCAGCATCTCCAGCAGGTCGAACTCCTTCAGCGGGAGGTCGACCTTGCCGCCCGCGACCGTGACGACATGGCGGTCCACATCCATGCGGACGGGGCCGGCCTCCAGGGCCGCCGGGGCGACCTCCTCCGGCTCGCCGCGGCGGCGCAGCACCGCCCGGATGCGGGCGACCAGCTCCCGCGAGGAGAAGGGCTTGGTGACATAGTCGTCGGCTCCTATCTCCAGCCCGACGACCTTGTCGATCTCGCTGTCCTTGGCGGTCACCATGATGACGGGGACGTTCGAGCGGCCGCGCAGCTGGCGGCACACCTCCGTGCCGGGCAGCCCGGGCAGCATCAGGTCGAGGAGGACGAGGTCGGCGCCATTGCGCTCGAACTCGTCGAGTCCCTCGGGCCCCGTGGTCGCCACCGCGACCTCGAAGCCCTCCTTGCGGAGCATGTAGGAAAGGGCGTCGCTGAAGGATTCCTCATCCTCGACGACGAGCACTCGGGTCACGGAAGGACCTCCGGGGCAGGAATCTCAGTGTTCGGATCGGTGGTGGTCGTGGCGGCGCCGGCGAAGCCGGCGGCCATGGCGGCGCCGGCGGTCCGGTGATCGTCGCCGGTGCGGGAGTGCCCGCGTCCGCCCGTCCCGCCGGCGGGACGGTCCCGTACGGCCCCGGCTTCGGGAAGCCGCAGGGTGAAGGTGGAGCCCTGTCCCTCGGAGCTCCACACCGTGACCTCCCCGCCGTGCGAGGCGGCCACGTGCTTGACGATGGCCAGTCCCAGGCCGGTGCCTCCGGTGGCGCGGGAGCGGGCGGGGTCGACGCGGTAGAACCGCTCGAAGATCCGCTCCCGGTCCTTCTCGGAGATGCCGATGCCCTGGTCGGTGACCGCGATCTCGATGAGGTCTCCCCCGGGCGCGGCGACGCGGCGAGCGGCGATGCCGACGCGCGTGCGGGCCGGGGAGTAGTTGACGGCGTTCTCGACGAGATTGCCCAGCGCGGCGGCGAGCTGCCCCCGGTTGCCCCAGAGATACAGATCCGCGGCTCCCCCGGCGGCCATGGTGATCTGCTTGGTGGAGGCGGCGTGGCGGGAGCGGTCGATCGCCTCGGCGACCAGCTCGTCCACCCGTACCGGCTCCGCGTCCTGCAGCGGGTCGTCGTTCTGCACCCGGGACAGGTCGATGAGCTCCTGTACGAGGTTGGTGAGGCGGGTCGCCTCGATCTGCATCCGGCCGGCGAAGCGGGTGACCGCCGCGGGGTCGTCCGCGGCGTCCATGACGGCCTCGGAGAGCAGGGAGAGCGCACCCACGGGGGTCTTCAGCTCATGGCTGACGTTCGCCACGAAGTCGCGTCGCACCGCTTCTATGCGGCGGGCCTCGGTGAGGTCCTCGACCAGCAGCAGGACGAGGCGGGAGCCGAGGGGGGCGACTCGGGCGGAGACGGCGAGCGCCTCGCCGCGGCCGGTGCCGCGCCGGGGCAGATCCAGCTCCACCTGCCGTATCTCTCCGTCGCGGCGGGTGTCGCGGGCCATGTGCAGCATCGGCTCCACGGCGAGCTTCCCGCCGCGGACCAACCCGAGGGCGTACGCCGCGGAGCTCGCCTTGACGACGGAGTCGCTCTCGTCGAGGACGACCGCGGAGGAGCGGAGGACGGACAGCACCGTGTCGACGCCGGGCGGCAGCGCCGCATGCAGGTCGGCGCGCTGGGAGGAGCGGGTGGGCCGCGCCTGGTCGCGCTCGCTCCAGCGGAACGCCAGCATGGCGATGACACCGGTGCACAGCCCGGCGATCGCTGCCGCTGCGGCGACCGCCGCGTTCACGTCCATGCATCCAGGTTATGCGGGGCTCCGGACATGCTCCCAGCCAAACGAGCGGCGGCTCGAACACTCGTCGCTCAGAGTTCACCGAGGGGACGGAGCTGGTTCACTTGGGGTGCCGAAGCAGGACGCGTTCCGGACAGAACGTGGAATCGTGGAGGGGGGCGACCCCCTTCCGACCTTCGCCCGACCCCCGCCCGACCCCTGTCGTTTCGGTCGTTCCGGTCGTATCGAGGGGTCGTACAAGAGGGCCGCAGGCCGTACCGAGGCAGGCCGTATCCGCAGAGAGGACACCATGCGCGACGCGTACCACGAGGAACTGGACTCGATCGGCGAGGGCCTGGTCGAGATGGCCCGGCTGGTCGGATCGGCGATCGGGCGCGCCACGACGGCCATGCTCGACGCCGACCTCAAGCTCGCCGAGAGCGTGATCGCCGGGGACCAGAAGGTCGACGACCTCCAGCACGACCTGGAGGCCCGGGCCATAGCCCTGCTGGCGCGGCAGCAGCCGGTTGCCACGGATCTGCGGATCGTGGTGACGTCGCTGCGGATGAGCGCGGACCTGGAGCGCTCGGGCGACCTGGCCCAGCATGTGGCCAAGCTGGCCCGGCTGCGCTTCCCGGAGAAGGTCGTCCCGAACGACCTGCACGCCACGCTGCTGCAGATGGGGCAGCTGGCGCAGCGCCTGATGGCGAAGTCGGCAGAGGTCATCATCACCAAGGACGTCGATCTCGCGATGCAGCTCGAGCAGGACGACGACGAGATGGACCTGCTGCACCGCACGCTGTTCCAGCACCTGATGGACGACCGCTGGAAGCACGGCATCGAGACGGCCGTGGATGTGACGCTGCTCGGCCGCTACTACGAGCGCTTCGCGGACCACGCGGTGGCCGTCGCCAAGCGCGTCGTCTACCTGGTCACAGGCGAGCACGCGGACGAGATCCAGCCGCCGGTGCAGGTCGAGGGCGCGTAGCCCTCGACCTGCACCGGCGGTCGAGGGCCCGTAGCTCCGCAAGCCCCGGATGCGGCGGTGCGCTGTTGATGCGCCCGCCGGAGTGGGCATGGAATGGGGCAGAGGCGGCACGTCCGGTACGCCGACGAGGAGGCACCCATGGCCGAGTCCCCCATCTCCGACCCCCGGCACGACACCCCCGACACCCCCCGTGACGCGGCGTTCCTGCCCGTCCTCGGCGCCTGCGGCTGCGGCTCGGGCTGCGGCTGCGGCTGCCAGTCGGGCGGCCCGTGCCAGTGCGGCGGCGGCTGCGGTTAGGGAGCGCCGCCACAGCGGCGTCGCCCGCCGCCCCAGCCGTTTGACGCAGCCGGGCCCCGTCCGATGACGGACGGGGCCTTGCTGCGTTATGACGGCTTCCGCCGCTGGGTTATGACGACTTCCGCCGTTCGAACGGCTCGACGCCCATGGACTCGGCGCGTGCCGGGGGCGGGTCCGTTTCAGGCCTTGCTCCGGCTCTGGGCTCCGGCCTCCGCCATCGCTTCGGCCTCGGTCTCCGCCACCGCGACCGCGAACCCCAGCGCCTTGGTGATGTGCCCGGCGGCGGACATGACGCGTGCCGTGCCCACCACGGGGGCGATGGCGACGAGGACGTCCTGCAGCTGCTCGGCCGTCAGGTTGGCCTTGAGAGCGGGGTCGACATGGGCGAGGTAGGAGATCGCCGGGGCATCCATGGCCGCGAGTGCGGCGATGCGGGTGAGAATGAGCGTCCCCTCGTCCAGACCACAGCGCTCGAGCGAGTCGACTGTCATCGCGGCGAGAGTGTCGAGAACAGGCGTGTCTGACGTGGTGGCCATCTCCGGACTTCCTTCCGGTGCTTGCGGGGCCGACACCTGCGGCCGGCTGAGCACGGCGGGCCTTTCCGTGTCGGCGCTTGCCCTTCCACCGTAGGAACCGTCCGCGTCCCTCGCATGTCGCAGGCGTCGCCGCCCCGCACAGAGGGCGGCCTGCCCTTGCGGGGCCCGGCAGAGGCCCGAGGCCCGACCCACAAGGCCCGAGGCCCGACCCGCAAGGGCCGAGGCCCGACCCGCAAGGGCCGAGGTGCGACCCGCAAGGGCCGAGGTGCGACAAAGCCCCCTGCCCGCGGGGGACCCGCAGGTAGGGGGCTTGATCGTTCGGCGTTACTTCTTCTTGCCCTGGGTCTTACGAGGGATCTTGGCGACCTGCGTTTTTGCAGCTCCGGGGCCTGGTCACGATCGCCTGACTGGTCGTCGTTGGTCGTTGTCTGCCGGTGTCGAGCGGCTTCGGACGGCCCAGAGACGGCCCAGCCGTGAGGCCGCCCGCGATCCGCGACCTTCTGATCCGTAGCTCTAGCCGGACCGGTCAGCGACGGTCATACCGTTCGCTGCACGGTCCTAGGGGACCGCTACCGGACGGGGACAGGTGCTGCGGTTGCGGTACTGAGCTGCTGTACGGCGCTACCTGCCTGCCTCCAAACTGACGGCAGACCGATGTCCTCCAATTGCTGAGCTTCCAGTTCGGGATCACCATGGAAAGAGGGGTACATCTCCGCTAGTTGGCGTGGGAGACAGTAATGAACCAGCCGTCACCACAGCGACGCTATTGGGAGCAACCGGCTCCTCTTGGCATCACTGCGGCCCGTGAATCGATGACCGGCGGCGCTGCCGCGCTCCTGGCTGGTTTCTCAATTGCGCTCATTGGCGTGATTGCCCAGGCTCCTGATTCCATTCGTTGGCCCGGCTGGTCGATTCTCTTGTTGAGCTTGGCCGCAATTAGCCTAGTGGCTTGTGTCCAGTGCGGGTTTTGGGCGCGCGCATATGTCTACTCCTACCAGACGCTCACAGATTGGCGCCCACAGCCGTGGGAGGGGTGGGAAGAGGATCACTTGAGGAGCATGCAGGAGCAAGACTTCAAGTCTTGGCGCAAGTGGGAGAGTAGAGCCGAGATTGCCTACCACACTGGAATTGCCGTGCTGGCCGTGGGTGTTGGACTGACAGTCGCTCCACCGAACTCCGACGGGGAGGCACCCTTGCGCTGGGCAGCCCTGGGAATTGTATGCACATGTGCATTCATTCAAGTGGCTTGGGCGCTCATAGCTTGGATTCTCAGCCGAAAGCCCTAGCGAAAGGCGACGATGGAGATGGAGTCGAGTTCAGGGAATTCGAAACCAAAGCCCAAGCCTACAGGAAAGCCTAAATCCGGCCTAAGGAAAGCAGCGGTAACGGAACAGAGGCAATGTAAACCACATCGCCTAGTAGGCTGCCCGGTCTGCTTCCCGAAGCCCTGAGAGACGGTAGTCGCAGACCATCGAAGAGGTCGGCAGAGCGGCTTTGGGCGGGAGCTGCCATGGGGCGAGAGATCATGGCCCCGTAAGCTTCCGGCGAGTCGGGCAGTCTGTGGACCTGCCCGTAAAGCACGACGTTGGGGCCATGATCTTCGAGGCTCGCCCCATGGTGGCTGCCTAAAGCAGTGGAGCCGACCACCCCAGCCACAGCGGGCTACCACGCACGGCATCAGGTGTGCTCGCTCCAGCCGCGCGGCCGGCGGAGCCGGGGCCCGGAGCGGGGCGGAGACAGGAGCGTCGGGGCCCGGCGCTGGAGCCGGGGCCGCGCGCGGCGAGCGGAGCGAGCCGCCTTGATGAGGTAGAGAAAGTTGGTCCGCACTGCGTGTGTGGATGGGCTCGTGCCGGGCTGTCAGCGGGCTGGTCCACTGGGTTACGGTGCCGTTCATGCCCCCTGCGCTGGACACACCCCATGGAGCGGCGGAGCTCGCCGAGTCGTTGTTGCCGTCCCTCGGGAATCGCTGGCTGCACACGCAAGCCGTCGCCGCTCGCGCTCGCGAGATTGCGCAGGCTCTCCCCGAGGGTGAACGGGATCTGCTCGTGTCCTCTGCCTGGCTGCATGACATCGGCTATGCCCCAGAGCTCCGCGCAACCGGGTTTCACCCGCTCGACGGTGCGCGGCACTTGGCAGCGCTCGGAGCTCCTGACCGGCTCGTACGGCTGGTGGCGCATCACTCTGGCGCGGTGTACGAGGCGGAGCAGCGCGGGCTCACGAAGGAGCTGGCGGAGTTCGAGCGGGAGGACTCCCCCGTGCTGGACGCGCTGATCTGTGCCGATATGACGACCGGGCCCGCCGGGCAGCGCTTCGCGTTTGATCGGCGCATTGACGAGATCTTGGATCGCTACCCGGAAGGGAGCGACGTTCATACCGCGATCAGCAAGGCACGGCCGTACCTCGCCGCCGCCGTCGAGCGGACGTATGCCCGCCTGGGCGGTCAGCCGACGTAGGGTTCCGTCTCGCCTGACAGGCCGTGGTCAATCCGCATCTGCATGGACGGGTGGATGTTCAGCTCGTGCAGCCTGCTCGGGTGCACAAAGGCGACTTCCTTGCTCTCGCTGCTGGTGCGCAGCGTTCCCCCGGTGATCCGCGCCCGGAAGCAGATCGAGAACTGTTGGCGGACCTCACCGTCGTCGTACGCCATGACGTGCGCTGGGTTGGTGTAGAGGCCGACCAGTCCGGTCACCTCGACGTCAAACCCGGTTTCTTCCTTCGTTTCGCGCACCGCAGCGGCCGGGGCCGACTCGCCGACGTCCACGCCGCCGCCGGGCAGTGCCCACAGGTCGTTGTCGGTCTTGTGGATGAGCAGGACTTCCCCGGCCTCATTGAGCGCGACCGCAGTCACGGAAGGGACGATGCTGTTCGCCTTCGGGGCGTTGGGGTCGTTGAAGTAGTCGATGCGGGCCATGCCTCAAGGCTCGCACGCCGGTCTGGCGTTCGGGTTACGCGGGCGTGCCGCGCTCCCAGGCGTAGTCAAAGCTCCGCATGTAGTGCCGGAAGGTGCGGGCGCCGGGGAGGTAGCGGAAGTGCAGGACCGGATTCTGTCCGGCCGGTGCTCCGAGTACGTGCGGGTTGACCAGTACGTCTTCGTCGAATCGGTAGATCGAGTTGTAGAGGATCGTGTCGTGGAGCCGGACCTCTACGCCTGGGTTCCCCATGGCCGGTTCGAGGTAGCGGCGGGTGATCCTGGCCCGTGCGGCAAGGTCGCCGCCGATGCCTTCCTCCTCGCCGCGCTGGCGCACCATCTCGGAGTCCGGGTCGCCGAGCAGGATGCGGACCTGCGCCCCGTCCTTGGCCTTTTGCGTGAGCTGGTCGGGGAGGTCCGGGTGTCCGTCGAAGAGGAACAGGCCCGCGTACACGAGGATCTCGACCTGGCTCGACGCCTTGTCGATCAGCGATGACCAGAGTGACGCCGGGACCGCGCCCCGGTGCGGGTAGTACGTGATGAGCTCTGAGGAGCTGGCGGCCTCGGCCTGCTTCTCGACGGCGGGCCAGAGGTAGACCTCATCGACCCCGAGGAAGCTTGCAGCCTTCCAGCGATGCCCACGATGCGGAGTGCGGTCCCGAGAGATCCAGCGCTCTACGCTCTTGGGGTCCACCCCTACGTGCTGCGCTACGGACTGGATGCTCTCGCCCTTCGCGGAAATCGCGGCGCGCAGACGGTCGTTCGCCATGACGTTCCCTTCCCTGGGGGACGCTGGGACGTTCTGACGATAGCTCAGACGTCCCTAAAGGTCCATACGGACCGTGATGCGTCCACCACATCTGGCGGTCTCCTGGTCTCACTGACGAACGCAGAGTGCGTTCAACTCCCCATAGATTCAGGAGATCAGAGGATGCGTCAGATCCCTGTCGACACCAGTGCCGCGACCGTGATGGTCGCCCAGCCCGCGCAGGCGAAGATGCGCGACAAGAGGAACGGCGTCATCGCCACGGACGCCGAAAGCGGTGCTCCGCTCGTGACCGTGGACGTCCTGTTTGTGATGAACGGGAACGCTGAGGTGATCAGTGTGACCGTGGCCGAGCCGGACGTGTCCGGTGAGCTGACGATGGGCACCCCGGTTGCCCTGACCGGTCTGGTTGCCCGGCCCTGGGAGAACGAGTTCAACGGCCAGAAGCGGCACGGGATCAGCTTCCGCGCCGCCGCCGTGACCTCGCTCGCCGCCGCGCCTGCGAAGCCGAAGGCTGCCTGACATGACGACCGTCCTCGTCGTCGCGCTGCTGGTCGTCGCTGCCGCGCTCATCCTGCGGTGGCGACGTCCGGCCTGGTACTGGCTGGCCTTCGGGGTCGCGCTCGCTGTCCTGCGGGTGTCGGTGCGCTACGCGTCCGTGATGGACGCCTGTGGGCTGACCGTCCCGCCGTCCCGGTTCCGGCTCACGCTGGCTCGGATGGCGGGGCGTCCGGCCCCGGAGTCCCGCGCCCCGCGCGTCCTGCGGATACGGCCGACGCGCACGGGCCTGGTGTTGCGAGTGAAGTTGCGGCCCGGTCAGGATGCCTTCGACTTCGCTGCCTCGTGTGATCGGCTCCGTCACTCGTTCGGGATGTACGCGGTCACGGCCCGTGAGGTCAAGTCTGGCGTGGTGGAGCTGCGTATGACGGGCTACGACGTGCTCAAGCGGGTGCAGATGCCCGCCAAGACCGAGGCGGGGCCGCTGCGGGTGGCGGTTGCGCTGCGCGATGACGGCGCGGTCCTCTACCGCGACTACCGGACTGTGCCGCACGCCTTGAACATCGGGGCCACCCAGTCGGGCAAGTCGGTCTATCAGCGTCGGCTGGTCGCGGAGCTGGCCCGGCAGCCGGTCGCCCTGGCGGGGATCGACTGCAAGCAGGGCATGGAGCTGGGGCCGCTGGCTCGCCGGTTCAGCGCGCTGGCTGAGGACCCTGACAGCGCCGCCGAACTCCTGGATGCCCTGGCCGAACGCATGGCTGGCATCTACCGGCTGATCCGGCGTGAGCAGCAGATCAGCGTGGACATCCCGGACGCCGATATCGCCGCCGACATCTTCGACCTTCCCGAGCATCTGCGGCCCGTGCCGATCGTGCTGCTGATCGATGAAGTCGCTGAACTCGCCCTGTTCACCACGAAGGAAGAGGAGAAACGCCGGGACCGGATCATCACGGCCCTGGTCCGCCTCGCGCAGCTCGGCCGCGCCGCCGGGATCTACGTAGAGGTGTGCGGGCAGCGCTTCGGCTCCGAGCTCGGCAAGGGCATCACGATGCTGCGCGCCCAGCTCACCGGCCGGACCGCGCACCGCGTCAACGACGAGACGAGCGCCAATATGGCCTTCGGCGATATCGCCCCGGACGCCGTCCTCGCCGCGATTCAGATCCCTCGGGAGATGCCCGGCGTCGCCGTGGTCGCCGACTCGATCGGCTGGGCCCGCACCCGGACCCCGTTCACGACGCTCCGGCAGGCCGTCAACGTCTGCAACCGGCACGCCCATCTCACCCCGGACGTGCCCGAACTGGCCCCGTTCCGCCCCGTGCTCACACCCGCCGTCCCGCCAAAGCCGCTCCACGCGCCGGACGCTGTGGCTGTCGAGTCTGCAACAGCCTGAGTCCCTCCGCACTGCTGGTCGGCGCGACCGCTTCGCGCCAGGTCCCTACCCGAGCCATGCCCGATTCCAGAAAGGAGACGCCTGCGATGTCCGCCATCATGTCCTTCTACGGCGACGCCGACACAAGGGTTCACCTGCACGACTACGGAACCAAGCGCGCCCCGATCCTCGCCCTGGACGGCAACGGCTGCTCGCTGAGCGTGTCGGCCTTCGACTGCGTGCCCATCGCCGACCACCTGGCCTTTGCCAAGGCGCTGGCTGCCGCGACGGCTGACTACCTCGCCGCCCTGGAGACCTACGCCGCTGCCCAGTCCGACACCACACAGGCGCGGTGACCGCCGTGACCACGCGGAAGACCACCGCACGTAAGCGCACTCCCAAGTGCGGCGACTGCAACGGCACAGGCGAGATCGCCGAGACCGTGCGCGTCGGCAAGTCCCGCAAGCCCCGCGAGACCGGTGATCAGCAGACGGCCCTGTGCCTGACCTGCTTCGGCACCGGTACCGCCTGACCACCCCGATGTGTGCCACTGGCCGGGCCGTGACCTGGCGTCCTGCCCGGCCGGTGCACCCAATCCTGAAGGAGGTGAAGCGATCGTGAACCGCTCGGTCCGACCGGACGCCGTACTGGTCCAAGCCGTGATCGCCGGAGCGCTGTCCTTCGCCCACCTGCACGACCTCGCCGAAGCAGCCGGACAAGACGGCTGGAAGGCGTGGGCCTACCCGGTCAGCGTCGATCTGCTGCTGGTCGTCTCCTGGCGGCGGCTGCGCAGCGGGCAGGCTCCGGCACTCGCCTGGTCGTGGTTCCTGGTCGCGCTCGCCGCCTCGCTCGGGGCGAACGTTGCGACCGCCGGGTTCCTCGACCTCGACCAGCCTCCCGCCTGGCTGCGGTTCCTCGTCGCCGGATGGCCCGCGCTCGCCTTCCTCGGCGGCACGCTGCTCGCGCATGCCCCGGCCGCCGTCGACCGGGGGCCGGTTCCGCCGGCACCCGCACCGGCTGAGCCAGACGCCATGACCGCACCTGATGCGTCGCCCGCACTGCCCGAGGCTCCGACCGTCCCGGCCGCGCTCGTGACCCACGCGCGCAAGGTCGCGGCCGAGCACCAGGCCCGTACGGGCAGCCCGATCGACACCGACACCCTGCGCGCCCGCCTCGGCGTGCCCGCGCCGATGGCCGACGCGATCGCCGCGCAACTCGCCTGATCAGACAAGGAGATCCGACCATGCCCGCTCGCGACTTCTTCCACTCCGTCATGCGGATCGGACCGGTGCAGCTCGGAACGCACCGCAACCGCCACGGCCACACCAAGCACGCCGCGGTGTGCACCAACGACCGCTGCGGCTGGTCCGCCGACTACTCCAGCCAGTCCGCCGCCCAGCTCGCCGCCCGCACACACCGCTGCAAGGTCCGCTGAGGAGACAACGCCATGAATGTCCCGCTCTGGCTCGCCCTCGCCGCCGTCGGCGCACTCGCCGTCAAGCACTACCGCCCGCCGTGGTGGCTAGTCGCCCTGCTCCTCCTGGGCGGCTACCTCCTCGCGGACAGCCTGTTCGCCCCGTTCATCGACGACGCCATCACCGATCGCTGAAGGGAGAACCCTGATGCTGCGCCCGAAGATCCCCGCCAACCCGCTGCCGACCGGCATCGTGCCGCGCATCGTCGAGCCGACCGCCGTCGAACAGCACTCCAGCCCGCTGCCCGCGCCGTGCGCCTGCCAGCAACACACACCGGCCGCCGCCCCGCCCGCTCCGGCGTCGGGCCCGACCCTCCGGCTCACTCCGACCGGCCTCCTAATCGTGGTCGGCGGCGCTGCCGCGGTCGTGCTCGTCGTCGGCGCGGTCCTGGTCTCGCTCCTGCTCGCAGTCGCCATCACCGCCGTGTCCGTGGCGGTCTGCGCCGACGCCGTGCGCTCCACCGTCAACGGCCCCCGCCGTCGCTGACCGGCCCTCCGGGCGGCCCTGAAACCGCCAAGTCTCCGCCGCCCGGACGGCCCAAGCCCCTACCCGATCCAACAACCGGAAGGAACCACCATCATGCCCGAGCACACCCCGCCCGCGCGCCGCTGCCCCGCCTGCGACGGCTTCTCCGCCGTCGCCATCACCATCGGCGGCCGTGACCGGCGTGACCACCTCCGCACCATTGCCGTGCGCTGCCCGGCTTGCCGAGGCACCGGCATCACCACCTGCCCGGTACTCGCACAGGCAGGGAGGTGACCGTCGTGGCTCTCCTCGACTGGCGATCACCCGAGCACTTCGACCACACCGGCGACCAGCCCTGCGTGATCTGCACCAAGCCCACCCCCCTCCGCTCTGACAGGGGCAAACCCGTCCACAAAGTCTGCGCGGAGGAATGGATCGACTCCCACACCGCGAAGGAGGACGACGAGTGACCGCCACCCTGGCGGCCCTGGACCCGACCACTCTCGCCGACACGCTGAGGGTGGCCGGGTCTCCCGGCTTCGACCGCTGGCAGGACCAGATCCGCCGCACCGGAGGATGCGCCGACCCAATCCACCTGACCGGCTGGACGCTGGCCAAGGACAAGACGACCGGCGAGACGCTGCACCGCTACTCGACGGCCTCCGAGCCTGGCGGGCGGCTCCGCATCGCCTGCGGCAACCGCCGCGCCTCGCGCTGCCCCTCCTGCGCCTGGACGTACGCGGGCGACACCTACCACCTCATACGCGCAGGGCTGGCCGGGGACGACCGCCATGACATCCCGACCACCGTGCGGGAGCACCCCCGGGTGTTCGCGACATTCACCGCTCCGTCGTTCGGCCCGGTCCACAACCGGCCCGACTCCGGGTGCTGCCGCTGCGGTGCCCACCACGCCGCCGACGATCCGGCCCTCGGCGCGGCGCTCGACCCGAGCACGTACGACTACGTGGGCACTGTGCTGTTCAACAACCACGCCGGGGATCTCTGGCGGCGCTTTGCCAACCGGCTGCGCCGTGAGATCGCCGCCCGCGCAGGACTGACACAGCGGGAACTCGCCGACCGCCTGCGGCTGTCGTACGGCAAGGTCGCGGAGTTCCAGAAGCGCGGGGCGATCCACTTCCACGCCGTCGTCCGGCTGGACGGCCCGGACGGTCCCGACAGCCCCCCGCCGTCCTGGGCGACCACGGGGCTCCTGGCCGACTCCATCCGCGCCGCCGCCCACCACCCGTACAGCTCGGTCGCCGTGCCCGCCGTGGACGACGAGCCCCGTCGAGTTCTCCGCTGGGGTCGTCAGCTCGACATCCGTCCCATACGGGCCTTTGGCGGCGGCTCGGAGATCACGGAGCAGGCGGTTGCCGCCTACGTTGCGAAGTACGCGACCAAGGCAGCAGAGAGTACGGGCACCCTGGACCGGCGGATCGTCGAGCTGGCCGACCTCGACCGTAACGGCGTCCCCGACCATGCCCGTCGCCTGATCGAAGCCTGCAAGGCACTCGATCCGCTGTATCCCGAGCGGCGGCTCTGGGCCTGGGCGCACATGCTCGGCTTCCGCGGCCACTTCTCGTCCAAGTCACGCCGGTACTCAACGACCCTGACCACGCTGCGCCAGGTCCGGGCCGACTTCCGCGCCGCGCAAGAACGCGAAGCGCTCGGCCTCGACGACATCGAGCCGGACACGGTTCTCGTCCTCGCCGACTGGCGGTACGCCGGACACGGCCACACCCCCGGCGAATCCGCCCTCGCTGCATCCATCGCACGGGAACTTCAGCTCAACCGCGAGACAGCTCGCGAGGCTCTCGCCTCTCTGGACGACGGGGGGTGGTGACCGTGGCGCGTACTCTCCCCGACCGCTACCTGACGCCCGACGACCTGGTGGAGCTGTTCGAGCTGCCCAGTGTGGAGACGGTCTACCAGTGGCGGCGCAAGCGCATCGGCCCCCGCGGCTTCCGGGTCGGCCGACATCTTCGCTACGACCCCGAAGACGTGCGCGCCTGGGTGAGCTCCCTGGTGGATGGGGCGGCGGCCTGATGGCGGGACACATCCAAGATCGGTGGTACCGGACGGAGACGGCCCCGAACGGAAAGCCTCGCAAGATCAAGACCGACCGCTACGGCACGGGCATGCGCTACCGCGCCCGGTACGTCGGTCCGGACGGCACGGAGAAGTCCAAGAGCTTCCCCGACCGACAGAAACGCCTCGCTGATCAGTGGCTTTCCCACATCGAGGCGGACATGGCGCGGGGCCAGTACATCGACCCTCGCGCCGCCCGGATCACCTTCCAGCAGTACGCGGAGAAGTGGGTGACGCATGCGCCCGACCCGAACACTCAGGCGTCGATGGAATCACAGCTCCGGCTCCATGCCTTCCCCTACCTGGGGTCTCGTCCGCTCGGATCGTTCCAGCCCGCGCACATCCGCGACTGGGTGCAGAAGCTCAAGGAGAACGGCGTCTACGGCTCGTACGCGCGCACGATCTACTCCAATGTGCGCGCCGCCCTCAGCGCGGCCGTGGACGACGGCCACCTTCCTCGGAACCCCTGCGCCGCCCGCTCCGTCCGGCCGCCGACCGTGGACACCAAGCTCATCGTCCCCTGGATGCCGGAACGAGTCTTCGCCGTGCGGGCCGCGCTGCCGGAGCGGTACCAAACCATGGTCGATCTGGGCGGCGGCTGCGGCCTCCGTCAGGGCGAGATCCTCGGCGTCGCCGAGGATGCGCTCGACTTCGACGCCGACACCTTGCACGTGGTGCAGCAGCTCAAGCTCAGCCGGAGCAGGCCCGTGTTCGCCCCGCCCAAGGGCGGCAAGCTCCGGGACGTCCCGCTGCCCGGCCCGGTCGCCGACGCGCTGCGGGTGCACATGAGGCGCTTCCCGCCGGTTGAGATCACGCTGCCCTGGAAGACGGCGGACGGTCCGGCCGTGACCAAGAAGCTGATCTTCACCGCCCCGATGGGCGGCATCGTCTGGCGGACGTCCTTCAACGACGACGCCTGGAAACCCGCCCTCGCCGCGGCCGGGGTGATCCCGGTCCCCGCGCGCGGCCAGTCCTACGCCGCGTCTCGCGAGAACGGCATGCACGCGCTGCGCCACTTCTACGCCTCGGTGCTCTTGGATGCCGGGGAGAACGTCAAGGCGTTGGCCGAGTACCTCGGACACTCGGACCCCGGCCTGACGCTGCGCGTGTACGCGCACCTGATGCCGTCCAGCCAACAGCGGACCCGCAAGGCCATCGCTGCAACTTTCTCCGCCAGATGAAAATTCTGATCCGCTTCACGCGAAACCCAAAGTCGTTTCGACTTAAATTTTCACGTGAAACTTCAGGACTAGATTCCCCGTTTAAAGTTTCACGTGAAACACCAGAGTGAGTTCTCAAACACATCTGAAACCAACGCCGATCCGCAGGTCACGGCAGGCACTGCCCCACGATACCGCCAGCAGCGGACGCTCATGGCGCGGAATCAAGCCCCACGGAAGGAGACGCCGTTCGCCGGATGCTGAAAGTAGCGCACCACTGGCGACTAACGTCTTTAGCTGCGGGTTTGTAGGGTCGGCCGAAGTGGCTATAAGGTCAAGTCGCCGAAAGGGAAAAGCCGCCCGGTCAGGGGCGGCTTCTCGACTCCATCGGCACATTCATCACCCATGTCACTGGAGACCTCATGACCCGCATGGAGAATTCCATGGTGCCACGGCGCGTCCTCTGCATCGAGCTGGCCCCCCGCGATCTGCCGACCGCGATCACGAGCTCAGCGGGCGCAGCGCTCGCCTTCTGGGCCAACGCCCCCTGGGAGATCGTCATCCCCGTGGCCCTGTTGATCGTCTTGGACATCCGCGTCCGCCATCGACTTCGGCGCACCTGACGGCCCAGCGACGGCCCCAGAGCACAACAAAGCCCCCTGCCCGCGGCGGACCCGCAGGCAGGGGGCTTGATCAGTGCGTGTTACTTCTTCTTGCCCTGGTTCTTGACGGCCTCGATGGCTGCGGCCGCCGCCTCGGGGTCGAGGTAGGCGCCGCCGGGGGTGACCGGGTTGAAGTCGGCGTCGAGGTCGTAGACCAGCGGGATGCCCGTGGGGATGTTCAGACCCGCGATGTCGGCGTCGGAGACGCCGTCCAGGTGCTTGACCAGGCCGCGCAGGCTGTTGCCGTGGGCGGCGATCAGGACCGTGCGGCCGGTGAGGAGGTCGGGCACGATGCCGTCGTACCAGTACGGCAGCATGCGCTCCACGACGTCCTTGAGGCACTCGGTGCGGGGGCGCAGCTCGTTCGGGATGGTGGCGTAGCGGGGGTCGCGGGCCTGGGAGAACTCGCTGTCGTCGGCGAGCGGCGGCGGCGGGGTGTCGTACGAGCGGCGCCACAGCATGAACTGCTCCTCGCCGAACTCCGCCAGGGTCTGCGCCTTGTCCTTGCCCTGCAGCGCGCCGTAGTGGCGCTCGTTCAGCCGCCAGGTGCGGTGGACGGGGATCCAGTGGCGGTCGGCGGCCTCCAGGGCGAGCTGCGCGGTGCGGATGGCGCGCTTCTGGAGGGAGGTGTGCAGTACGTCGGGGAGCAGGCCGGCGTCCTTGAGCAGCTCACCGCCGCGGACTGCCTCCTTCTCGCCCTTCTCGGTGAGGTTGACGTCCACCCAGCCGGTGAACAGGTTCTTGGCGTTCCATTCGCTCTCGCCGTGGCGGAGGAGGATCAGCTTGTACGGTGCGTCGGCCATGCGTACGAGACTAATGGACGCCCGAGCGGGGGCGGGGGCCGGCTAATTCGGTGGCCGTCCGAGGGCCTGGGATGTAATTTCCGGCTGCCAGACCAGCCACTTACGGGGGACCCATGACCTCTGCCTCGCTCAGCCGCGCCCTGCGCGGAACCGTCTCAGGGCTGCCCGGCGGTTTCTGGTGGCTGTGGGCCTCGACGCTGGTCAACAGGGTCGGGGCCTTCGTGTTGACGTTCATGTCGCTCTTCCTGACCCAGGAGCTCGGCTACTCGGGGTGGTACGCGGGCATCGTCGTCGCGCTGCACGGGCTGGGCGGCATCGCCGGAGCTCCGCTGGGCGGGATGCTCAGCGATCGGTGGGGGCGGCGGCCCACCATGATCGTCGCGCATCTGGCGGCAGCGGCGTGCGCCGCGGCGCTCGTGGTGGTGACCAGCGCGTGGGGGATCGCCGCCGTGGTGCTGCTGATGGGTGTGGCGATGCAGGCGGTGCGGCCCGCGATCAGCGCGGCGATCGCCGACCTGGTGCCGGAGAGCGATCAGCGGCGGGCGTACGCGCTGAACTACTGGGCGCTCAACCTCGGCTTCGCCATCGCCGCGCTCGGCGGCGGCGCGGCGGTGTTCCTCGGCTACCGGGCGCTCTTCGTCGCCGACGCGGTGGCCACCGTGCTGTGCGCGCTGATCGTCTTTCTGCGGCTGCCAGAGACCCGGCCCGCGGCCGCCGGCGGCAAAGACGGCGACACCGACGAGGCGGCGGAGGGGCACAGGGACCGGGTCACCGCCCTGGACGTGCTGCGGGACGCGCCGTTCCGCACTCTGGTCCTGCTCAATCTGCTGGTCTGCACGGTCTTCATGGCCCCCTGGGTGGGCCTGCCGCTGACCATGGCGGCGCAGGATCTGTCGGGCTCGTACGGTGCGGTCATCGCGGTCAACGGCGTGGTGATCGTCGCTTTGCAGCTGCTGGTCACCACGGTCATCGGGAAGCGGTCGCCGGCCGCGCTGCTGACCGTGTCCTCCCTGCTCTTCGCCGCCGGGACGGGCGCGACCGCGCTCGCCGGGACTCCCCTGGCGTTCGGGGCGACCGTGGTCGTGTGGACCATCGGCGAGATGGTGCATGTGCCGACCAACGCCGCCGCGACGGCCCGGCTCGCCCCGGAGCACGCACGCGGCCGCTACCAGGGCGTGATGGGCATGTCCTGGGCGGTGGCGGGCACCGTCGCCCCGGTGCTGGCCGGCTGGATCGTCGACGGGCCCGGGCCGGGCGTGCTGTGGCTGGGCTGCGCCGTGGTCGGCTGTGCTGCGGCGGCCGGATACGCGCTGCTCCTGCGCCGTGCTCTGGCCGAGGACGGGGGCACGCAGGGGGACGGGGACGGGAACGGGGACAAGGGCGGCGGTCAGACGCCGTCGGCGACCGCGCCCGCCGTCGAGCGGGCGGCCGACGGCGCCTGAGCGTCAGGAGTCCTTGCCCGACGGCTGCGTCAGACGGGTGAACGCCTCAAGGTTGCGCGTGGACTCCCCGCGCGAGACCCGCCACTCGTACTCCCGCTTGATCGCACTGGCGAAGCCCAGCTCCAGCAGGGTGTTGAACGATCCGTCGGCCGCCTCGAGCACCGTGCCCAGCAGCCGGTCCAGCTCCTCGGAGGACACCACCGACAGCGGCAGCCTGCCGACGAGGTAGATGTCGCCGAGCCGGTCGATCGCGTAACTCAGCCCGTACAGCTTGAGGTTGCGCTCCAGCAGCCAGCGGTGCACCGCAGCGTCGTTCTCGTCGGGATGGCGGATGACAAAGGCGTTGACGGAGAGGGAGTGGTTGCCGATGAGGAGGGAGCAGGTGGTGGACAGCTTGCGGGTGCCGGGGAGTTTGACGACGTACGAGCCTGGTTCCGGACGCTCCCATTCCAGGTCGGCGTCGTCAAGTGTCCGCTCGACGATCTGCGCGATGCCGTTGTTCCGTGCGTCCGGGTTCCGTGCGTCTGGTGCCTCAGCCATGGGCTGAGCGTACGTCAGCAGTGCCCGCCCAGCGGGATCAGACGTGGCGGAACGGACGTGGCGGAGTCAGATGCGGCGGAGCCGGACGCGGCGAGGTCGGACGTGGCGGATCGGACGTGCCGAGGTCGGACGCGGCGGAACGAACGTTGGCTAGATCGGACGTGCCGAGGTCGGACGCGGCGGAACGGACGTGGCTAGGTCGGACGCGGTCGAGCCGGACGCGGTCGAGCCGGACGCGGCGGGGTCAGACGTGGCGGAGCCGGTGGCGGCGGTGATGGTGGTGCCCGCCGCGCTGGCCGTGCCGCTGGGCGTGGTCGTACATGGCGGCCGTGTAGACGTCCGCCGTCGTCGACGCGGCCGTGTCCCAGCCGAAGGAGCGGGCGTGGCGGGCGGCCGCCTCGCCCATCGCGGCGGAGCGTCCGGGGGCGGCCAGCAGGCCGGACAGCGCGTCCGCGTAGTCGGCCGGGTCGTGGCCGGGCACGAGGACGCCGGTCAGCCCGTCGCGGACGGCCACCGGCAGCCCGCCGACCTCGGCCGCCACCACCGGGGTCCCGCAGGCCTGCGCCTCGATCGCCACCAGGCCGAAGGACTCGCTGTAGGAGGGCATCACCAGGACGGACGCGGCCCGGAACCAGTCGGCCAGCCGGTCCTGACCCACCGGCGGCTGGAAGTGGACGAGGTCGGCGATGCCGAGCCGGGCGGCCAGCTTCTGCAGGCCCTCCGGCTTGGCGAGACCGCTGCCGCTCGGCCCGCCGACGACCGGCACGAGCAGACGGGAGCGCAGCGACGGGTCGCGTTCCAGGAGCAGCGCGGCCGCGTGCAGCAGGACGTCCGGGGCCTTCAGCGGCTGTATGCGGCCGGCGAAGAGCGGGATGAAGGCGTCCTGCGGCAGGCCGAGGCGGGCACGGGCGGCCGCGCGGCCGTCGGCCGGACAGAAGCGTTCCAGGTTCACGCCGGGGTGGACGACGGCGACCTTGGCGGGATCGGCGTCGTAGTGGCGCACCAGTTCGTCGGCCTCCTCCGCGGTGTTCGCGATCAGCCGGTCGGCCGCGCGCACGATCTGCGTCTCGCCGATCACGCGGGCGGCCGGCTCGGGAGTGTCGCCCTCGGCCAGCGACGCGTTCTTGACCTTGGCCATGGTGTGCATGGCGTGCACGAGCGGGACGCCCCAGCGCTCGGCGGCCAGCCAGCCGACATGGCCGGAGAGCCAGTAGTGCGAGTGGACCAGGTCGTAGTAGCCGGGGCGGTGGCCGGCCCAGGCCTGCATGACGCCGTGGGTGAAGGCGCACAGCTGGGCGGGCAGCTCCTCCTTGGCCAGCCCCTCGTACGGGCCCGCGTCCACATGGCGTACGAGCACGCCCGGGGCGAGTTCGACGGCCGGCGGCCGCCCGCCGGCGGTCGCGCGGGTGAATATCTCGACCTCGACGCCGACAGCGGCCAGCCGTTTGGCGAGCTCGACGATGTAGACGTTCATGCCGCCCGCGTCGCCCGTGCCCGGCTGGTGCAGGGGCGAGGTGTGGACGCTGAGCATGGCCACACGGCGCGGCCGGCGGTGACCGACGCCGAAGCGGAGGCGCGGGGCCGGGAGGCTGCCGCTGAGGCGGGACACGTACTGGCTCACGTCGTCGGTCCTCCTCGCTTGTGGCGCACGCCGCCGGGCGCGGCCGGGCACGGGGCATCGACTGGCTGCCCCGCACAGCCGCACAACAGCTCCGGCCGCCTCTTCCATTTCCCCCTCGCCTCCACTTTGCCAAAAGATTGCCGAACGGGCGTCCCGTCCTCGGCGCGCCTGCTTGGGCCCGTACTCTCGATGCCATGACGCGCCGCCCCGTAGGCACCGCGACCCGCGGGACGACCAACCCCAACCGGCTCCGCCGCATGGACCGCTGGATCGCCGCAGCGCACGGCGCGGCGCTGCGCCGCGGCGAGGCCCCGCCCGTGGCCGTCGACCTCGGCTACGGGGCGGCCCCCTGGACCGCCGTCGAACTGCTGACGCGGCTGCGCACCGCCGATCCCCGCTGCCGGGTCGTCGGCATCGAGATCGACCCCGAGCGGGTCACCGCCGCACGGCCGTACGAGCGCGAGGGCCTCGACTTCCGGCACGGGGGCTTCGAGGTGCCGGTCGACGGCCCGGTCGCCCTGATCCGCGCGGCGAACGTGCTGCGCCAGTACGACGAGGACGCCGTCGCGGAGGTGTGGGCGCGGCTGTGCGGGCGGCTGACCCCCGGCGGACTGCTCGTGGAGGGCACCTGCGACGAGATCGGGCGGCGGCATGTGTGGGTGGCGCTCGGGCCGGAGGGGCCCCGGACCGTGACGTTCGCCACGCGGCTCGGCTCACTGGAGCACCCCTCGGACCTCGCGGAGCGGCTGCCGAAGGCCCTGATCCACCGCAATGTCCCCGGGGAGCCGGTCCATGCGTTCCTGCGGGACTTCGACCGGGCGTGGGCGGCGGCGGCCCCGTATGCGTCGCTGGGGGCGCGGCAGCGGTGGATCAGCGCCGTACGGCGGTTGGCGGCCGACTGGCCGGTGTGCGACGACCGGCGGCGGTGGCGGCAGGGGGAAGTGACGGTGGCCTGGGAGGCGCTCGCGCCCCGGCTGTGAGCGGCGGGGAACGCGGGGGCGGCGTCGCTCGTCTCGATGGGGGGAGCAGCCGGCGGAGGGAAGTCGTCCGCCGCCGGGTCTGTCGCTTTCGGGCACGCCATGGCACTATCGCGTGGGCCCGATACGTTACTGACGGTAAATCAGATAAGGGTGTCCTGGAGGGGGAGCCGTGAACCGACGCCGCTGCGCCGCCGCCGCGATCCATGTGGTGTGCGCTCTGGCCACGGTGACCGCGCTGAATGTGCTGGCGTCTCCGGGCACGGCGTTCGCGGCGCCGGAGCCGCCCCCCGCCGCCACGGCCCCGCAGGCCCCCGCGCCCCCCGCCGACGACGCCACCGCCGACGCCGACGCCGACGCCGACGCGGGGAAGCCGGGGAAGAAGACGCTCGAAGAGGTGCGTCAGGAGATCGACGCCCTCTACCGCCAGGCCGCCTCCGCGACCGACGCGTACAACCTCGCCGAGGAGCGGGCGGAGAAGCAGTCGGCGGAGATCGTCCGGCTGGCCCGCGAGATCGTCAAGGGCGAGGCCCGGATCAAGGAGCTCAAGGACCGCGCGGGCGCGGCGGCCCGCGCCCAGTACCGCGGCGGCGGGCTGCCCCCCGAGGCACAGTTGGCGCTCAGCGACGATCCGCGGCTGTTCCTGGACGGGGTCGGCAGACTCCAGGAGAGCCAGAAGGCCACCAGGGACCTTCTCTCCGAACTGAACCGGATCCAGGACGACTTGACCGCGTACGCCAAGTCAGCCAGTGACCACTGGACGGAACTCGAAGCCCACCGCGTCAAGCAGGAGAAGGCCAGGAAGGCCATCAACGCCAAGATCGAGGCGGCGAAGAAGCTCGAGGACGAGCTGGAGAAGGAGGAGCTGGAGCGGCTCCTCCAGCTCGAACGCCGGGCACAGTACGAGGCCCAGGCCAAGTGGCTCGACTCCGGCGCACTGAAGGAGATCAACCGCAGCGCGAGCCCCCGGGGCAAGAAGGCGCTGGAGTTCGCCACGGCGCAGATGGGCAAGCCGTACGTGTGGGGGGCCGAGGGGCCGGACTCCTACGACTGCTCGGGACTGACGTCCCAGGCGTGGGCGGCGGCCGGGCGCACCATCCCGCGCACCTCGCAGGAGCAGTGGCGGCTGCTGCCCCGGATCGCCATCGAGGACATGCGCCCCGGCGACTTGATCATCTACCACGCGGACGCCAGCCATGTGGGGATGTACGTGGGCGACGGCGCAATCGTGCACGCCCCGCGGCCGGGCCGCGATGTCACCCTCGCGGGCGCGGGCTCGATGAAGATCCTCGGAGTCGTACGCCCCGACAAATGACCCGTTGAGGTGTGAGGCACTCAACTGGCCCAGTCAGCCACACAGGTGACCTGCGCCACCGACACCGCGTGACGTTCGTCATGGCGGAGGCCGGCGCCGGGGCGGCAACTACTGCCCGATGCTGGGCATATGCCATCGGCGCATAGCGCAGGGCCATTCCCCGCAGGCTCCGGGACCGCTATGGTCCTCGTCCGGTGGGCGCGATTCGCCGCTCCACCGCCCTCGGGGGGAGGGAAGGATTCCAACGCCGATGCCCGTACCCGTACCGCGACAGAGGAAGGTCCCCCTCGCGGAAACCGCCCCAGGCGGCGCCGCCGGCACGCCCTCCCTCGACGACGTCACGGTCCGTGACGGCACGGTCGGCGAGGGTACGGCCGACGGCAGCCCCGTCGGGGGAGCCGGGGAGCTCACCGTGAGCGGCGGCGCTCTCACCCTGCTGGTGATCGAGGACGATCCGGCAGGCGCCTTCACCGTGCCCGAGCTGCTCGACGAGTCCGGCTCGGGCACCCGGGTCCGCATCCGCACCGCCCGCAACCTCACCGAGGCGGAGCGGCTGCTCACCGACGACATCCACTGCGTGCTGGTCGACCTCGCGCTGCCCTCGGGGCGCGTCGGCGAGGAGCCGGACGACCTCGCTCCGCTCCGGCACGTCCTGCGGCTCGCGCCCCGGCACGCGGTGCTGGCGCTGGCCGCGTCCGGCGACGCCGAGCTGGCCGCCCGGGCGGTGCGGGCCGGGGCCCAGGACCACCTCTTCCGCGAGGAGCTCGACGGCCGGCTGCTGAGCCGCGCAATCCGGTACGCCGTGGAGCGCAAACGGGCCGACGCGACCCAGGTGAAGCTGACCGAGTCACGGCTGCGGGCGCAGGAGAACGCCCGCCTGGAGCGCGGCCTGCTGCCCACCCCCCTGCTCCACGGCTCCGAGCTGCACTTCGCGTCCCGGTACCGGCCGGGCCGGTCGCGGGCGCTCCTTGGCGGCGACTTCTACGACACCGTCCGCACCCCGGACGGCACGGTGCACGCCATGATCGGCGACGTCTGCGGGCACGGCCCGGACGAGGCGGCGCTGGGCGTGGAGCTGCGGATCGCCTGGCGGGCGCTGACGCTGGCGGGGCTGTGCGGGGACGAGCTGCTGTCCACGCTCCAGGAGGTGCTGGAGCACGAACGGGAGAGCGAGGAGATCTTCGCGACGCTCTGCACCGTCGACATCGCGCCGGACGGACGGCAGGCCGGGCTGTGCCTGGCGGGCCACCCGTCGCCGCTGATCGCCCGGCCGGGGCGGCGGGCCCGGCTGCTCCCGTACGAGGACGGCGGGCCGGCGCTGGGCCTGCTGCCACGTGCCCGCTGGCCGCGCCGCGCGGTGGAGCTGGGCGACGTCTGGAGCCTGATGATGTACACGGACGGGCTGATAGAGGGCCGCTCGGCGGGCCCGGGCACACCGCGGCTGGGCCAGGACGGCATGGCCGCGATGGTCAACCGGCTGCTGGTCGCGGGGCTCAGGGGCGAGGCGCTGCTGGAGTCCGCGGTCACACAGGTGGGCGAGCTGAACGGCGGGGAGCTGACCGACGATGTGGCGGTGCTGCTGCTGAGCCGGCCCGGCTCCGCGTAAGGCCCCGGGGCCCGGGGGCTGCCGGCCGCCGACTACTCCCGCCGTTCTGCCGCCGCCGGCTTGCGGCCGCCGTGCATCCCTTCTGCCGGCCGCCGACTACCGGCCGCCGTTGTAGGGCCCGTACGGCCCGTCGCTGCTGGAGCCGCGGCGGCCGCGGCCTCCGCCGGAGACCTGCTGGAGGGCGGGACGCACGTCCACGAAGAAGACGATGCTGGCGATCAGCCCGGCGATCGACAGGAAGAGCAGGCCGAGGAACAGGTTCACCGCTACCGCGATGCCGAGAATGACCAGCCAGAACGTCTTGGTCTGCTTGCCGGCGGCGCGGTAGGCGTCCTCGCGGGCGAGCGCCGCCATGATCAGTGCGGTCACCGACGTCACGATGAAGAGCGTATTGACCAGGAACCAGAGCCCGAACTCGAATCCTGCACGCAACATGGACAGCACCGCCTTGTGAGCCGTTCGATTCTTTGTGTAGCGCCTCCCGGCCAAGGTACGCCAACGTACCGGGAGAACGCGCCGGGCACCTCAAAGGTGCCCGGCGCTTCCCGTGCGCAACCGGGGCGCGTGTGCTCCGGGCGTTACTTGGCCGGAGGCGCGGTCTTCTTGGCGGCCGCCTTCCGGGCAGGGGCCTTGCGGGCGGGCGCGACCTTCTTCTCCTCGCCGGCCTCGCCGGCCTCGCCGACGGCGTCCGCCGCCCCGTCCGCCGGCTTGTCCCCCCGCGGCTCGACGGCGACGGCGATCTCGGTGATCTCCTCGGCGACCCCGCCGCGCCAGGTCCTGACGGCCTGCTCGCCGTGCTCGGCCACCTTCTCGTACGTGTCGCGGGCCTTCACGGCGTACTCGGCGGCGAAGCCGACACCGCGCAGCGCCAGGTCCTGGGCGGTCTCCCCGAACTTCCGGAAGTCGGTGTCCATGTTCTCCAGCACCTCGGCGACCTTGGCCTGCACGGTCGCCTGGGTCTCCTTGGCCTGCGCGGTCACCTTCTCCTGCACGGCCTTGGGATCGGTCTTGCGCACCGCCTCGATACGCGCCGGCGCCTCGGTCCGGATCTGCTCGACCAGCCCGGGCAGCTTCAGCGCCTGCTGGTAGGCGAGATCCGCGGTGCCGGCGGCGAAGTAGAGGGGCTTGGGGTCGGTGAAGGTCTTGCGCAGGTCATCGGTGATGGCCATGTCTGTGGTCCTCCCGGATCACGGAGTCAGCGTTTACGTTTCTGCCTTCGGGGGCACCTCGTGGTCGTCCGCCTCCGCGGCGACGTCCGGCGCTGCGTCCTGCTCCGCGCCGAAGCCGTTCTCCTTGCGGAACGAGTCGTAGATCTGCAGCAGCACCTGCTTCTGCCGCTCGTTGATCGAGGGATCGGCCAGAATGACGGCCCGCGTCTCCAGCTCCTCGCGCTCCCGCTCGTCGAGAATCCCGGCCCGCACGTACAGCGTCTCCGCGGAGATCCGCAGGGCCTTGGCGACCTGCTGCAACACCTCCGCGCTCGGCTTGCGCAGCCCGCGCTCGATCTGACTCAGATACGGATTGGACACGCCGGCGGCCTCGGCGAGCTGCCGCAACGACAACTGCGCAGTGCGCCGCTGCTCCCGCAGATACTCACCGAGATTGCCGACGTTGAGTGATGCCATGCCTCGATGGTGCCGCCACTTGCTAACTATTGCAAGCACCTGCTTGCAATAGTGTTTCACGCAACAGACGCCCGGCCGTGTGACTTCTAGCGATAGGTGTCACCTTCCAGGGCTTGTTGTCGCTGGTGGCCCCGTTTTAGTTGGCCGGTGTGCGCTCCAGTTGGCCTGAGGAGCGGCCGAAGCGGCCTGGGGGGCTCCGCCTGCCTCGATGTCGTGCCCCGCTTCTATGCTCCTGCGATGACGTCTTACGAAGGAACGCATCCGACCGTTCTCGTCCAGGTGGGTAGCCGCCACGCCCAGATCGACGAACAGCTCGCACCCACGATCCAGGCGATCTGGGAGTGCGGCCTCGACACGTTCACCTGCTGCCAGGACCTGGCAGAGAGCAACGCGGGCTGGCCGGAGAAGCTGCCGCACATGGCGGAGTGGGTGGAGTCCCGCCGCGGCTGGATGCTCATCGACTTCCCGGTCGACGGCGGCCTGGCCTTCCTCTCGGCCGTGGCGAACGCCGGCCCGCGAGATGCCTTCTACGTGCGGATGACTCACTGGGCCGCCCCGGACGCCTGGGAAGTGAAGATCAAGCCGATGGACGCGGCGATGTTCCAGGAGGACCAGCCATCGCACTTCGGCCTGCGCCTCCTCCAGGTGAGCTTCCCCGCCTACGACCTGCCGGAACTGACCCGGCGCCTCCGCGGACACGCCGCAGGCCGTACGGTGCCGCCCGCCGCCGCCGATTGGAGCACCGTCGGCCGCTAGCTTCTGGACCGGTCCCGGTCTGCACTGCAAGCTCCGGCTGAGCACCTACCCGGCCAGACGGGCCAACTACAGCGCTCAGTCACAGGTGGGCGGCATGGAGGTTCGAGATAGGTGTCACCTGATCTTGGTGGTCGACACCACCCCGAGAAGCGCCGAAGCCATACCGGATTTCTGCTGTGCCCGTTCCCGCGGCCCGCACAGCGCTGGCGTGGGCTCCCGTGATCGTATGGCTCAACGGCACCCACGCGCGGGCAAGACGACGACCAGTGCGCTCGTGCAGCAGCTGATCCCGGATTCACGGGTGTTCGACGCCGAGAAGGCCGGTGAGACACTCATGGACATCAAGCCGGGGCTGCCCTGGACAGGCAACTTTCAGGACTGGCCCCCGTGGCGGCCGCTCGTGGTCGAGACCGCCCGGCGCGTACTCGACTACACCGGCGACACTCTGGTGATGCCCATGACCGTCCTGGTCGAGCAGCACTGGCGGGAGATCAGCACAGGCCTCGCCCAACATGGGGCTCCGGTACGGCACTTCGTCCTCCACCCCGACCATGACACTCTCCGTGGGCGCATCGAAGGGGACACCGTTCTCGGCCCCTCCCCGTTCCGGCTCCAATACCTTGAGCCCTACGCCAAGGCGGCCCGCACGTGGCTGCACGGAGAAGCCGAGGTCATCGACACCACGCACCTCACGCCCGCCCAGGCCGCCCGGATCGCGGAGGCCGTCAAGAGTTGAGGCTCGCCCGTCACGCGAAAGGGCGGCCGCGTCGGGCTGGCCTCCGCGATCGTGGTGCGATGCCTGCGACGCAGCCGCACATTCGCCAGACCAATGCTCCGCATCACGCGGGCGTCAAGCCCCCTCTTGGACCCGCCCCGTTCTTGGACCCGCCCCGTTCTTGGACCCGCCCCGTGAGCCCAACAATGGACCAGCGTCCTCGGCTGGCCACGCAGCCTCCGACCGAGCGGGAGACCATCAGACGGGGCTAAGCGGAGCACTTGGTTGACCTTCACCTTGGGGGAGCCCACAGCATCAGTGGGGCCAGGCGGCGTGCCTGGCATGAGGAGGAACGAGCATGGAGTTGCTGACCATCGGGACGTTCGCGAAGGCGTCCCGACTGTCCCCAAAGGCGCTGCGTCTTTACGACGAGCTCGGTCTGCTGACTCCCGCTCGCGTCGACCCGGTGACCGGCTACCGCCTCTACGCACCGGAACAACTGGATCAGGCCCGGCTGGTCGCCTGGCTCCGACGGCTCGGGATGCCTCTCGCCCGCATCCAGCACATCTGCACGCTGGATGCAGGTCCGGCAGCCGAAGAGATCCGCGCGTTCTGGGCCCAAGTCGAAGCCGACACCGCCGCACGGCGGGACCTGGCCACCTTCCTCATCGACCACTTCTCCTGGAAGGACCCTGCCATGTCCCCGATCGCCGAGCCCCTGGGAATCCGTTACGCCGCTCTTTCCGACACCGGCCTTGTCCGCGAGAGCAACCAGGACACCGCCTACGCAGGGTCCCGTCTGCTCGCCGTCGCCGACGGCTACGGCAGCGGAGGTGCCCCCGCAAGCGCCGCCGCTGTCGACGCGCTCAAGAGCCTCGAAACCGACAGCATCCCGGCAAGCAATCTCCTCAGCGTCCTCGAAGACGCGATCGACCAGGCCAAGCAGGCCGTGCACGGCATCTCCGGAGTCGGCCCTTCCTCCGAAGCGGCCGGGACCACGCTCACCGCGATGCTCTGGACTGGATCGCAGCTGGCCCTCGTCCACATCGGTGACTCCCGCGTCTACCTCCTACGCGATGGAGAGCTGTTCCAGATCACGCACGACCACACCATGGTCCAGTCGATGGTCGACGAAGGACGCCTCAGCCCGGAAGAAGCCGCCTCCCACCCCCAGAGGTCACTGCTGATACGAGCCCTGGGGCCAGGAGCCGATGCCACCCCCGACATGCGCCTTCACGACGCCCGGCGGGGAGACCGCTACCTGCTCTGCTCCGACGGTCTGTCCACCGTCGTGTCGACCGGAGAAATCCGCCGAGTGCTCTCCCATATCAGCGAGCCCGAGCAGGCGGTCCGCGAACTCGTCGCCCTCGCCAACGGCTCCGGCGGCCCGGACAACGTCAGCTGCGTGGTCGCCGACGTCATGGAGTTCCAGCAGTAGGAGAGAGCGACATTCACTTCGAGCTGCACCAGGTCCCATACTCGTCGAGCAAGCTGCATACGTCCGGTGCGTCCGCGTGAGTTTGCAGGTGCCGCAGCATGACGCGTGAGCGCTCGGCGGTTCGCTCGCTCGCCACGTCGACAGCCAGCACCCGACGCGCCTCCTGGGCAGCCTGCTCCTGCTCGTTCGCGTCGGCCAGAGCCACAACAAGCCATGAGCGGTACAGGGCGACTTCCCGCGCGTGCGTCGCGTCGTAGCCAGCCAGGGCGCTGCTCAGCAGCGGCACGGCTCGAAGCGGTCGCCGCAGTTCCGTGTAGACACGCGCGTCCATGACGCTGAGTTCCTCGTCACTGACCCAGTAGGACCACTGCGGAGCATCGTCGCTGCTGGCCTCTACTGAGAGTGCCTCGTGCGCCTCTCCGAGTGCCCTCATCGCCGGTTGGGACTCCCTGGCTCGGGTGTGCGTCCAGGCGATGCGGTCGAAGAACAGTGCCCGCGCCTTCGGGTGGGCGTCCGGCCCTGCCTCGTCCAGCGCTGCGCGCGCAAGGTCGACGCCTTCCTGTTCCCTGCCGATGTTGCTCCACTGGTAGGCAAGCGAGCCTGCAAGGTGGCCGACAAGGGCCCGGTCCCCTGCTTCACGCGCGGCGGAGATGCCCAGCCGGTACGCCTTCTCGGCTCGGTCGTGGTGCCCGGCGTCGCTGGCAATCCATCCAGAGATCTGGGCGAGCTCGCCAATCTGGATGAGGAGACCCCGCCCAACATCCTCCGTGTGGCTGCTCTCCCGATAGAGACGCACAGCAGAGCTCAGCTCGCGGAAAGCGGGGGCGAGCAGGTCGCCTCCGGCCAGCACATCGTCGGCAAGCCTCAGCCCATGAACCCTGCCCGCAAGACTTGTCACACTGTCCATCGCAATGCGTTGCCCGCCACCAGACTCCAGAGGCAACAGCAGATCGTCCGGCGGCAGCAACTGGCCGAGCGTCTCAGCAGGGCTGAGCGCCTCAACGGGCAGCGGCTCTCCACGCGCGTATGACGCTGCACGCTCAAGGTCGCCCGCCGGTGTCCCAAGTGCCTGGGCGATCATCAGTAACCAGCCGTCCGGCACTCGTTCGCCGCGTTCCCATCGGGACACCTCATTCCGCGTCAACGTGGACAGCCCCGACAGCGCACACAACTGGTCGGCAAGTTGCCGCTGGCTCTTCCGCGCCTCGCGCCGTAGCCGCGCGAGATATGCCCCGAAGTGCTTCCGTCGTACGTAGCTCACCCTGGCCCCCTCTCGAATCCCAGTCTGGCCCCTCCCTGGCCCCCTGTCTGGCCCCCCTCACCGATCAACGGGGGCGATTCGATGAAGAGACGCAGTACCCCGGCGACCGCGCGAACGGTCCCGGGGCGTGGCCAACGCTTTGGAGGAGCGTCGACATGACCGACCTTATCCGTGTGCTCGCCGTGTGGGCGAGAGTGACCTTTGGGCCCCGTGACGGGGGACAGCATCGTGCCCGCCGGGCCGTCCGGGCGCATCAGCCCGTGATGAACGGTCCGGCCGTGCCGATGGCCGCTGAGCGGCGTGGGGGCAGTCCGGCGGGGCTTCCTGAGGTGCGGTCGCCCTACGGACTGGATGAGCCGTTGGACGGCGGCGCGGCGGCCCTGGTGCGTCCGTATCTGATCGAGCATGAGCGGCGGCGGGAGCGGGCTCGACAGCAGAGGCGGCGGCTGACGCTGGTCCTAGCGGTGGATTTCGGCATCGACCTTGACGCGCACGTGGTCGGCGCGGAGGGTGCCCGATGACCAACTCGCCTGAGTCTCCTGAGGCAGAGGTGTGTGAGGTGTGCGGGTCGACGGCGGGACCTCTGGCGACCGTCACGACCGACACGGCGGGCGGCGTGCGGCACCGCGCGGTGTGCCAGTCGTGCGCGGCGGGCGGTGTCGGCAGGGAGACGGTGAGGGTGCGGCGGGCGGCGCGGATGTGCGTGCGGTGCAACACGCTGACGTCGCAGCCGGTGGTCGTCTCCGAGGTACACGCAGGCTCCGGCCCCGGCTTCAACGTCTACGCCTGCCCCGAGTGCGCACCGCACCTTCCGGTGCTGCCGGACGCCCTTGATCTGCTGGAGTCCGGATGGCGCAAGCGGACGGAGGGCGGGCGGTGAGCGCGGCACGCACCGTCGCCCAGGTACGGGCAGACGCAGAGCGCTCCGGGCGGTCGAGTGAGTGCGAGATGGGCGAGCACTCCTTGTGCCACCCGCAGGACGTCTACGCCAGCGGCACCCGCCACCGGGGAGAGCGGCCGCTCTTCACCCTCCGGTGCGCCTGCGCCTGCCACAAGGCCCCGCCGCCGGACGGCCGATAGCGCGGTCCCAAGAGTCGGCTGCCCATCCCTCGCATCGGTTCCTTCCCTTCCAGGCGGAACCACTGGGGGCGGGCGGTCGCGGTGAGACAGCCCCTGGAAGATCACTCCAGGGGCTGCCTGCTGTCTTGGGCCTATCTAATGCCTTGAGGGTTCAGGTGGCGGCAGTCGTGGCACTCGGAGTCTTCGCGTCCGAGGTCAGCCCTGGGCTTGCCGCCCGTTCGCCGCCTCGGCGACGACGGCCGCGATTCGGCTGGCCCGCGTTGCCGGCCGCGCCGCGCTGACGATCCACCACAGCATCCGCTTGCGGGCGCTCGCGGGAAAGCGGTCCCAGTTGGCCCGTGCTTGAGGGTGTTGGTCGAGCAAGGTGGCGAGGTCGGCGGGTTCTTCGAGGTCTTCGACTTGGTCGGAGATGGTCCACCATCCGTTCGCCTTCGCCGCGTCGATCGCAGCTCGCCCGGCGTCCGTCATGAGGCCGCGCCGTTCCATTTCGGCGGCGCGTCGGCGGTTGAGTCGGGACCAAGGGCTCTTGGCTCTTCGGGGGGTGATCAGCTGGAGGCCGCGGTCGTCGTCGAGGGGGATGGCGGTCGAATCGATCCACCCGAAGCAGATCGCTTCTTCGACTACTTCGGGGTAGGGGCATCGCGGTCGGCCGGTGCCGGTACGCCACGAGCACAGCCACACGCCGCGGGTCGACGTGTGGTTGTGCTCGAGCCACGATCGCCATTGCAGCCGAGTCTCGACGTGGTAGATCGGGTAGCCGAACTTCCACGTGGCGGGGTGCTCGGACGCCGACGGTCCGGGTTGCGCAGAGGTCACGTATGCCTTCGGTGTCGAGCGGAACGGCCACTTCCCGGATGCCGGCCTGTCATATCGCGGTCAGCTGGCATCCTGCTGTTCCAGCCACTTCAAAATCACTTGGTTCGTTTCTTCCGGCTTCTCTTGCTGGATCCAGTGTCCGCAGTCAAGGCTGACCACCTCCACGTTGGGCACGAACTCCGCCAGGTTCTCACCCCGTGCGACCAGATCCCTGTCGCCATAGATCATGAGTGCGGGCTGTCGGATGATCGGGTCCACGTCTGCCAGAAGGCGCCAGTTGCGGTCAAGGTTCCGGTACCAGTTGATGCTCGCCGTGAATCCTGTTGATTCGAAGGACGAGACGAAGACGGCCAGTTCGCTGTCGCTCATGAGAGGCTCACCGAGCGGTGTTCCTGCTCTGGCGAGGTTGATCATCGCCATTCCTGGCTGAGGCTCGCTCGCCGGCTCGTTCTTCCGGTACATGTTGCGAAGAAACTGGAACGTGTGTTCTTCGAGCACCGCGTCCGCGACGCCAGGCCGTCGATTGAAGTGGACAAAGTAGAAGTCGTCACCAAGCGTGGCCTCCATGAATTCCAACCACGGTTGTTCCCCGCGCTCGGGATAGGGCAAGCTGAGCGCGACCACTTTGTTCACCCTATTGGGATGCAGGAGAGTCAGTCCCCACACCACAAATGCTCCCCAGTCATGACCTACGAAGGTGGCGTCTTCGTACCCATAGTGATCGAGAAGTGCGATGAGATCGCCCGACAGGTGTTCGATGTCGTAGTCGGTGACTTCGCTGGGACGGGATGAATTGCCGTAGCCCCGTTGGTTTGGGACGATGACGTGGTAGCCGGCTGCGGCGAGGGCGGACATCTGATAGCGCCAAGAAAAGGCGTGCTCTGGCCAGCCGTGACAGAGAACGATGGGCTTTTCCGCACCTCGCTGTCCGGCCTCGAAGACTTCGAGTTCCACGCCGTTGACTGGAATTCGGGTGGGCTTGGGAAAATCGTTTGGGTTGAACACTTGCACGCCCTCTTTGTCTGTTCGGATTGTCAGGCGACGGAAGGTGACCGTGGAGCCCCGAAGATGGCGCTGCGGACCTCTGATCGACCTTGGGCCGGCGCGGTCGTGAGGCTCGTTGTTGAAGTCACGTCGCCATCATGACCACCGAAACAGGTCATCTCCTGAGCGGTTTGATGTGAAAGTGTCGTTGGCATGCGAGCAGACCGGCTGGTGGCCATCCTCCTCCTCCTGCAACAGCGAGAGCTGGTGACAGCAGCGGAGGTCGCCCGAGAGCTGGAGGTCTCCGAGAGCACCGCCCGCCGTGACCTCGACGCTCTGGCCATGGCAGGGGTCCCCGTGTACTCCGCGCAGGGCCGAGGAGGTGGCTGGCGCCTCGTGGGCGGCGCCCGCACCGACCTGACCGGGTTGACTGCTGGGGAGGCCAGGGCGCTGTTCCAGGTGGCCGGCCCGGCCTCGTCGGCGAACCCGGCCGCGAAGGCCGCTCTGCGCAAGCTCGTCCAAGCCTTGCCGGAGCCCTTCCGAGTACTGGCACAGGCAGCAGCGTCGTCGATGCTGGTGGATCCTCATCGATGGGGTGTGAGCCGGTTCGAGCGCACAACCCCGCCGTTCCTCGACGACATCCAAGACGCGGTGATCAGTGGCGTCCAGATTCGGCTTGGCTACGTCGACGGCGACGGCTCCGTAACCGAGCGGATCGTCCACCCGCTCGGCGTTGTCGCCAAAGGACCGATCTGGTACCTCGTCACTCACACTGACGCCGGTCGACGGACGTTCCGGATCGACCGCGTGTCATCCGTCGAGCCGATCGACGATCCCGTGCACCGACCCGAGGGGTTCGACCTCGCTGAGAGCTGGAGGGAGATCGCCGACGAAGTCGACCGAAAGCGAACACCCCTCGAAGTCCAGGCCGTGTGCACTCCCGAAGGGATCGGCAAGCTCCGAATGACGCTTGGGGACCGGCTCGAGGTGGGAGGTTCCACGATCGACGGCCGCATCGAGGTCGTGATCCGCGGCTACAACGAGTACGCGCTCGCGGGCGAGCTCGCCGGACTAGTCGAATGGCTCGAAGTGACCGGCCCACCTGGTGTGCGGGACCACCTCACCTTGATCGGCAACGCGCTCATCGAGCGATACGGCCGAGGCAGCCCCCACGGCCCCTGAGGTTCCCGCCCCGCACCTTGTCCACTTCACCAGTAGCCTCGCCATAGCCAACGGCGAAGACACCCCCCTTGGACCCTGCCAGCCGACGGCGACGGTGAGGAGTCGGGCGGAGCACCCGATCACCAACCTGTTCCACTCGACCGTAGTCGCCGCAGGTCAGAGCCTCGGCCCGGCCACCACTTATCCGGGACAGGGCAGTTGCCGGCAGGGATGACGACGGGGAACCGATCCACAACTGCCTCTCCGGGCGTGAACCACGGGCGCCGCGGGTCAGGGCCCGGCCTGCCCGGACCCGTCAGGACGGGCGCGCACGGCACGGGTCAGCCCGGGAGGGAACGCGCGATGCGGAATCCCACGTCGTCGACCCGGAAGGCCGGGTGGCTGCGGCGTCGCGCGGAGGCCCGGCAGCTCCAGTGCTCGTCGAACCAGCCGCCGCCGCGCAGCACCCGGTAGGCGCCGTAGACCTCGGCGTCGTAGACGTCCCAGCACCAGTCCCAGACATTGCCGAGCATGTCGTGAAGACCCCACGGGTTGGGCCGCTTGCCGCCCACGTCGTGGATCCGTCCGTGCGAGTTGCCGCGGTACCAGGCGATCTCGTCGAGCGGCCCGTAGTGCGGTCCCGTTGTCCCGGCACGGCAGCCGTGCTCCCACTCCGCTTCGGTCGGCAGCCGGTACCCGTCGGCGGACGCGTCCCACTCGACGCCTTCGCCGTCGCCGTCGCCGTGAAGGCGGTAGGCGGGTGCGAACCCGTCGCGCTCCGACAGGGCGTTGCAGAATCGGACCGCGTCCCACCAGGAAACGCTCTCGACGGGCCGCTGCTCCCCCTGGGCGGCGCTCGGCCGTCGTCCGGTGACCTCTGCGTACAGTGCCTGGGTGACCGGGAACGCCGAGAGTTCGCAGGGTTCGAGCTCGACCGGCCAACTGCGTTGCGTCCGCCGGTCGGACAGTGTCACCCGCCCGGGCGGGACGGCGATCATCTTTCCCACGCTCGCTCCCATGGGCAGATGATCCTACCGGGCGGCTGCCTCCCCGGTGTCCGTGCGCTCAGCGGGTCCGGGTGAACTGCCCGGTGCCAACGACCTTGAGCAGGGCGAGGCGTTCGGCGGTGTCGCCGCCGACGGGCGGGGTGCAGAGGATCACCCGCTGGTCGCCTTCCGGGGCGAGCAGGACCTGGCAGTCCAGGTCGACCGGGCCGATCAGCGGGTGCAGCACGCGCATGCGCGCGGCCCGGCGTACGGCGACCTCGTGCAGCTCCCACAGCGCCCGGAACTCCTCACTGGCCTGCCGCAGACGCTCGACCAGACGCGTCGCGGCGGGGTCACCGGCGCGCCGGGCTGAGGACGCCCGCAGGTCGGCGACGTGCAGTCGGCTGTAGTAGTCGTGCTCCTCGACCGGGTACGCGGTGCGCTGGGCGGGGTCGGCAAACCAGCGCCAGACGATGTTGCGGCCGTGCTCGGACACCGTGCACACCCCGCCGAGCAGTGCCTCGGCCATGGCGTTCTGGGCCAGCACATCACCCAGGTCGCTGAGTATCTGCACCGGCGTGGCGGGAAGCTGGTCCAGCAGGTGGAGCAACCCCGGGCTCACATGGTCGCCGGCTGTGCGGGCGGCGGGCGGTCGCCGTCCCGCGAGGAGATGGAGGTGGTCGCGTTCGTCGTCGGACAGGCGCAGGGCGCGGGCCAGCGCGGCGAGCATCTCAGCGGAGGGCTGAGGGCCACGGCTCTGCTCGAGGCGGATGTAGTAGTCGGCCGACATCCCGGCGAGCTGGGCGACCTCCTCGCGGCGGAGACCGGGGGTCCGGCGTCGCGGGCCGGCGGGAAGGCCCACGTCGTGCGGGCGCACCCGGTTGCGTGAGCGGCGCAGGAAGTCGGCGAGTCCGGCTCTGTCGATCGTCATGACGATCATCCTGCACAGGTGTTCCGCCGCTCAGCCAGGGACCGCCGATCCCAGGCTGAGGAGGTCTCTCCCGGACCGCACGCCGCGGCGGCAGTGTGAGTCGGGCCGGAGCAACGGGCCCCGGCAGCCACACAAGGAGCGTTCCATGGCCACCATCGCCGTCGACGGCGCGCACGTCCACTACGAGAAGACCGGCTCGGGCCCCGCGCTCGTCCTGGTCCACGGCACCGGCTCGGCGGGCGCCGCCCTCAACTGGGGGCAGATCGCGCCCCGGTTCGCCGCACACCGCACCGTGATCGCACCTGACCTGTCCGGCGCCGGCGCCACCGTCGACGACGGCGGCCCGCTGACCGTCGAGCGGCTCGCCGCCCAGGTCATCGCGGTCATCGAGGAAGCGGCCGACGGACCGGTCGACCTGCTCGGCTTCTCCATGGGAGCCACCGTCACCGCCGCCGTCGCCGCACTCCGGCCCGACCTGGTGCGACGGCTGGCCCTGGCGGCCGGCTGGGCCCACACCGACGGCGACGAGTACCTGCGCAGCCTCTTCACCCTCTGGCAGGAACTCGGCGACGCCGCCCCCGCGTCGTTCGGCCGCGCCCTGGCGATGACCGGGTTCAGCCGCGGCTTCCTGAACACCATAGGACGCGACCAGTTCGAGGCCCTGATGCCCAACATGCCGCCCACCGAGGGCACGCTGCGCCATATCGCCTACGACCTCACGGTCGACATCCGCGAGCTGCTGCCCCGCATCCAGGCGCCGACCCTGGTCATCGGCGCCACCCAGGACATCACCGTCCCCGTCGAGCACAGCCGCGCCCTCCACACCGCGATCCCGGGCAGCAGCTACGCCGAGATCGACGCGGGCCACGTCATGCTCTTCGAGCAGGAGGACCTCTTCGTCAAGCTCGTGACGGACTTCATCGAAGCCCCCGCCGCACCCGAGGCGTGACCGCCGCCGCGGCACCCACTTTTCTGTGGGTACCTGTCGGTGCGGCGGGAGGGCGCTGAGCTGGTGGGGACCGGTCGGAGGGCCGCCCGACCCGGGCGGGGCACCGGAGGTCGGACATTGCGCGTCCGGGGCCCATGGCATCGACGCGGGCGTGATGCGCGCGGCCGAAGGCCTGACCCGCCGCGCGATCGGACGGGGTCATGGCGGGGACGGATTCAGCCGGATCGCCGAGTTCCCGGGGCGTCGCGGAGGAGGCGCCGCGGCGTAGCGGCCGGGGGTGGTGCCGAGGATGCGCTTGAAGTGGCGGGTGAGGTGGGACTGGTCGTAGAAGCCCGCCGCGGGCGCGACCTCGTGGGGCGGGCGGCCGTCGAGGAGGAGGCGGCGGGCCAGGTCGACACGGCGGGAGACGACGTACTGGTGCGGGGCGATGCCGAAGGCGGCGGTGAAGGCACGGACGAGGTGCGTCGGATGGGCGTGGAGCTGACGGGCGGCCTCCGCCAGGCCGAGGCCCTCGACGAGCCGTGCGTCGAGGAGGTCGCGCAGGTCGCCGGCGACGCCGCGGCCGAGCGGCCCGTAGCCGAGGGACGCACCGCCGCCGAAAGCCGCGCCGCCGTCCAAGCCGCCGCCGCCGAAAGCCGCGCCGCCGGAAGCCGCACCGGGACGCAGATGCATCCGCAGCCGCTCGCTGATCAGGGCAAGCCGGCTCTCCGCCTCCAGTTCGTCGCCGCGGTGCGCAAGAACCGTGTGGAGCCGGCCGACGCGACGGCGCAGCAGCGGGTCGACGAGGTCCGGAGTGTCCACGGCGGGCCCGATGAAGCGCTCGTCGAGCTGTGTCATGTCGAGGTAGACGACGCGCTTGCGGAAGCCGCGGGGTGTGGCAGGCGAGCCGTTGTGCGGGATGTGCGGCGGGAGCAGGGACACGGTGTCGTCCGGCGTGCCGTGCCGATGGCGGTGGAGGTCGTAGCGGACCGCGCCGTCGTCGACGATCAGCAGCGTCCAGGCGTCGTGGACGTGCATGGGGTACGCGTGCTCGGTGAAGCGGGCGTGCAGCACTTCCACGACGCCCGCGACCTGCGGACGCCAGGCGGAGACCTCCTGCCGGGACGCCATGCAAAGAACGTACAAGACCGCCCGGGGGTCCTCCCGGCAGTCTCAGGGCATGAAACACCATGATCACACCGCCGACACCGACCACACCGACCACACCGCCGAGATCACCGAGATCACCGAGATCACCGAGATCACTGTCATCACCGACACCGCCGACATGCCGCCGGTCCGCTTCGACACGAAGATCGCGGTTCTGCTGCGTGCGGACCTCGAGCCCTGGCAGCGGCTGAATGTGACCGCGTTCCTGGTCAGCGGGGTCGGCACAGCGGAGCCCGAGGTGATCGGCGAACCCTACGCGGACGCGGACGGCACCGCGTATCTGCCGATGTTCCGCCAGCCCGTGCTGGTCTTCGAGGGTGGGAAGGAGACGCTGACCGCGGCGCACAACCGAGCGCTGTCGCGCTCGCTGCGGACGGCCGTGTTCACCTCGGATCTGTTCCGCACGGGCAACGACCGGGACAACCGCGCGGCGGTACGGGCCGTGGGCGGGGACCAGCTCGATCTGGTGGGGCTGGCCGTCTACGGGCCGCGCAACCAGGTGGACAAGGTGCTCAAGGGGGCCCGTATGCACCCCTGAGGCTCAGGCGGGCTCCTTCATACGCCCGGTCCCTTCGATCTCTTCGATCTCTTCGATCCTTTCGGTTCTTCGGTCCACGTTCCTTCGGTCCACGTTCCTTCGGTCTACGTTCGTTCGGTATGCGGTGGTCGGCACCCGCCGACCGCCTTCGCCCGGTGTCCGGACGGGGACGGAGGCAGTCGGCCGGGTTGCCGCCTGGGTCGGCCCTGCACTGATCGTCGCCAAGCGGGCGACCCCAGTCAATCCTCGGATCTACTCCTCAAGTCCAAGCATTAGCTTGGGTGTTGTGACTCTCGACGATCTACGTGTCTTCGTCGCCGTGTGCCGGGCGGGCAGCCTCAGCGCCGTCGCCCGGGAGCTGGACTGCACCCAGTCGGCGGTCAGCCAGCATGTGCGGCGGCTGGAGCGGGAGACCGGGGTCAGCCTGCTGGAGCGCCATGCGCGGGGCGTCCTGCCCACCCCGGCGGGACGGGTGCTGTGCGACGCGGCCGCCGGCGGCATCGCCGGGCTGGACTTCGCGCTGCGCCGCCTCGGCGACCTGGCGCGCGGCGAGAGCGGATCGGTGCGTGTGACGACGGGCGCGACCACGGTGCGGCACTTCATGTCGGAGGCGATCGTCGCGTTCCGGCAGGCCTATCCGAAGGTGAGCCTGGAGTTCCGTACGGAGAACTCCAGCAGCAGCTGCTTCGACGCGCTCGCCGCCAGCGAGCTGGACCTCGCCTGGATCACGGTCGGCGGCCCGGTGCGCGGCATCGAGCAGCGGCCCGTCGTCGAGCTGCCCTGGGTGGCGGCGGTCCGCGCCGACGACCCGCTCGCACGCCGTGCCCGCGTCGAGGTGTCCGACCTCCCGGGCATCCGGCTGATACGGCTGCCGCGGAACTCCACATCCGGGGCCCGGCTCGACGCCGCCCTCGCCGAGCTGGGCATCCGGGTCAGCTCGGACACCAGCGTCGCCGACTGGGACACCGCACTGCTGCTCTCCGAGCTGGGCCTCGGCCATGCCGTCGTACCGGCCCTGCCCGGCTGGCGGGTGCCCGGCGACGCCGACGGGCCGCTGAGGCTCATCCCCGTCCCCGCGCTGCCGCCGCTGCCGGTCGGGTGGGCCGTACGCCACTGGGACGCGCTGCCCCCGCTCGCACGGACCTTCGCGGACATGGTGGCCCGCAGCTGCCGGGAGCGCGCGGCGTCCGCGCACGGCTGACTCCGCGCCGCGCTGCCTGGCGGGAGCGGGACTGGCCGTGGACGCGCCTCCGGTCCGGCGAACCCGACGCGAGCGAGCGGCCAGTGCGGGGACGGCAGGCCTTCCTCGGCGCGCACAGACAGCAGGCAGACGCATGAGCCGTATGGCTGAACGCGCGGCGCGCCGAACTGCGTCCGCAGGAGGAATGCCATGCGACCGGGGTCGTACGGGCCGGCGGCCCCGCGTGCGCCGACCGCGGGTGACGGAACATCAGTCCAGGTCACAGACGCGGCCGTGCATGGTTCGGATCGCGACCGCAGACTGATGTGCCGACCGCGCCGCCGCGCCTAGCGTCCTGGGCCATGCCGAGACTTTCACGCTCCCTCACCCTGGCGGGCACCGCGCTGCTGGCGTTCGCCGCGCTGCCGCTGGAGGCGCAGGCTGCTTCTCCGACTCCGCCGACGGGCTCCCCGCCGACCGGCTCTTCGCCGACCGCGTCCACACTGGCGGCCTCCGTCACCGACGTACGGACCCGGCTGCCCCGCCCTGCCGGCCCGTACGCCGTCGGCCGCGACACCCTCCATCTCGTCGACCCCAGCCGCCCGGACCCATGGGTGCCGGAGGCCGGGGCGCGTGAACTGATGGTGGAGATGTACTACCCCGCCCGGCACGGCACCGGACGTCCCGCCCGGTACACGACGACGGAGGAGGCCCGGCTGCTGCTGGAGGCCTATGACATGGCCGACGCCTTCCCTCCGGAGACCCTGGGCGCCACCGCCGTCCACGGCCGAGTCGCCGCCCGACCCGTGCACAGCGCCCGGGGCCGGTATCCGCTGGCAGTGCTCTCCTCCGGCTTCGGGGCGCCGCGTTCCACGCTCACCGGCCTTGCCGAAGACCTGGCCTCCCGCGGATATGTGGTCGCCGCGGTGGACCACGCGTACGAGTCGGTCGGCACGGCCTTCCCCGGCGGCCGGATGCTGACCTGCGTGGCCTGCGAGAAGGTGCGAACCGGTGAGGACCGGGACGCCCTCGTCCAGGGCCGCGGCGACGACGTGTCCTTCGTCCTCGACCGACTCACCGGGCCCCGCCCGGCCTGGCGGCACGCCGCGCTGATCGATCCCCGACGGATCGGCATGGCCGGCCACTCGATCGGCGGCGCAAGCGCGGCCGCGGCCATGGCGGGCGACCGCCGGGTGCGCGCGGGCGTCAACATGGACGGCGCCTTCGGCAGCACGGCCGTACCCGCCGAGGGGCTCGACGGCAGGCCGTTTCTGATGCTCGGCACCCATGACGAGACCCACCTCCCCGGCGGCACGGACACCAGCTGGGACGAGGCGTGGGAGCGGCTGGACGGCTGCAAGCGCTGGCTGACGGTCGCCGAATCGACCCACTACAGCTTCTCGGACCTGCCCGCCTTCCTGGACCAACTCGGGCTGCCTCAGCCGGGTTCGGGCGGCGGGCAGCCGCCGCTGCCCGGCTCCCGCGCACTGGAGATCACCCGTGCGTACACGGCGGCCTTCTTCGACGCCCATCTCAAGGGCATCCCCCAGCCGCTGCTCCGCGGCCCGTCCGCCGGCTATCCGGAGGTGTCGTTCCACCGTCCTTGACCTCTTCTCACCGCCCTTGACCTCAACCTCACTTCATGTCTGAGGCTTGCGCACGGAAGCAGATGCGAGCAGAGGAGTGCGGACGATATGCGTGCGGTGCAGGCGAAGCGGTTCGGGGGGCCCGAGGTGCTGGAGGTGGCCGAGGTGGCGGAGCCGGCCGCCGGAGTGGGGCAGGTGGTGGTCGAGGTGGCGGCGGTCGACACCCTCTTCCTGGAGACGCAGATCCGGTCGGGCGCGTTCGCGGAGCCGTTCGGGGTGCGTACGCCGTATGTGCCGGGCGGCGGCGTCGCCGGGACCGTGGTCGCCGTCGGCGACGGAGCCGACGGAGCGTGGCTCGGGCGGCGGGTGGTCGGTTCCGTGGGCGTCCGGGGCGGATACGCGGAGAAGTCCGTCGCCGCCGAGTCGAGGCTGGTCGCCGTGCCCGACGGGCTGGGGCTGCGGGAGGCCGCGGCCCTGGCGCACGACGGGGCCACCGCGGAGGCGCTGCTGGAGGCGACCGGACTCGACGCCGGGGACACGGTGCTGATCCTCGGGGCGTCCGGAGGCATGGGGACGCTGCTGGTCCAGCTCGCCAAGGCCGCGGGAGCCGAGGTCGTCGGAGTGGCGCGGGGTGTGGAGAAGACCGGCCTCGTCAAGGAGCTGGGGGCGGACGCCGCCGTGGACGCGACGGCCGGGGACTGGACCGAGGCGGCACGCGCCGCCCTCGGCGAGGGCGGCGCGGACGTCGTACTGGACGGCGTCGGAGGCGAGATGGGCCTGGCGGCCTTCGGACTCCTCGCGGACGGCGGGCGGTTCTCCGCGCACGGCGCGCCGACCGGCGGCTTCGCCGAGATCGACCCGGCGGAGGCGGACAGCAGGGGCGTCAAGCTGACGGGCATCGCCGAAGTGCAGCTGGCCGACGACGCCTATGTGCGGCTGCTCGCCAGGGCTGTCGCGGCCGCCGCCGAGGGCCGTCTCCACCCGGTGGTCGGCGGGACGTTCCCGCTGGAGCGTGCGAGTGACGCCCATCGCGCGATCGAGGAGCGGAGTCTGCGGGGCAAGGTGCTGCTCACTGTCTGAGCCCCGACGCCGGACGTTGGCCCGCCGTCATCCGGACCTCGTCCCGCCGCCATCCGGACCTCGTCCCGCCGCCATCCGGACCTCGTCCCGCCGTTGTCCCGCCGTCATCCGGCCGTCATCGGCCGACGTCCACGATGAGGCCGAGGGCGAGGGCGGGCACGCAGTCCGGCCGACCCGCCCGGTTCGGGCCGCGCCCGGCGTCCGGCGTCCGGCGTCCGGCGGTTTCGCCGGGGCCGGGCGGCAGGCCGGACCGGCCAGGCGTCCCGGGGTGCGGGCGCGGCACGGAACTCTCCTGAGCTGCGGCCCCTCATGTCACCACGGTTCAGCTGATGTTCCTCTGAGGGCAGTTGCCCGCTCACAGCCCCAGTGCCCGTGCGGCGGAGGTGAATTCGCCCATCGACGCCGCCACCGGCCCGCCGCCGGCCGCACGCAGCCGCCGCCGGCCCTCCTGCGAGCGGTGGTAGCCGCAGAACGGCATGGACAGCGCACCCGCGGCCAGCAGGTCGGTGACCGTGTCGCCGACCATCAGATGGTCCTCCGCCGGAATGCCGGGGATCATTGCCCGGCGCAGCGGATACGGGTCGGGCTTCATCAGCGTGGCGTCGCGCGGTCTGCCGACGACGGGCCCGTCGAGGCAGTCGAGCAGAGCCTGCCGCTCAAGACAGCGCACGGCCGCGTCCGCGCAGTTGTTGGTGGCGACGGACAGATGGCGGCCCGCGGAGTGCCAGAGGCGGATGAAGTCCGCCGCGCCCGGCGTCGGCGTCGCGGTTTCGGCGGCCTTGCGCTCCCAGGCGTCGAGCGCGTCGTGCATCTCGGCGACGGCGCGCCCCCGGCGGCGCCCGACGTCTGAGGTCCCGTCCCGCTTCAGCTCCTCCGTGTGACGCAGCAGTACGGCGATGGGGTCGGCACATCCGCTCAGCTCGGCCAGCGGGCAGCCGTGCCCGTCGGCGATCCGAAGCAGTTCCCCGGCGATGCGGTCGGCGGGCGCTCCGGCGAAGACGGAGGCGACCGGCCCGTCCAGGTCGAGGATGAGGCACTTGGCCCGGGACAGGGCGCGCCGCAGGTCGACGGGGGCGAGGGAGGCGACGGGGGGCAGGGGCAGCACGGTCAGAAGTCCGCCTTCTTGGCCTTGTTCTTCCAGGTCTGGTCGAAGAATTCCTGGGCGTCGTGCACGATGCCGGCCTGGGTGGGGTCGGCTGTGGCACGGAAGGGGAACAGGGTGGCCCCGGTGCCGTATGCGTCGAGGATGGTGACCTCTTCGTTGTCCGGCGGGAGGGTGACGGTCCCCTCTTCCGGGATGTAGAAGCCTTGCAGCGCCAGTCGGCGGTTCAGAATGTACAGCTTGAGCTGAGGGGCGGTTTGCACCTGCCGGACCTCGACGGAGACCTTCGGCACGAAGCCCCGGTTCCGCAGCTCGTACAGAGCCTCCCTGAGCATGGTGGCATGTGCCTGGAGGATGCCTCGCAGCCGCTCGCGCACCCGTGGGTCGTCCGTGCCGTCGGTGCGCCGGGGTATCGACAGATGGGGTGACCTGGCGTCCGGCAGGATGAGCCGGGCCCGGATGCTGCGCGGGGGGCGGCTGCGGCCGGAGACGATGCGCGCCTTCTGGTCGGTGACGCGGGTGGCGAGGGATTCGGTGGTCATCGAGTAGACGTCGAGGGTGACGTCCCGCGCGGCGAACGCCTCCTCCAGATAGGGCGAGAGGACCACCGGCGGAACCCGTTCGGAGACCACGGCCCAAAGCTCGTCGCCGTCCGCCCCGTCACCGTCAGCCCCGTCGCCGTCAGCCCCGTCGCCGTCAGCCCCGTGGCCGTCCCTCGTGTCCTCTCCTTCGGCAGGGCGGGCGAAGGCCGGCGGGCGCCTCTTGACGAAGGTGCCGCTTCCCTGACGGGTGACGATCAGCCCCCGTTCGCGCAGCAGATCGAGTGCCTGGATGACGGTCGCCCGGGATACCCCGTACTCCGAGGCCAGTTCGCCCTGCGTCGGCAGGCGCTCCCCCGGGCCGTGGGCACCGCTGTTGATCTTCTTGCGCAGCTCGTCTGCGACCCAACGGTAGCGGTAGGTCGCATCGCTCGGACCGGGCCCATGAGTTGTCACCCTACAACCCTACAACTGCCCATCCGCCGACAAGAGGCGGCAACCCGACACCGTCAACCAACCCCAACAACCAGACAAGTTTGCAGACAGCCCCTCGAAGGGAAACAACCCATCAAGTCAACCGAACTAATTTGTACGGGAGTTGACACAACGAGGTGCAAGCCCGGCAGCGAAGCCCCCGAAGGAGTGACCGTCCATGCCTCTCATCACGCTCGCCATAGAGCAGTTCGTGCAGTGGCGTTACGGCTTCACCGCCGCGCTGGGTGTGACGCTGCTGAGCATCGGGCTGAAGACCGAGAACGGCACCTGCGCCGGCATCGGCGGGGTCCTGCTGATCGCCCCGGTCCTGCAGACGGGGAGCTGACCCGCGGAGGAACCGCGGGCGCCTCACCGGCGATCAGCGGGCGTCCCTCCGGCGATCAGAAGACGTCCGGGCACCACGGCCGCCTGGCCGTGCGGAACAGCACATCGGCCGTCCCCGCCGCCCCGGCCGTCTCCTCCGTCACATGGCCCAGCGCCGCCAGCCGCACCGCCGACTCGTCGCCCAGCCAGAGCGACCCCAGCGTGCCGACGTCCAGGGTCAGATCGGGCGACGCATCGGTCGGTGCGCAGCTCGCGCCCTCCGGGCCCGCGTCCAGCCGGAAGCGGCCCCCGGCCAGGCCGGCCTCGTCCCGTACGTCCAGCACGACGGAGCCCGGCACGGGATACGTACGCGCCTCAAGGGCCCGTACGACATCGAGGAGGCGCACCCACAGGAAGTCCGCGACGAACATCAGCCGTGCCGCACCTGTCCGGGAGCAGCAGCGGCAGCACATCGTCCGGGGCCCGGAAGCCCGAGGTCACGGCCGTCACCCAGTCCACGGAGCAGACGAAGTGCCACAGTGCCCGCTCCGCCGCCGGGGTCACCGCGATCAGGTCCTGCACCGTCGCCGTGTTCTGCGGCTGTCCGGACTCGCTCCACTTGTCGTCGGCCCGGTAGGCGACGAGCCCCTCGACATCCCCGGACGCCGAGCGGTAGAGCGCGTAGTACGGCTCCTTCCACGGGTCGTAGTCCACCGTGAGCTCCCCGGTGGCGAGCTTCCAGCCGTGCTCGGTCCGGTTGACCACGCCATGCCGCTCCGCCCGCAGCCGCTCGTGCAGCGCGGGCCCCTCCTTGCGCACCTCGTCGGCCGTGGCGAGGTCGACCCGGCCGCCGTCCTCGGCCGAAGGCCCGGGCCGGCGCGGATCGAGTCCGGAGCGCGGCACGTCGACCGTCCACTCGGCGACCGAGACGGCCGGCCCGAAGCCGAACCGCCCGTAGATCGGATACTCGGCGGCGATCAGGGTGGAGACGACATCGCCCCGCTCCTTCGCCGCCGCGAGGTCCTTCGCCATCATCCGGCTGAGCAGCCCGCGGCGACGATGCGTGGGCGAGACGCTCACATTGGTGACCGCGCTGGCGGCCACCGCCGCCCCGCCCACCGCCGTGATCTCCTGCGGGAAGGAGCGGAACGTCGCCACGCACCGGCCGTCGTCGAAGGCGCCCTGCGTGCGGTCGATGACGACGCCCGAGCGCCGGGTCTCGACATCCCGGTCGGTGGGCGTCGGGGCGCGCAGAAAGCCGGTGTTCAGGACCCGGAGCCAGTCGGGGAACTCGGAGTCGGTCAGCGTGCGTATGTCGATCGGCGTGCGTGTCCCGGTCGGCGTCCGTGTCCCGGTCGGCGTCCGTGTGTCGGCGTGCGCATGCGTCATACGGCTCACGCTAGAGCGGCGGACCTCAGAAAGTCGCGCGGATTTCTCCGACCTCTGCCCCGCCGCCGAGCAGCGGCATCCGCCCGATCCGGCCGACCACGGGCGCGTCGAGCCCCATCCGCGCGAGGGCCCGGGCCAGCACCGGGCCCAGCACGCGGATCGCACCGTCGTCGATCTTGAAGGCGAGTGCCCGGCCGTCGGGGAGCGCCACCGCCTGCACCGCCTCCGCGCCCATCTTCGACAGCGCGCCGGGCACCTCGCGCATCAGCCAGGTGTCGGGGCGCCGGGTGCCGGCCACATACTCGGGGTGGGCCCGCATCGCGTCCGCCACCCGGCGCTCGGCCGTGCCGGGCTCCGCCAGCACGAAGGCCCGGTAGGCGCGGGCCAGGCCGGTCAGGGTGATCGCCATCAGGGGCGCACCGCAGCCGTCCGTGCCGACCGCGGTCACGGGCTCGCCCGCGGCCTCCTCGACGGCCGTGCGGACCAGTTGCTGCAGCGGGTGCGCCGGGTCGAGATAGCTCTCCAGGTCCCAGCCGTTGAGACGGCAGGCGGCGAGCATCGCGGCGTGCTTGCCGGAGCAGTTCATCGCCACCTTGTCCCGCACCTGGCCCGCCGCCAGATAGCTCTCCGCCTCCGCCGTGTCCAGCGGCAGATCGGCCGGGGTCCGGAGCTCGGCGGGGGTCAGCCCGTGTTCGGCGAGCATCTTGCGTACGAGGTCGAGGTGGAAACCCTCGCCGGAGTGGCTGGCGGCCGCCAGCGCCAGCCGTTCCCCCGCGAGGTCGAGCCCGGCGCGCAGCACGGCGGCCGCCTGCATGGGCTTGTTGCTGGAGCGGGGGAAGACCGGGACCTCCGGGTCGCCGAGCGTCAGCTCCACACCTCCGTCGGCGGCCAGTACGACCAGCGACCCGCGATGACGGCCCTCGACGAATCCGGAGCGCACGACTTCGGCGAGCACCGGGGATATCGGGGACGCCGGAGAAGAGGGGGATATCGCGGAGGTGGCGGAGGAGGACATCGTCGGCCTTCCAGTGGGGGGTGGACCCGCCCTGTCAGACCCGGGCCCGGTGGGGCCCCTGCCGTCAGCCGAGCAGGTCGTCTACTTGTGCTTCTCCCTCACGGTACCTGCGGGCGATCTCCGCGCTGCACCCGTCGGCGGTCCGCTGGAGCAGCTGGCGACGGCGTGAGACCTGCTGTTCATGGCGGATCAGCCGCCCTATGGCCGTGTGCAGTTCCTCGTCCGTGCGGGCGTCAAGGTCGGACAGCTCCACCTCGTCCAGCATCTCGGCGGCCAGCCGCCGGTACTCCTCGCCGTACGGCGTCGACAGCGTCACATGGCGGGCGGACGTACGCTGCCGGGACGGGGCGTCGGCCAGGATCTCCGACAGCCGGTCGACCACCGGCGCCTCCGGGTCGCTGCGGTGGGCCAGCTCGGCCCGCAGGATGTCGATGCGCCCCTGGAGCAGCCTCCGCAGATAGCTGAGATCCGCCTCGTCGCGCTGGGCGTCCCGGCTTAGGGTGCGCAGCTCGTGCAGTTGCAGGGCGGGCAGCTCGTACCGCGGGGGATCAGGGAGCTCGCCCGCCGTCCGCTGCTGGGGCGGCTTTCTCAGGCCGTGGCCGGACGGGAAGTCCGACGTACGCTCAGCGGCGGCGAAGTCCGGCCTGCGGTCCGCTGCGGGAAGTGGTACGGGCCCGGCGGCGGAACGCCCGGCGTCCGAAATGCTCATATGCGTGTGTCCGTCCCCTCGACCGGCGCATGGAAGCACCGACTCGGTGCATCGTGCCACTCCGAATGCGCCGGATGCAGGCGGTCCGCGCCCCTTCAACCCCGGATAGGTTGATCCGCATGCGTGCAGTGGTACAGAGGGTCGACGGCGCGAAGGTCGTCGTCGCGGGCGAGTCCGGGACAGAGACCGTCGGCGAGATCGTCGGCGAAGGGCTGTGTGTGCTGGTGGGAGTCACCCACGGGGACACCGAGGAGAAGGCGGCGCAGCTCGCCCGGAAGCTGTGGTCGGTGCGGATTCTCCAAGGGGAGAAGTCCTGCTCCGACGTGAATGCACCCCTCCTGGTGATTTCGCAGTTCACCCTCTACGGGGACGCCCGAAAGGGCCGTCGCCCCACCTGGAACGCTGCCGCGCCCGGAGGGGTCGCGGAGCCCCTGGTCGACGAGGTGGTGGCACAGCTTCGCGCGCTGGGGGCGAGAGTGGAGACCGGGCGGTTTGGCGCGGACATGCGGGTGTCTCTGACGAACCACGGGCCGTTCACGATCCTGGTGGAGGTCTGACGCCTCAGGGCTGGACCACGGCCTCCTGCGCCGCAGCCGTCTCCCCCGCAACCAGTTCCGCGTCCACCGGAACGTTCCGCTTGACCAGCGCCAGCGCGATCGGCCCCAGCTCGTGGTGGCGCGCGGAGGTGGTGATGAAGCCGAGCTGGCGGCCGTCCTCGCCCTCCGACGCCAGCCGTACGGGCGTGCCGTGTCCGGGCAGCTGCACCTCGCTGCCGTCGAGATGCAGGAAGACCAGCCGGCGCGGCGGCTTCCCCAGGTTCTGGACGCGGGCGACGGTCTCCTGTCCCCGGTAGCAGCCCTTCTGGAGGTGGACGGCGGTGCCGATCCAGCCCAGCTCGTGCGGGATGGTGCGGTGGTCGGTCTCAAAGCCGAGGCGCGGCCGATGCTGCTCGACGCGCAGCGCCTCGTACGCCCAGATCCCGGCGAGCGGCCCGTGCCCGGCCGCGTAGCCCTCCAGATCGGCCCGCGGCAGGAACAGATCGCGGCCGTGCGCGGTCTCCCGGACGACGACGCCCTCCGGCGCCTCGGCGATCGACCCGGCCGGCAGATGGACCACCGCGAAGTCGTCGGTCCGGTCGGCGACCTCGACCCGGTAGAAGAACTTCATCGACTCCAGGTAGCCGATCAGCGCCTCCTGCGTGCCCGGCTCGACATGCGCCCAGACCGTCTCGCCGTCGTCGACGAGATACAGCGCATGCTCGATATGGCCGTGCGCGGACAGTATCAGCGCCTCGGCAGCCCGGCCGGGCGGAAGCTCGCTCATGTGCTGGGTGAGCAGCAGATGCAGCCAGCTGAGCCGTTCCTCGCCGGAGACGGTGACGACGCCGCGGTGCGAGAGATCGACGAGACCGGCGCCGTCGGCGAGTGTGCGCTGCTCGCGGAAGAGGTCGCCGTAGTGCGCGGCGACGCCTTCGTCGGGCCCCTCGGCGGGGACTGCGCCGGGCAGGGTCAACAGAGGGCTCTTCATGGCCCCCAGCCTACGACCCGGCGGTCGACCCCTTCGCGGGGCTCCTCGCCGCCTTTGCTGCGCCCTCCCGCAGAGCCTTCGCCGTGCAGTTCTCACACCGGCCGAAGATCGCGAAGTGCTTGAGGTCGGTGTCGAAGCCGAAGCTGTCGCGGAGCTTGGCGGTGAACTCCTCGGCCACCTCCACATCCGCCTCGATCACCTCGGTGCAGTCCCGGCACACCAGATGCAGATGGTGGTGGCGGTCCGCCAGGTGGTACGTGGGAGCGCCGTGCCCGAGATGCGCATGACTGACCAGGCCGAGCTCCTCCAGCAGCTCCAGCGTCCGGTAGACGGTGGAGATGTTCACGCCGGAGGCCGTCTTGCGCACCTCGGAGAGGATGTCGTCCGGCGTGGCGTGCTCCAGCACATCCACCGCTTCCAGCACCAGCTGGCGCTGGGGCGTCAGCCGATAGCCGCGCTGCCGAAGATCGCTCTTCCAGTCGGTGCTCACCACGCCACCAGTCTAGGGACCGGGACCTACTTAGGGACCGGGACCTACTTGAAGAAGGCGATTCCGTCGTCGGGCAGCTCGGGCAGGCTGCGCGCCATGGCGGCCACCTCGTCGGGCGTGACGACCTTCTTCAGCTGCGCCGACATATACGGCCGCAGCGGCACCTCGGGGGTGGCCTTCTCGCCAACCCACATCAGATCGCCGTTGACATAGCCGTACAGCCGCTTGCCGCCGCTGTACGGGCCGGAGGCGGCCGTGCGGGCGACCGCGTCCGTCGCCAGGTCGATCTGCGGCTTCTTGTCGGCGAGCTCGCCGTACCAGACCTCGACGATGCCCTGGTCGCGGACCATGACGACCTCGACCTTGCGCGTCTCGTCGACACGCCAGTAGCCGCTCTCGCTCTCCAGCGGCCTGACCTTCTTGCCTTCGGAGTCCAGGACCCAGGTGCGCGAGACGTACTCGATGAAGTCCCGGCCGTCGTGGCTGAAGGTCACGGACTGGCCGAAGTTGCACTTCTCGGCGCCGGGGAAGTCCGATACGCCCGCGCCTTCCCAGGTCCCGAGGAGGAATGCGAGGGGGACGAGGTTCGGGTTGAGGTCGGACGGGATCTCGATCATGAGCAGCTCTGGCGATCTCTTGAGGTACGGGCGGTGAACGCGCGCGTCAGCGCTGACCCTGGTACAGCTTCTTCACGGCCAGCCCGGTGAAGGCGAGAACGCCGACGCAGACCAGGACCAGCAGGGCTTCGAAGAATGCCTCAAGCACGGGGTGCTCCTCGGATGAGCGGTGTGGGCGATGACAGGGCCGGTCCCCAGCCTAATGGGTGGCGGACCGGACCCCGGTGTGAGGTACGACCGGCCGGACCGGCAGCCGGAACCGCACGGTTCGGCCGGGCAGCTGGTTCCGCACGACGACCGTCTGGTGGAAGGGACCGCGGCCGCGCCGCCCGCCCTCTCCTGAACGATCAGAGCCAGCGTGTCGCCCGCCAGGACATACGCCTGGCGCAGCTGCGTGCCGCCTGAGCAGACAGGTGACCACCGGGGGACGGACCCGTGTGCAACGTCGCGGATTACAGTTCGGCGTATGGCGAAGAAGCTCGTGATCAAGGTGACCGCAGGGGCCGACGCACCGGAGCGGTGCTCGCAGGCCTTCACGGTGGCGGCCGTCGCCGTCGCCAGTGGGGTGGAGGTGTCGCTCTGGCTCACCGGGGAGTCCGCGTGGTTCGCGCTGCCCGGGCGGGCGGCGGAGTTCGAGCTGCCGCACGCCGCCCCGCTGCCGGAGCTGATGGAGTCGGTCCTGGCGGGCGGGGGCGTCACCCTGTGCACCCAGTGCGCGGCGCGCCGGGAGATCACCGAGAAGGACGTGATCGACGGTGTGCGGATCGCGGGGGCGCAGGTCTTCGTGAGCGAGGCGACGGCGGACGGCGTCCAGGCGCTGGTGTACTGACCGTCACAGCTCGCGTACTGACCGGCACTGCTGGTGTACTGACCGGCGCCGGCCGGCCGCGGCCCGTGAAGCCCTATCGGCCGCCCGGCTTCTTCTTGCCGCCCGGCTTCTTCTTGCCGTCCAGCTCGTCCCACCACTCGTCGGACTGCGGGTCCCCGGAAGGCGCGTCCCACCAGCGGTCCTCCGGGCCGCGCCGGTTGGCGACCACGGCGGCGAGCGGTGGGATGGCCATGGCGACCAGGCACATCGCGACAGCCGCGGGCACCGACCAGAGCCGTACGAAGGCCCAGGAGGACACGAAGAGGACGAGGCACACGCCCATCAGCAGGAAGTAGGCGTGACGGCGTCGCGCGTACATGTCTCCAGGCTACGACCGGGTGGGCTTCGGAACGACCGAAGGGCCGCACCCCGTTCCCAGTGGCGTCCAACCCCGGGGGTGCGGCCCTTCGGCCGGTATGCGGTTGTCCGGTCGGCTGTGCCGGCCGTTCAGATGATCACTCGGGCGATCACTCAGATGATCGCTCAGACGGCGATGGCGACTTCCGCCAGGCCGCCCTTCTGGGCCACGACCGTGCGGTCCGCCGTGGCGCCCGGGACCAGTGCGCGCACGGTCCAGGTGCCCTCGGCCGCGTAGAAGCGGAACTGACCCGTCGCAGAGGTGGGCACCTCCGCGGTGAACTCCCCGGTCGAGTCCAGCAGCCGGACATAACCGGTGACGGGCTCGCCGTCGCGGGTCACCTGGCCCTGGATGGTGGTCTCACCGGGCTTGATCGTCGAGGCGTCGGGGCCGCCGACCTGCGCTCCACACATGTTCTCTGTCCTGTCCTAGAGGTCGGGGTCCGGGATTACTTGTTCGCGCCGAGCTCGATCGGCACGCCGACGAGGGAGCCGTACTCGGTCCACGAGCCGTCGTAGTTCTTGACGTTCTCCACACCGAGCAGCTCGTGCAGCACGAACCAGGTCAGCGCGGAGCGCTCACCGATGCGGCAGTAGGCGATGGTGTCCTTCGCCAGGTCGACCTGCTCCT
>NZ_JARWBG010000120.1:0-3900 GCF_029846775.1 Streptomyces chengmaiensis
ACCTTCCCCGGCGGCAAGGTGCTGATCGTGCTGTCGGAGGGCCGGCTGCTGAATCTGGGCAATGCCACCGGTCACCCGTCGTTCGTGATGTCGAACTCCTTCGCGGACCAGACTCTGGCGCAGATCGAGCTGTTCACCCGGCCCGAGGCGTATCCGACGGATGTGTATGTGCTGCCCAAGCACCTGGACGAGAAGGTCGCCCGGCTGCATCTGGACTCGCTCGGGGTGAAGCTGACGACGCTGCGGCCGGAACAGGCGGAGTACATCGGCGTCGACGTCGACGGCCCCTACAAGCCCGACCACTACCGCTACTGACCCACACCCCCGCCACCCCCGACCGGGACGGCACGCACGACGCCGTGAGCGCCCTCAGCACGATGGCGTCGTCGACGGCTCACGCCGCGCCGCCCCGCCGGGCCGGCCGGAGCCGTGACGCACACCGTTCGACGTGTGTCGTCGACATACGCCGCGGCTGAACCCGGCCGCGGCACCCCGTCCCGCCCCGTCTTCTGCCGGCGGCCTGCCGGCAGAAGACGGACGACCATCCAGCCGTCGGCGGCATCGGCAGGCCCCCGCACCCCCGTGTCGGGGGCCTGCCGCTACCCGGCACCCGATGCGCCGTACAGGTCCCGTACCGCTTCCGGGAAGACCGCCGGCTCCGGGAAGACCCGCCGGCGAGCGCCACCGCACAAGGACACGCCCCCATGCCCCGTGGCCGTTATTCGCTCCACGATCCGCACGATCACACCCCCCTCGGCGAAGAACACTTCCAGTGCGCCCCCGGCCCTTCCGGCTGGCGCTACGTCTCCCAGATCACCACCCCCTCCGGCGACCACTCCGGCTCGGTCGACCTCGCCCTCGACGAACTCGGCCGTCCCCTCCGCCTTGAACTGCACACCGCCGACTGGCAGGTCCGTGGCGCCGCCCTCGACGGCGTCACCTGGGTCAGGACCGACCCAACCGGCGCCCACGCCACTGAAGGCAATGTGCGCGCCCATGCCTTCACCGGCAGATCCCCCGCATTCCTCGTCGCAACCGCCCGCCTGCTGCGCCTCACCCCCGATTCCCCGGCGACGCGCGTACGCCTCGTCGCCTTCACCGATCCCGTCCTCGCCCCCCTCACCGTCGACCAGTCGTGGGCCCTGGTGAAGAGTGAAGCGCACGCCACTGACAATGGGGCCCTGACGGTGGACGAGTACCAGGTCAGCCTCCTGGACACCGGAGAACAGCACACCGTGCACATTGCCGGCGACGTGGTGCTGGCCGCACCCGGCATCGAGCTCGAAGACCTCGAATCGCCGCCGTCCCACTTCCCCTGAGCTGCCCGGCCTCCCCTGAGCCACACGGCAGCCGGCCCCCGAGCAGAGTCAAGCAGGCGGCGCGAACCCTGTGGTCGGCGACTTCTCCGCGCCTGCCCCCGCCTCGGGCGCCGCCTGTCCCGCAGGGGCAGCGGGACGCCGGACAGACTTCTCGACCGCCGCCTTCTCCACCGCCGCGGCCACACCACCCCCCGGCGCATACGACGAGCCCGCCCCACCAGCCCCCAGCGTCCGCCGCGCCTCACGCGACTGCCGTTCATACACCACCGCGGCCAGATACTCGGCCGGCGGCACTCCCTGCGGCACCGGAGCCCCCGTCCGCCCCGCCACATCCGCGGCGAGCCGCCCAGCCATCGACCCGCTGACCGCCGGGTCCAGCTGGCGCATGCGCATCAAGTACTGACGTATGGCGAGCCACAGCTCATCGGGCACATTCGACAGGTCGAGCTGGGCGAACCGACCGATGAGCCAGGGGGGCGGAGGCGGCACGCCCATCGCCCTCGACGCCGACGGCACCCGCTCCCGGACCACCAGCGTCCCCGCGAGCACATCGCCGACCCGCCGCCCTCGTGCGGAGACCAGAGAGGCGATGCAGGCGACCACCCCGAACGTCATAAGGATCTCGACCATCCCGACGGCCCCCCGCACCAGCGCGTGCCGGAAGCGGATGGGCCCGCCGTCGTCGCGAACGACCCGCAGCCCGCAGGCGAGCTTTCCAAGGGACCGCCCATGGCTCAGTGTCTCCACCGCTATCGGCAGGCCCACCAGTATCAGCAGGAAAGTCGCTACCGACACGGCCGCAATGGCCGCGTCGTCCAGCGACGCCGTCGCCACCGCCAGGCCCAGCGCCACCATCAGATAGACCGTCCACACCACAACGAGATCGATCACGATGGCGAGCGCACGGCTGGGCAGCCTGGCCGGCTGAAGCCCCAGCACGACGGCGTCCCCCGTCACAAGCCCACTCACCGTTGTCCGCCCGCCCTTCGCGTCGGCCTTCCCTGCCCCTGGAACCTCGCTCTTCGATCCTCAAGTCTGCCAAGCTGGCCGACGGCGCGCCGCAGCCGTACGGACCGTATGCCCCCAGTGCCTGGAGCAATCGCCGATCATGGACCTCGACGTCTTCGTGACCGCCCACCGTGCCGAGTGGGAACGCCTGGACGCTCTTCTGAAGCGAGGCCGCCGGTTGTCGGGCGACGAGGCCGACGAACTCGTCGCCCTCTACCAGCGCACCGCAACCCACCTGTCGCTCATACAGTCCCGTGCGCCCGACCCGCTGCTCACCGCCCGGCTCACCCAGCTCGTGGCGCGTGCACGCGCCGCGGTCACCGGGACCCGCCGCGCCTCCTGGCGCGACGCGGTCCGGTTCCTCACCGCGGGCTTCCCTGCCGCCGTCTACCGCACCCGCCACTGGTGGATCCCCACCGCGGTCCTCTCCACGCTCCTCGCCGCCGTGATCGGCTGGTGGATCGGCACGCACCCGGAGGTCCAGGCCTCGATCGCAGCCCCGCAGGAACTCCGCGAGCTCACCCGACCGGGCGGAGGCTACGAGGCGTACTACTCCAGTCACCCGGCGACCTCGTTCGCCGCCCAGGTCTGGACGAACAATGCCCAGGCGGCTGCCATGTGCCTGGTCCTGGGGGCGTTCCTATGCGTCCCGGTGATCTGGATCCTGTTCCTCAACATGCTCAACCTGGGAGTCGGGATCGGTCTCATGGCGTCGGCCGGCCGTCTCGACACCTTTCTGGGCCTGATCCTGCCGCACGGCCTGCTCGAGCTCACCGCAGTCTTCGTCGCGGCGGGAACCGGGCTCCGCCTCGGCTGGACGGTTGTCGACCCAGGTCCCCGAACCCGCCGTGCGGCCCTCGCCCAGCAAGGTCGAGCAGCCATCGGCATGGCGATAGGCCTCGCCCTGGTCCTCTTCGTCTCCGGAGTGATCGAAGGCTTCGTCACCCCCTCCGGCCTCCCCACCTGGGCGCGCATTGCGATCGGCATCGCCGCTGAACTGGCCTTTCTCGCCTACGTCTATATCCTCGGCGGCCGTGCCGCCCGCGCAGGCGAGCAGGGGGACTTGGACGAGTCCGACCGAAGCGCGGAACTCCCTACAGCCGCCTGATGTGCATACGACCCCCCTGACCTGCTAGTCTCCTCTTCGCCCGCCGGACCCGTTGACACGGGAGCAGTGGGGAGGTAGATTCAAACGGTTGCCCGGAGTGGACAGGATCCAGTCGGCGCAGCTAGCATCTATCTCGCTCTCATCGGAAACGTAAATTTCCATAGAGCCTTCCGAATCTTTATCCGGGACTCAAGGCCGATTGGCTCGGCCGAAAAGCCTCTGATAAAGTCGGAGCCGCCGGAAAGGGGAAAGCGCGAAAGCGCCGGAACCGGAAGGCGAACCCCTTCCGACGGGGAATCGGACGCGAAAGAGTCTGATAGAGTCGGAAACGCGAAAAGCGAAACACCGAAGGGAAGCGCCCGGAGGAAAGCCTGGACCGGTTGGTCGGGGTGAGTACGAAGGAAGCGTCCGTTCCTTGAGAACTCAACAGCGTGCCAAAAGTCAACGCCAGATATGTTGATACCC
>NZ_JARWBG010000121.1:0-3390 GCF_029846775.1 Streptomyces chengmaiensis
CGCCCGCGCGCCGCCTCTACCGGCCCTCCGGCGTCGGCGGGCTCGACCGCCGCGTGCCCGGCGGAGGCGCTGCCGCCCGCCGCCGGCGCGCGCCCACTGCCGTGCGCCGGGCCCCGTACGCACGGCACTGGGCCGAGCGACTCCTGCCTGGCAGAGGCTGCGGCATATGCACGATGTCGTCGAACCGATGCCGAGCGCCGCATAGTGGAACCGAGGGGCGAGTGCCCGCGTTCTCAGTGCAAGGGGCGGCCCCGGCCGCAAAGGAGGCGTCGACAATGACGACACGTACGAAGATCGTGATCGGGGGAGTGGCCGTCGGCCTGCTCCTGTGGCCGCTGATCGGTTTCTGGTTCTCGCTGCTGGTGGTGGTCGGTGTCCCGACCGTCGCGTACTTCATGCTGGACCCCGGCCAGCGCCGCAGGCTGCGCAGGGTCTCCCGCAAGGAGATCGGCCGCTGACCGGCCCGGCGGCATGACCGCTCCGGCGGTCCTCCACGCCGGCTGCGGCGGGATGCGAGCGGGGAGCGAGACAGTCACGACATCAACCGCCCGCGGACCTGTCGCCCACGACGGTCCGCGGGCGACGTGCTCAGGCCGGGCGCGTCGCGATCCCGTCCAGGGCATGGAGGAGCTGCGGCAGCTCGGGGCCGCGCCCCACGGGCAGCACCTCGCAGGGCTCCTCGTCCAGCAGGACGAAGGCGATGTCGTCGGTCCTGGCGACCATGGACCAGCCGGGGCCGTCCACCCGCAGCATGCGCGCCCCGCCCGGGGCGAAGCTCGACCGCACCCGTCCGGGCGGAGGGGGCGAGTCCAGGTAGCCCCGGGCCTCCTCGAGCGCCCGCCGCACGCCTTCTGGCTGCGCCGTCCGTCCCTCCTCGGGCGTGTCCGGGGAGGCGAACGTCTCGTCGTCGTCCATCTGCCCCCGCCACTGCGCCCACTGCTGAGCGACCTCGTCCGCTCCCAGCCGCCGCTGTGCGGCCCCCCACGCATCACTGCCGGGCGGGGAGAGAGGCGGCCGGCCGCCCTCCTCGGGCGACGGGTCGTGCGGGGCGGGCACCCCGGGCGCGGCCACCGCGACCGCCAGCGGCCAGCCGGGGAGCACGGCTGCCACGGTGCGCTCGCCGGGAGACAGCTCGTGCTCCATGCCGCAGTCCCAGGCGGCGATCGCCACCGCGACCAGCGAGACGTCGTCCACGACGACCGTCCAGCGGGCGCCGTCCGCATCCTGGCCGAGCACCAGCCCGTACCCCTCCGCGTACGGCTCCAGGTCGAGCGCCGCGCACGCGGCCGGGAAGTCGTCGCCGAGGACGCTGGGGAACTGCGCGGGTGTCAGCAGCACCGCGGTCAGCACATACAGCGCGTCCTCGTCGTCGACGACGGCGTCGTCCGTCCCCGCCACGGCACCCTCCTGCAGCTGCTCGGATCGTGTCGGCGCACCCTAACGAGTGGGTAACCCGGTCGTCGAGGGTTTGCGGGCTTCCCGGTTGCGGACCCGCGGCCTTCGGCCGCGCGGCCACCGCCCGGCTCAGCTCTGCCGGACGGCCAGCGCCAGGAAGCGGGCGTCCTCGTCCGCGTACGACGTCATCCGCCAGCCGGAGCCCGCCAGCAGCGGGGCTAGATTGCCCTCCGCCCGCAGATCGTCGTCGCTGAGCCGCCGGCCCTGGCGGGCCGCGAGGGCCGCCCTGCCGACGGGGTGGAAGAGCGCGAGCGTGCCGTTCGGCCGCACGACGCGGGCGAGCTCGCGCAGACCGTCCGCCGGGTGCGGCAGATGAGAGATCAGCCCCGCGGCGAAGACCGCGTCCAGGCAGCCGGTGCGCAGCGGCAGGCGTACGACGTCGGCGAGGACCGGCAGCCCGCTGTCCGACCGGCCGGCGCGCACCGCCTGCCGCAGCATCGCCGGGGTGAGGTCCACCCCGAGGACCGTGCCGCGTGGCCCCACGGCGGAGCGCAGCGGGGGCAGCGCCCGTCCCGTGCCGCAACCCGCGTCGAGGACGGCGTCTCCGGGACGCAGACCCAGCTCGGCGACGGCGGCCGCATAGGCGGGCCCGTCGTCGGGGAACCGGCTGTCCCAGTCCGCGGCGCGGGCGCTGAAGAACTCCTGCACAGAGGTGTGGTCATCGGCCATAGGGTCATGATCCCCCGGATGAGCCCCGCATACGGACACCTGTGCCCCACAGCGCCGGCACGTCGTGCACAACCTCACACGAACGTTCGGTGTGCGCGTTCGAGCACTGCACGGTCGTTCTGAAGCATCTCTCTGTCATATTCCATCAGCTTTCGAAATGCGCTCTTGTGTGCGCCCCCTGCGCCCTAGCGTCCCTGGGCCATGGGACATCTGGACCACGCGGCCTTCGGCTTGCTGACACCCGCGCTGTCGTACGCGATGGCCGTGATCGGCGCCGCCCTCGGGCTGCGCTGCACCGTGCGAGCACTGGCGGCAAGCGGCCGCTCGCGCCGCAACTGGCTGGTCACGGCAGCCTCGGCGATCGGAACCGGCATCTGGACCATGCACTTCGTCGCCATGCTCGGCTTCGCCGTCCGGGGCGCCGACATCCGCTACAACGTGCCGCTGACCCTGCTGAGCCTGCTCGTCGCCATGCTGGTCGCAGGGGTCGGGGTCTTCTGCGTGGGCTACGGCCGGGACCGTGTCCGCGCCCTGCTCGTGGGCGGACTGAGCACCGGACTCGGCGTGGCCGGCATGCACTACCTGGGCATGGCCGCACTGCGCCTGCACGGCTCGATCAGCTATGACCCCGCTCTTGTGGCGCTGTCCGCGGCGATCGCGGTCGTCGCCGCCACCGCCGCGCTCTGGGCGGCCCTCAACATCAGGTCGGCCGTCGCGGTGGCCGTCGCCTCCCTCGTCATGGGCGCCGCGGTCAGCAGCATGCACTACACCGGGATGCTGGCGGTCAGCGTGGACGTCGTCCCCTCCCGGGACGCGCTGCCCGGGGCCACGGCGATGCAGTTCATCTTCCCCCTCGCCGTCGGCCTCGGGTCGTACCTCTTCGTCACCTCGGCGTTCGTCGCACTCTCCCCGACCGAGCGCGAACGGACCGCCTACGCCTTCGCCGAGCGCCGCTCCGAGGAGGCCGGGGACTCCTCCCGGAACGATTCCGCCCCGCGCGGCTCCGCCCCGCGCGATCCCGGGGTCCACAGCCCCTCCGGGCGGCCGGACACCCATGCCTCGGCGCCGCAGCACACCCCCGCCCGCTGACGGTCCCGGCCCCGAGGCCCGCACCCACAGCCGGAACGCCCCCGGCGCCCCCGGAACGAGGAGGCCATGCGCACACCCCGCAGGACACCGGGCGAGGACACCACACGCCCGCAGGACCCCAAGCCGCCCACCGCGCCGCCCACCGCGCCGCCCGCCCGCGGCCGCCGCGCGCACGCC
>NZ_JARWBG010000122.1:0-3360 GCF_029846775.1 Streptomyces chengmaiensis
CGGGCGCCGCCGCTGGTCCGACCGCCGGCGCGGCGGCGCGGCGGCCAACGGAACCAGCCCCTTCGGCGCGGGCGGCTCAGGCGCGGGCCCGTCGGGCGCGGGCCCCGAGGACACCGGAGAACAGACCGTCGGCACCCGCCGCTTCGACCCCGACTTCTGAGTGACGACGGGCCGCGGGCGCGGCCCACGTGGGAGACGACATGAAGATCTACCAGCCCATGCTCTTCGTCGGCCTGGGCGGAACAGGCGGCCGGATCGGGGCCGAGCTGGAGCGCGGCCTGCGCCGTGAACTGTGCGGCCCCGACGGCACGTCCCTGGTGGCCGCCGGTCGCCGCGCGCCCTTCCAGCTGCCGGACTATCTGCAGTTCGTGTATGCGGACTTCAGCGAGGCGGAGCTCGACAAGCTGCCGCAGTTCAGCGCCAAGGGCGTGGAGGGCGCGGCCTACGCCCGCACCTCGCGCATCATCCACGATCTGCTGCCCACCGGATACGACAGCTCGCCCGAGGTGACCCGGATGCTGCGGGTCGCCCTCCACGAGGAGACCCGCGACTGGCTGCCGCCCCAGGACCGGCAGCCGCGCGTCGCACCCCTGCACAACGGCGCGGGGCAGCTGCCCACGGTCGGCAGGGCCGCGCTGTTCGCCACCCTCCGCGGCGGACTGGAACCGGTGGTGCGGCAGCTGCGCGAAGCGGTCAGCGCCATCAGCAACGCCGCCGGCGACCTGCGCGACCTCGGCGGCCGGCAGATCCGCGGCTGCGACGTCTTCGTGGCCTTCTCGGTGGCCGGCGGCACCGGCGCCGGCATCTTCTACGACTTCATCCACCTCATCGGGCATGTGTTCCGCACCTCCAAGGTGCCGGGCGTGAAGATCTACCCGCTGGTCGTGATGCCGTCCGCCTTCCCGCTGGAGGCGGGCGGCGGACGCGAGGCCGAACTGAACTCCGCCCGTGCGCTGGTGGACCTCTCCCGGCTGGTGGACGACCAGAACGTCCCGGACGCCCTGAGCGACTTCGGCGACGTCGACCAGCGCGGCTCGCTCAGCGTGCGCTATCCGCAGGACGGCGTCGTCGCCCTGCGGCCCTCCACCGTGCAGACCGCGTTCCTGTTCAGCAGGCCCGCCGTCATCCGCCCAGAGGACCTGCGCCGCTCCATCACCGCCATGGTGATGTCGCTGATCGGCACCGAACTGACCGACGACAGCGTCCAGGGCCGCACCGAGGACGACTACCAGTCGTTCGCCGCCAGCTTCGTCAACAAGAGCGTGGAGCGCTCCACCCCCGCCCGCTCCGGCATCGGCTACCGCGGCATGTCCACCAGCCTCGCCGCCTCCCTCACCGTGCCCGTCGACGACCTCGCCGAGATCGTCGCCGGGCGGCTGCTCGCCCACGCCGTCCGCGGGATGATCGAGGACGCCCAGCGGCCCCACGACGACGGCGCGGCGCGCGTCAGGGAGATGTTCGACCGCTCCGCCGTCGGCCGGCTGTGGACCCGTGAGGCCCCCGACGTCCCGCCGCCGGACCCGCTGCCCAAGGGCAGCCGGAACATCGGCCAGGCGCTGCGCGACCGCATCGGAGACATGGAGGACCGGCTCGGCCGGCTCGACCGCGAGCTGGACCGGGAGATGCCGCGGCTGGTGGAGGACTTCAAACCGCAGACCGGCGCGCGGGAACTGCTCGGCCTGGTCGGCCCGTTCCAGCTGGAACGGGTGCTCGGCGGGCTGCCCGGCCACCCCAAGCGCGCCGCCGAGGCCGGCTTCGCCGGGATGCTGGAGAACCGCAAGAACGACCCCGAACGCCCCGACGGCATCCAGCCCACCGCCCCCCAGATCCCGCGTGTCAAGGGCGCGATGGGCGGCCTCGTACCCGCCCGCTGGGGAGACCCCGACGTCCAGGACGCCCTGGACGAACAGGACGCCTGGTACCGCTGGCGCGCCAACCGGCTGTGGCACCGGGCCTGGAAGGAGCACGAGAACCGCTGGCGGCCCCCGCTGGTCAGGGCCCTGCGGGAGGCCGGCGAACTGGGCAGGGCGCTGCGCGCCCACGAGGAGGGCGAGCGCAAGCTGTTCCAGGAGCGCCGCAAGGAGCTGTACCGCGACGACCGCACCGGGGTGTCGTATCTGCTGCCGCCGCAGAGCAACCTCCGCACCTTCTACGACGACGTCTTCAACCGCCTCCTCCAGCACGAGGGCCTGGCGGAGAACACCAGCCCCGCCGCCCTGGTCGCCCGGCTGATCCAGCCGGAGGACTGGCATCGGGCGCTGGACGAGGCGCGCCGCTCCCCGCGCGCCGCCGTCAAGGAGATCAAGCAGGTCCTGGAGCAGCGGGTGAAGGGCCTGTTCGGCGAGGCCAGCGTGCTCAACGAGCGTCCCCTGCTGCCGTCCATGGCGATGCTGCTGCGGGCCGCGTCCGGCGACGAGGACGCCGAGGCCGCCGTGGACCCGCGCTGGCTGGAGCAGTTCCGCTCCCAGCTCGCCGGGCTGCTGCCGGTCGGCTTCACCCCGGACGGCAGCGGCCCGCTGAAGGTCCTCGTCGTCCATCCGCAGAGCGAGGGCGACGCACGGGCCCAGCAGTATCTGCGCCAGGAGCTGGCGCTGCCGCGCGACCCCGCAGCCACCCAGGAGTTCCGGGCCGTGGACACCGAGTCCGTCACCGTCGTGCTGTTCCGCAGCGGAATGAGCCTCACCGACGTCTCCGAGGTGAGGCAGGTCCTCAGGCTCTGGGCCGAAGCCCGCGACGCGTCCGGCCCCGACGACTTCCTGCACTGGCGGCAGCGGCTCGGCTACCGCGACGACTGGCTCGCCAGCACGGAGGACGACCGGCAGCGGATACTGCACCGCATCCTGTGCGCCATGTGGAACGGCCAGGTCTCCTACGAGGGACCCGAGACCTCCCCGGAGCTGATCCGCATCCGCCTCCAGGAGGGCGGCTCCGCCAGCATGACGCTGCGTCTGGAGCCGTTCGACGGCTCGGTCTCCAGCTGGGGCGGACTGCTCGCGGCGTACGAACGCTGGGCGCTGCTGGACGAGGGACAGATCATCGAGGACTTCTGCGACCGGCTGATGCGCACCCAGCCCACCGGGCTCGCCACCACGCCCGTACCCCCGTCGGAGCTGTTCACCACGCTGGTGCGCGAGGTCGCGCCGCGCCAGAAGGCCCTGCTGGACGAGCTGTCCGACCGGTACCCGGGCGAGGACGAGGAGTGGCTCGTACCGCTCCGGCACTTCTGGGAGGAGACCCTCAAGGGCGCGCTGGAGATGCGCTTCCCGGGCGCGTCCCGGCCCACCCGGCCCTCGCTGGCGGCCCTCCACGCGCGCCACGCCGGACACCGGGCGGGCCCGCGCGTCGCCGACGACGGCCCGC
>NZ_JARWBG010000123.1:0-3269 GCF_029846775.1 Streptomyces chengmaiensis
TTGTCAGCCACGTCGCCGCCTGCGCGTGCCGGCCGAGCACCGGCCACTTCTCCGTGAGTACCGTCGTGCCGCTCAAGCCATCTCCCAAGTCCGTGGTCACCGGGGAGACATGATCACCCCGGCAGATTCCACGTAACTTTTAAGATGCTGAAGCGCCAGATGTTCGGCCGTGCCAGTCTCGATCTTCTTCGCAAACGCGTCCTGCTCGCGCGATGAGCCGGGACCGCAGGATCACAAGATCGTCGACAGAACCCACAAGTTCACGGTGCACAAGACCACCAAGGGTGCGACGTGGGTGTACATCACCGACAAGAACACCAAGAAGAAGGGCTGGGTCTCCGGCAAGTACGTCTACCGCGACGTCCGCATGTGCCTGAGCTGATCCACCCCTGATCGCGGTGCCCCGGGCCGAGCGGCCCGGGGCACCGCGCTTCCACTCCAGCTCTCAGCGCAGCGCCCGGCTGATGCCGGCGGCCGTCTTCGGCGGCGCGCTGAGCGTAACCATCGTCCTGATCGTCATCCCTATACCCGGCGCCGGAGCCCTCGTCGCCGCACTGCCCGCCGACCGGCTCCCCGCCCTGCTGCTGACCTGCTCCGCAGCCCAGGCACTCGCGATGGCACTGGCCCTTCGCGGCCTGTGGTGCTACCGCGCCTCCTACACCGCTTCGCACACCCCTGCCCAGCAGACGGCGGCAACCAAACCGTCTCCCGCGACCCTCACGGCCCGCGACGCCGCCTAGCCCAACACCGTGTCCCGCCCCAGGAGTTACTCCATGTCCCACCCGATGCTGCTCGTCATCGGCTCCGAACCCGAACTGATGCGCCGGTACATGCTGGAATCCGCCGCCGACGAGCACTCCGTGCTCCTCATAGACGACGAGGCGCCCACCTGGCAACGGCCCTATGTCGTCGACTTCGAGAAGACCGACCTGAACGACCCGGCCCGCGTGATCGCGGCCGCCGAGGCACTCGCCCGCCACTGGACCATCGTCGGCGTGCTGACGTTCAACGAGTACCTGCTCATGACGGCCGCCCGGGTCGCCGAACGTCTCCAGCTGCCCGGCAACACACCCACGGCGGTCGCTGCCGCCCGCGACAAGGCCACCAGCCGACAGCTGTTCGCCGCCTCCGACGTCCCCTCGGCCGCCTCCACCTGGGTGCACAGCCTCGACGCGGCAGCCTCCGCCACTGAGCGCCTGGGCGGCTACCCCGTCGTCCTCAAGCCCGCCGCGCACGCCGGCAGCATCGGCGTCGTCCGCGTCGACAACATCACCGAGCTGCCCGCCCTCTGGGATGTCGCCTCCGCCGGCGCCGCCCACCAGGGACCAGAAGGCCAGGGCGTCCTCCTGGAGGAGTTCCTCGACGGCAGCGAGGTGTCCGTCGAGACCGTCACCGAGAACGGCGTCACCACCGCCGTTGCCGTCACTCGCAAGGCGGTCGGCTTCGAGCCGTTCTTCATGGAACAGTCCCACCTCATCATCGCCGGTGACCCGTTTCTCGAGATCGTCGCCCCTGTCGCCGCGGCCGCCCTGCGCGCGGTGGGCATCACCCACGGCGTCTCCCACGTCGAGATGAAGCTCACGGCCTCCGGCCCACGCTTGATCGAGGTCAACGCCCGTCTCGGCGGCGACCGCATCGGCCAACTCGTGCGCCACGCAACCGGCGTGGACCTCGCCGCAGCCGCAGCCAACCTCGCGGTCGGCCGCACCCCGGACCTCACGCCCACCCACACGCGCAGCGCAGCGATCGGCATGATCTACCCGCCCGCCGACGGCACCGTGACCGGACTCGCCCTGCACCCCCACCCGTTCGGCGCCCGTCACCTGCGCGAACTGCAGTGGCTCTGCGACGTGGGCGACCAGGTCACCCTCATACCGTCGTCCACCGAACCGAACAACATCCGCGCTGGCTTCGCGATCATCACCGGCGACACCGCAGCCGACGTACGCCGACACCTCGACAGCGTCCTGGGACGCGCCCAAGTCGAGGTCCGCCCCACGATGATCAGCGCTGCGTGAGCCGCTCCTGTCCGCGCCGCAGCGACTCCGTCGGGCATCCACCCGCCGAGCTCCCGGCGGCGAAGACCCTCGTCAGCTCCGTCGAAGTGGCGGGCGGTTCCTTGAAACCGTCCGCCACCGCACACTCCCGGGACCGCTGCCCCTCCGCCTCGCGAAAGGCGCCCCCCATGATCCCCCTCACCCCCGCCTCCAACTGGCTCGCCCAGCGCCTCGCTCAACACGCGCCTCGACTCGGCGTCTTCCTCCCTGCGGGCTTCCCTTCGCCGGGCGACGACAGCGCCGCCCTACGGATATTCGCCGACCGCGGCGCCGGCCTGCTCGAGGTCGGGATCCCGCACCACTTTTCCGAACGCCAGAGTGTCCGGATCGGCGGTGACCTGCGATGACGTCTGACGTACATGTACGTGACGCAGTGTTGCGTCGTGCTGTCGATCTCGACGGGCAGCCAGAGAAGCGCCAGCCCGTCCTCGGGGCCTTCTCGGTGGCGGGCTATCCGAATCTCCGCAGCGGTGTGGACGCCTTCATCACCTTTGCGAAGAGCGGCGCGGGGGTGCTGGAAGTGGGTGCGCCAGTAGCGGATCCCTGGCTCGACTGTCCGGCTATCGCCGCAGCGCATAGCTGTGCTCTTCGTGCTGGTGATGGCGTCAGAGTCACGCTGGAAACGGTGCGACGCGTCTCTGCTCGATGTGAGACGCCTGTGGTCGTCATGAGCTATTGGTCGACGATCCAAGCTCTTGGTCCGCATTATGCAAAGGAAGTCCAGATGTCTCACCCGTGATCCATGGGTGACATGAGACCCCAGGTGCGCCTGTTAGGTTCCACGCTCCTGGATGTCTCATGATCATGGTGGTGCGGGGTGGACTACTTCTTTGTGTCACGCAGCAAGGTGCGTCGCTTCTACGAGGCGCCCCCAGGCGTCGATCTGGACGCATTCGCCTACGTGTCGCGCAAGGGGGCGTTGAAGGAGGGCACTCCCTTCTTCTTTGACTCGCAGATGCGCCCGGCGGAGCGGTTGGTCTCGTTCTTCCTCGAGATGGCCAAGACGCTCAAAGCGAAGTCGCTGCAGGACTACACGTACGACGCCCTTGGCCCAGCTCACCGGTGAACAGATCACCGTCGCGCTGGCCGCCGCGGACGAGGTCACCGCCCGGCACACCCGCTCGCACCGGGCCGCCGTGCTGGCGGTGGAACGCGCCCGCTACGAGGCGGACCGCGCCGAGCGTGCCTTCACCGCAGTCGATCCCGGAAACC
>NZ_JARWBG010000124.1:0-3230 GCF_029846775.1 Streptomyces chengmaiensis
GGGTCCTCGCCTGCGAAGCCCAGTTCGGCGCGGACGCGGGCGTGCCAGTATTCGGCGAGGGCTTCGGCGAGTTGGACGGACAGTCCGTGGAGTTCGAGGTAGTCGCGGTAGGAGTCGGATTCGAAGAGTTCGGCGGCAGCTTCGCCGATCTTGGAGCCTACGGTGACGACCTGGAGGCCGACCACGTCCGTCTCGCCGGATTCCTCGGGGCGGAAGAAGTCGGCCAGGCACAGCCGGCGGCCGCGGCGCTGGCGGGGGAAGGAGAATCGGGTGCGTTCCGAGCCGTCCTCGTTGAGCAGGATCAGATCGTCGCCCTTGGACACGCAGGGGAAGTAGCCGTAGACCACCGCGGCCTGGAGCAGGTTCTGCGTCTGGAGCCGGTCCAGCCAGCCGCGCAGCCGTGGGCGTCCCTCGCTTTCGACCAGTTCCTCGTAGCCGGGGCCGTCGCCGGTGCGGGACTGCTTCAGCCCCCACTGGCCCTTGAACAGCGCGCCCTCGTCCAGCCAGGAGGCGTACTCCTTCAGCTGAATCCCCTTGATCACCCGGGTGCCGAGGAACGGCGGGGTCGGGACCGGGTTGTCGACGGCGACATCGGAGCGGACCGCGCCCTCCTCGGGGCGTTCCTCGGCCACGGTCTGGGCGGTGGCCTTGACCCTGCGCTGTTTGAGTTCGGGCAGGGCGGCGCCGGGGACGCCGCGTTTGACGGCGATCAGGGCGTCCATCAGCCGCAGTCCCTCGAACGCGTCGCGCGCGTAGCGGACCTCGCCCTGGTAGATCTCGTGCAGGTCCTGCTCCACATAGGCGCGGGTCAGCGCCGCGCCGCCGAGGATCACCGGATAGTCCGCGGCCAGATCACGCTGGTTGAGCTCCTCCAGGTTCTCCTTCATGATCACCGTGGACTTCACCAGCAGCCCGGACATCCCGATCACATCCGCCCGGTGCTCCTGCGCCGCGTCCAAGATCGCCGACACCGGCTGCTTGATCCCCAGATTGACCACGTTGTAGCCGTTGTTGGACAGGATGATGTCGACCAGGTTCTTGCCGATGTCATGCACATCACCGCGGACCGTGGCCAGCACAATCGTGCCCTTGCCCTCGGCATCCGACTTCTCCATATGCGGCTCGAGATACGCCACCGCACTCTTCATCACCTCGGCCGACTGCAGCACAAACGGCAACTGCATCTGCCCCGACCCGAACAACTCACCGACGACCTTCATCCCATCGAGCAGCGTGTCATTGACAATGTCCAACGCCGCACGCGAGACAAGCGCCTCGTCCAGATCCGCCTCCAGACCATTGCGCTCCCCATCGATGATCCGCCGCTTCAGCCGCTCCTCCAACGGCAACGCCGCCAACTCCTCGGCCTTGCCCGCCCTCAACGACTTCGCCGTAGCCCCCTCGAACAAGGCCATCAGCTTCTGCAGCGGGTCATACCCCTCACCACGCCGGTCATAGACCAGATCCAACGCCGTGGCGACCTGCTCCTGATCAAACCGCGCGATCGGCAAAATCTTCGACGCATGCACGATCGCCGAATCAAGACCCGCCTTGACACACTCATCCAGGAACACCGAGTTCAACAAGATCCGCGCCGCAGGGTTCAAACCGAACGAAATATTCGACAACCCCAGCGTGGTCTGCACCTGCGGACGACGCCGCTTCAACTCCCGGATCGCCTCGATCGTGGCGACCCCGTCCCCCCGGGACTCCTCCTGCCCCGTACAGATCGTGAACGTCAGACAATCCACCAGAATGTCCGACTCACGAATCCCCCAGTTCCCCGTCAGATCCGCAATCAACCGCTCAGCAATCTCAACCTTCTTCTCAGCCGTCCGCGCCTGACCCTCCTCATCAATCGTCAACGCGATCAAAGCCGCACCATGCTCCCGCGCCAACCCCGCAACCCTCGCAAACCGCGACTGTGGCCCATCACCGTCCTCGTAGTTCACCGAATTGATCACCGCACGCCCGCCCAGCCTCTCCAAACCCGCCCGGATGACATCCACCTCAGTCGAGTCCAGAACAACCGGCAACGTCGAAGCAGTGGCAAACCGCCCCGCCAACTCCTCCATATCGGCCACACCATCACGACCCACATAGTCCACACACAGATCCAGCATGTGCGCACCCTCACGGATCTGATCCCGCGCCATCTCCACACAGTCGTCCCACCGACCGCCCAGCATCGCCTCACGGAACTTCTTCGACCCATTGGCGTTCGTCCGCTCACCGATCGCCAGATACGACGTGTCCTGCCGAAACGGAACATGCTGATACAACGACGCCGCACCCGGCTCCGCACGCACCTCCCGCCGCCCCGGCACCAGCCCCCGCACCCGCTCCACAACCCGCCGCAAATGCTCCGGCGTCGTCCCGCAACACCCCCCCACCAACGACAACCCGTACTCCCGAACAAACCCCTCCTGCGCATCCGCCAACTCCGACGCCGTCAACGGATAATGCGCACCATCCCTGCCCAACACCGGCAGACCCGCATTCGGCATACACGACAACGGAACACGCGCATGACGCGCCAGATAACGCAGATGCTCACTCATCTCCGCCGGCCCCGTCGCACAGTTCAACCCGATCATGTCCACGCCCAACGGCTCCAACGCCGTCAACGCAGCCCCGATCTCCGACCCCAACAACATCGTGCCCGTGGTCTCCACCGTCACCGACACAATCAACGGCAGATCCACACCCCCCACCCCCAACGCACGCCGCGCCCCCAGCACCGCCGCCTTGGTCTGCAACAGATCCTGCGTCGTCTCCACCAGCAGCGCATCCGCACCCCCGGCGATCATCCCCTCCGCATTCCGCTGATACGCATCACGCAACGTGACATACGGAACATGCCCCAACGTCGGCAACTTCGTCCCAGGCCCCATCGACCCCAACACCCACCGCTGCCGACCAGACGAGACCGTGAACTCATCCGCCACCTCACGGGCGATCCGCACACCCGCCTCCGACAACTCGAACACCCGACCCGCGATGTCGTACTCACCCAACGCCGCGAAATTCGCACCGAACGTGTTCGTCTCCACACAGTCCACACCGACCGCGAAATACTCCTCATGCACCGACCGCACAATGTCCGGCCGCGTCACATTCAAGATCTCATTACAGCCCTCAAGCCCCTGGAAATCCTCCAGCGACGGATCCTGCGCCTGCAACATCGTGCCCATCGCACCATCAGCCACCACCACACGCGAAGCCAACGC
>NZ_JARWBG010000125.1:0-3658 GCF_029846775.1 Streptomyces chengmaiensis
TGAAGTTTCCCCGTGATCTCGGACACGTGATCGTTATGCCGCGAGGGCGTGCTGATGCCGCTGCCTGGTCTCGGCCGGGGTGAGATAGCCGAAAGTCTTGTGCTTGCGCAGGCGACGGCGGTTGTAGAAGGTCTCGATGAAAGTGAAGACCTCCCCGCGGGCGGTGGCCCGGTCGGGCCAGGTGCGGGTGCCGATCTCTTCTTTGAGCAGGGCCCAGAAGCTCTCCGCGGCGGCGTTGTCGAAACATGACCCGGTGCGTCCGCAGCTCTGCCGCAGCCCGAACTTCCCTATTCTTTCCCGGAACTGGGTCGACGTGTATTCGCTGCCGCGATCGGTGTGAACTACGCAGCCGGGCTCGAGTCCGCCGCGGCCGTGGGCCATGTCGAGGGCGTCGATGACGAGGTCGGCGCGGTGGTGGTCGGCCATGGCATAGCCGACGACCTCGCGGGTGGCCAGGTCCAGCCAGCAGGCGAGGTAGAGCCAACCCTCGGCGGTGGGCAGGTAGGTGATGTCGCCGACCAGCTTGGTCCCGGGACGCTCGGCGTGGAAGTCACGGCCGATCAGGTCGGGGGCCGGCTTCGCCTTCGCATCCGGCCGGGTCAGCGAACGGCGCTTGCGCCGTGTGACGCCGCGTATGTCGCGCTCGTGCATCACGCGGGCCACACGCTTGCGGTTCACCCGCCGGCCCAGGCGGCGCAGTTCAGCGTGGATGCGCGGGACGCCGTAGGTGTGGCGGGAGGCGATGTGCAGCACGGTGATCTCGTGCGCGAGCGCGTCGTCGGCGGCCTTTCGGGCACGACGGGCGGCCTCGCCCTCGCACCAGGCGTAGTAGGAGGAGCGGGCGACCTTCAGCACCCGGCACAGCAGGACGATCGGATAGTTCGCCTTCTCCGCGTGGATGAACCGGTACAGCTCGCTCACCGGTCGTTCTCCTTCACGAAGAAGGCCGTCGCTTTTTTCAGGATCTCGATCGTCTGCTGCTGTTCGCGGACCTCCTTGCGCAGCCGCTTGAGCTCCTCACGCTCCGCGCTGGTCAGCTCACCGGGCTCGCCCTCTCCTCGGTCCGCCTTCGCCCGGCGGTACCAGCCGCGCAGGGACTCGGAGCTGATGCCGAGTTCCCGGGCGACGGCGGTGACCGTCTTGCCCGAGGAGTCGACGAGCGCGATCGCGTCCCGCTTGANCCGCGCTGGTCAGCTCACCGGGCTCGCCCTCTCCTCGGTCCGCCTTCGCCCGGCGGTACCAGCCGCGCAGGGACTCGGAGCTGATGCCGAGTTCCCGGGCGACGGCGGTGACCGTCTTGCCCGAGGAGTCGACGAGCGCGATCGCGTCCCGCTTGAACTCCTCGGTGTACCGCTTCGTGTACTTGCTTCCCACCTGGTGCTACTTCCTCTGGAACCTCGAGGTCCCAGTCTCCAGGTGTCCACGATCAAGGGGAAGGTTCACGGCGGAACTTCTCCACGATCATCGACTTGCCGTTGTTGGTCGGTCCGATCAGCAACAGGTTCGGCATCCGTTGCCGCGTCGGCCAGGTCAGCAGGGTCTCCAGCCGCTCCAGCGCGGCGGTGGCACGCGGGTAGCCGATCCACCGGTCCGCCCGCACGTACCTCAGCCGTTCGGCGTCCGGCAGCCGCGCGATCTGCTGCGCGGCCGGGTGCAGGTGCGACAGATCCGCCGACTCGTCCTGGCTCACCACTGCTCGATCACCTCGAATGGCCTGGCCGTAGCCTCCTCGTCCTGGGCGGCCGACGGCGTGGGACAAGGCGGCGGCACCACTGGCCGGGGCGGTGTCTCGGTGCGGCGCTGCCGGTCGCGGCGGGCCTTGCGGGTGGAGGCCGCGGCGGTGTCGGTGATCTGGCGCATCTGCGTCACCATGGCGAACAGAGCGTTCTCGTCGACCTCGGCGCGGCCCAGCTCGCGCAGCCGGGCGACGGCGGCCTTGTTCTCCCACGCGCTGATCGGCGGCCTGGACAGCGTCCGGTAGGGCACCTCCACGTAGTCGGTGCCGTCCGGGTCCAGGACCCAGATCCGGCTGATGTCGCGCGGATCGCGGCGCAGGATGAACCGGCCGCGCCGGGATATTCGCAGCATCGCTGCGGCCTCGTCCGCATCCGCCAGCCCCACCGTGCTGTTCTCAGCGAGTGGCCTGATCACCTCGGCCTGCCGCAGCGCTGTATCCCACACCTCGTCCTGCGCGGTCAGCACCCCACGCTCGACCACCACTCCATCTGCCATCCGGAAGCCCTCCGTCGCGCACACGACTACGGCCAAATCGACCCTAGTGCCATTGACTTCGGGGTGTCCGAAGAGTGCGCGCTTCCCTGCACTCGGCGATGAGCGCCCAGCTCATCCGTGCACGCGGGTACGGGACATTCACACGATCGTCGTCGCCCCCACCGACTTCTGGAATGATCCAAGTGGCACATGCGCGCGCGTAGGGAGTAGCAATGGATGCCAGCGACTGGATCTCCGTTGGGTCAGGTGGTGTGGCTCTGGTGGCGGCAGGCATCGCGTTCTGGCAGGCCAGGACCGCATCCGACTCCGCAAAGCACGCCGACCGCCAAGCCCAGGCCGCCGAGGAGCAGCTGAGTATCGCCAGGCAGCAGACTCAGCAAGCCGAGCGCGTCCACCGCGAACAATTGGCGCTTGCTGAGCGGGTGCACCGGGAACAGAGCGAACCGTACGTGGTCGTGGACATCGGCCCCGATCGGCCAGGCTCCCCGTTGCTGGTACTCAGCATCGAGAACACGGGGCCGACCATGGCTCGGGACGTGCGGATCGGGGTCACCCCAGATCTCGTGTCCAGCCATGACAACCTCACCGAACAACTGCAGCGGGCCGTTGCGCGCACCGTCCCGGTGTTGCCGCCGGGACGGCGTCTGGTGTTCGCCTTCGACGTCTACTACCGGCGTAAGTCGTGCGGGCTGCCGATGCAGTTCGACTTCACTGTCGACGCGACTGGTCCGGCTGGGCCGGTGGAGACGCTGACGTATCGGGTGGACCTGGAGGTCCTTCAGGGGGTGCTGATAGGCGAGAGCCCGACCAAGCCTCTGGAAGAGGCCCTGGGAGGCATCTCGCGCTCAGTGGACGGGCTGACCAAGGCGACCGCGCGGGCCAACAGCGGGTCGCGCCAGCAGTCGGACGAGGAGACGCTGGCGACCCTGCGGGATCTCCAGGATGACTCCGACGGCGACAACATGTAGGAACTCCGTCGTCGCGCACGCGACTACGGCCACATCGACCGTAATGCAGGCGGCTTCGAGCCGTCCGGAGAGTCCACAGTCCCCTGCACATGATGACGAACCCCCAGCTCACCCGTGCAGGCGACTTCGGACATTGACACTCGCCAGACAAGATCACTTCTGTTCGGTGGGGGATCCCCTAACGAACAGTTTTCTGCTACCGCGACTCCTTGAGTGCAAAGATTGTCATCGCCGCCTTCGGTTCCTCAGCCGATGCGAGCCAGAGCGTCGTCCGCCCGTGCACGGGCGAAAACATGCAAGGTCGAGTCGTTGCTGAGGTTCATCAGCAGGGCCCTTCCGTCTCTCCAGTACCTGTGCACGCGTGCTAGCCTCGATCTTGCATGACGGTCCGCCGACGGAGTCGGTGGACCGTTTCGCTTTCGGTGGCTGATGGCGGGCATTCCGAGGGCCCGAGTGTC
>NZ_JARWBG010000126.1:0-2098 GCF_029846775.1 Streptomyces chengmaiensis
GTGGGTGAGGTCGTCGATGCCGGCCGACGCTGACGTCATGACGGCCTCGGTACGCAGCGGGTTGATCTCCGAGACGGCGCCGACGAACGTGGTCTTGCCCACGCCGAAGCCGCCCGCCACCACGATCTTCGCACTGGTGGTCGATCTGGCCGCCGCCGCGGCGCCGCCGCTAGAGCTTGCGAAGTCCACTGAGCACCCTTTCGAGCAGTGTCACATCCGGCGCGCCGCCGGCCTCTCCGTTGCCCGGCTGGTGGATCGCCACCATGCCCGCCTCCGCGAGGTCGGCCACCAGGATGCGCGCCACACCGAGCGGCATCGACAGCAGCGCCGAGATCTCGGCGACCGACTTGACCTCACGGCACAGATGGCAGATCCGCTGGTGCTCCGGCAGCAGGCTGGCGAGCACCGCCGGGTCTGCCGTCGTCGACACCAGCGCCTCGATGGCGAGTTGGTAACGCGGCCGCGTACGGCCGCCGGTCATGGCGTACGGACGCACCAGCGGCTGGTCGCCCTCATCTCCGTATCCGGCGTCCATGGGGACACCGTACGGATCGTGAGAGGCGGGTGGCGGGGTCATGAATCCTCCGGGCGATGACAGCAAGTGGTCGGCTGTGCCGTCTGACTGGGCCGGTGGGGGGCCGGTGGGCGGCCGTGACGGATGTCAGTGCGGTGGGCTCGTACTTTTCGTATCGGGCAGGTACCGGGAAGAGCGTGGGGCAGGTCGTTCGGTACGAGCGTCGCTACGGTCGGGCGGTACGGGCTTGAGCGGGCGGTCGGGTCAGATCGGTTCGTCTAGCGCAGGAGGCTCCCCTGGAGTTCGGCGCGCAGGTCCGGGGTGAGAACACTGCCCGCACGGTCCACCAGCAGCGCCATCTCGTAGCCCACCAGGCCGATGTCGGCCTCCGGGTGGGCCAGGACGGCCAGCGACGAGCCGTCGGAGACGGACATGATGAAGAGGAACCCGCGCTCCATCTCGACCACGGTCTGGTTGACCGGGCCGCCTTCGAAGATCCGGGACGCCCCCGCGGTCAGCGAGGTCAGACCGGATGCGACGGCGGCCAGCTGATCGGCCCGGTCGCGGGGGAACCCTTCGGACATCGCCAGCAGGAGTCCGTCGGCGGAGACCACCACGGTGTGGGACACCCCGGGGNCGCTCAACTAACGCTCCTGCTGGTGAGTGGGGCCGGGGTTGCCGAGGTTGAAGCTGCCGGTCGTCGAGTTCTGCTGCCGGCCCTGCTGGATGCCGCGGCGCAGATTGGTGAGCCGACCGCGCACGTCGTCGGGCGCGCGCGAGACCTGCGGACCGCTCTGCTGGGACTGCTCCTGCGCAGTGCCCGGCACCAGGTTGGCACGCGGGACCCGCCGGGGCAGACCGGAGGTGGTGACACCGCCCGAAGCGGGTTTCCTGGCCCGCTCGGCCTGGCGCACCAGCTCGTCGTTGGGGGAGGAACGCCACGCCGGGGCGGCCGGGTCGGCCGGGGCGGAGGCGTTCGACGAGACGACGCCGTTCGGCGCGTAGTCCGGGGTCGCCGGGGGCTGCGCCGGGGCGTGCTGGGGAGGCTGCGGCCGCTCACCGGCGGAGCGGTCCGGCTGCTGGGGCACGGACGGAGCCGACGGGGCCGACGGGGCCGGCGGCTGCTGCCGCCCCTGCCCGTCCCGGCCGCCGCGGAACCAGTCCGTCTCCAGCGTGTCGTACAGCGGGGTGCCGCCGTCGCCGGGGGTGGAGGCCGGCGGCAGTGCCTCCGGCTGGCGCGGTGCGGGAGCCGAAGCCTGCGGCTGCTGCGGCGCGCTCATGTCGGGGCGGGCGAACTGGGCCGTGCCGGCCGGGTCCTGTGCGCCGCCGTACACGTCGGGGCGGGTGAACTCACCGGTGGAGCCGTTCGCCTGGGCGCCGGCCCGGGTGTCCGCTCCCTCGCGGGGCGCGGGCGCGCCGAAGTCGGGGCGTGCGAACTCCGCCGTCGCGCCGGGGCCGCGGGCGCCGTCGTGGTCCTCATGGCCGCGCGGCGCGTCCTGTGCCGCCGGGCGCTGCGGGCGTACGGGCGGCTGCTCGCGGCCCCAGCTCGCGGCCTGCGGGCGCGGGGCGCGAGGTGCGCCCCCG
>NZ_JARWBG010000127.1:0-1789 GCF_029846775.1 Streptomyces chengmaiensis
GACGCTGTTGGTTAATTCGGGGCCTGCTGCTTCGCCCCGTCGAGCTGTTGCTCGGCGGGGCGAAGTCGTGCGAAGTGGCTGGTGCGGGTGTGGGCCCGGGGTGTGTCGGCGAGGTGGGCGTCGATGCGGGCGAGGTTGATCGCGGCTCCGGTGAGCTGGTGCTGGAGGCTGGTCTTGGAGAGGCCGCGGTAACGGGATCTGCGCAGGCCGCAGCGCCCGACGGCCTGGGAGATGGTGCCTTCGACACCGGCCCGGATCTTGTAGCGCTCCTTCCACTCGTCGGTCTGCTGCTCGGCGCGGGCCCTGCGGACGGCTTCGTGCTCGTCCCGGCGCCGTAGGTTCAGCTCGCGACGTTCGGCCTTCGGGGAATTCACGCAGTCCCGCAGGTGAGGGCAGGGGCGGCAGTCGGCCTGGCTGAAACGGACCCGGATGACCGGCAGGCCCTGCTGTGAACGGCTCTCGCGCCACTGTGTGCTGGCGATGCCGTTCGGGCAGGTCACCTGCTGCGTCTCCCAGTCGATGGTGAACGCGTCCTGGCTGAACGGACCGCCACTCTGGGCGGCGGTGCTGGCCACCATGGGGCCCAGCAGCTCGACTCCGTGATCCCGACGGGCGGCGACGATCTGCGAGGCGGTGGGATAGCCGGCGTCCACCCAGTGTTCGGCGGGCAGGCAGTCCCGCGCGGCCAGAGCCGCGTGAACGCGGGCGCTCATCACCTGGTCCTGCACGGTGGAGTCGGTGGTGACCACGTTCGTGACCAGGTTCGGGGCGCCGGGCTCGCACGTCTCGGTGAGATGAACCCGGTAGCCGTCCCATAACGTGTCACGCTTGATGCAGCCGCGTGCGTCTGTGTCATACGGGGTGACCAGGCGCGTCGCCCCCGGAGGCCGGTCTTTTGGGTCCCGTCGCCTCACCTCCCCCTCGACCAGGTGGAACTGCTGGACCCACAGCCGCCGCAGGAACTCGACCTCGTCCAGCATGCGAAGCCCTCCGGGCGCCTGGGGCGAGAACACAGCTCGCAGCAGTTGCATCCCGTCCCTCCCGATCCGCGCTCCCACCTCGTCGCGCTTGGCACGGGCCCTGGGAAACCTGGAGTCCTCGGCCCGGGTGGCGTAGTGCCGGAACCAGTCCGGATCGGCGACCTCCACCAGCCAGTCCGGCTCAGCCTGGGCGATCGCGTTCAAAGCGGATCGCAGCGTCTCGGCGACCAGCTCCAGCAGGTTCAGCTGCCGGGCCGACGACAGGACATGCGTGGAGTCGGTGCGGGCCCGGCCCGCGCTCTTGAGCAGGCCCTTTGCGCGGGCCGCGGCCAGGATGCCGTCCAGCACCCGCAGCCCGGCATCGGCCTGAACCAGCCGGTCCCTGAACTCCGAGAGCACCGAGAAATCGAACCCCGGATCGGTCAGCTCAAGCCCGAGGGCGTACTTGAAGTCGATCCTGGCCCGCACCGCCTCCGCGGCCTGCCGGTCGGTCAGTCCCTCGACGAACTGCAGCACCAAGACCAACACCAGCCGGCCCGGCGACCAGGCCGGCTTGCCCCGCACCGGGAACAGATCCGCGAACTCCTCGTCCGTGAACAACGGTCCCAGCTCATCCCGGACCCGGATCGCCAGGCTCCCCTTCGGGAACGCGGCCCGAGCCACCCGTACCGTCTCCGCCGGGATCTCCCCAGACCCCTTCGGCTGCATCGACATCCGCACCCACCCCATACGACAACGTCGGCCTTCAAGACCACAACCAGGTCTTGAAGGCCGACGTCACGCCAGGCCCCGAATTAACCAACAGCATC
>NZ_JARWBG010000128.1:0-1428 GCF_029846775.1 Streptomyces chengmaiensis
ATGCAGAGAGCCGGTGACACGCGCGCCGGCCAGCGGCTGCACCTGGGCGTACTCCTTGCGGATCGCCATCAGACCGGGCATCTCATGCTCGGCCAGGGTGATCTCCTTGCGGCCGAACTCGGCCAGGGAAAGGTCGGCGACCTTGAAGTCGGTGAACTCAGCGGAGGACTGAGACGGCATGGGCTCTCCTCGACTCTTGTACGCCCCGGTGAATCTCCACCGTCGCAGGCGATCGGTTCAGGGTGATGTAGTGCAGTCCCGGAGCGCCGGCGTCGAGCAGGCGCTCCGCCATCGCGATCGCGTGGTCCACGCCGATGCGATGGGATTCCTCGGGGTCGTTCCGGGCTGCGTACAGCCGTTGGGCCAGCGCCTCGGGAAAGGTCGCGTCGCTGAGTTCGGCGAACCGGCTGATCTGCCGGTAGTCCGTGGCCGGCATGATCTCCGGGATGACCGGGGTGTCACAGCCCGCTGCCGCGGCCCGGTCACACAGCCGGAAGTAGTGCTCGACGTCGAAGAACATCTGGGTGATGGCGTAGTCCGCGCCCGCCCGGCACTTGTCGGCGAAGTGCCGGATGTCGCTGTCCCAGTCCGGCGAGCGGGGGTGCCGCTCCGGGAAGGCCGCCACGCCGACGCTGAAGTCGCCCAGGTCCCGGATGAGTTCGACGAGTTCCACGGCGTAGGTGAGCCCCTGCGGGTGAGCGAGCCAGGGGCCCTTCGGGTCCCCGGGCGGATCACCTCGCACAGCGAGGACATCATGGATGCCGACATCCGCGTACTGGCCGATGATGTGCCGCAGCTCGGCGACCGAGTGTCCGACGGCGGTGAGATGGGCAACCGGGCGCAGCGTGGTGTGGGCGGCGATCTGCTTGGTGACGGCGACGGTCCTGTCCCTCGATGACCCGCCCGCACCATAGGTCACGGAGACGAAGGCGGGGGCCAGGGCCTCGATTCGGCGGATGGCGTCCCACAGGCGAGCCTCGCCCTTGTCGGTCTTGGGCGGGAAGAACTCGAACGAGTACGAGGTCTCCCCCGCTGCCAGCACCTCGCGAACCGTTCTCACGATCGAGACCCTCCTGTGCTGAAGTAGCTCGCCTCGGGGTGGTGGGTGATCAGAGCGTCGGTGGACTGCTCGGGATGGAGCTGGAACTCCTCGGACAGCTCGACGCCGATCCGCTCGGGCTCCAGCAGGTCGGCGATCTTCGCCCGGTCCTCCAGGTCGGGGCAGGCGGGATAGCCGGAGGAGTAGCGGCAGCCCCGGTACTCGGTGCGGAACATCCCGTCGATCGAGTCCGGGTCCTCGCCTGCGAAGCCCAGTTCGGCGCGGACGCGGGCGTGCCAGTATTCGGCGAGGGCTTCGGCGAGTTGGACGGACAGTCCGTGGAGTTCGAGGTAGTCGCGGTAGGAGTCGGATTCGAAGAGTTCGGCGGC
>NZ_JARWBG010000129.1:0-1111 GCF_029846775.1 Streptomyces chengmaiensis
CGTCCCGGGCGCCGGTCAGCCGGCGCGCCCACGCGCCTATCCCGCGCCTGCGGGCCGGGCTGCCGGCCGCCGGCAGCCGGGTGCCGCGCGGCGGGGTCGTCTGCCGTCTGCTGTGCGCCCGCGGGGCGTCGGTCGTCCCCGGGGCGTCCGGTGCGCCGGGGGCCGGAGGCGGCTGTTCGGGGCCCCGCTCATGCACCGTCGGCTCGGTCGCGGTCGGGCCCTGCACGGACGGGTCGGCAGCGGTCGGGCGGGCTGCCGAGGGGGCGCTCGCGGTCGGGTCGTTTGCCCTCGGGCCGTGCGAGGCGTGCTGAGGTGCGGCCTGCCGGCGGTCGTCCGGATCCCGGCGGTCGTCGGGTTCGCGGCCGGTCCGCTGCTCGGGGAGGGGCCGGTCGCTCCCGGCGGACGGGTGGGAGGCGTGCTCGGGCGTGGCGTGCGGGCGGCCCTCCTGCTCGCGGCCGGCTCCCTGCTCCTGGCCTGCACGCTGCCCGTGTGGGGCCCGCCCGGGGGCGCTCTGCTCGTGGAGGGCGTGCTCGGGTGTGGCTCGCCGGTGGCCGTCCGGATTCCGGCGGTCGTCGGGTTCGCGGTCGGTCTGCAGCTCGCGTGAGGGCTGTCCGGCCGCGGCCGGTCCATGGGAGGCGTGGTCGGCTGCGGCCGGCCGGTGACCGCCGTGCTCATGGCCGGTCCGCTGCTCGCGGAGGGGCCGGTCGCTCACGGTCGGCTCGTGGGAGGCGTGGTCGGGTATGGCTGTGGCCTGCCGGTGGCCGCCCCGGTCGCGGCCGGCCCATTGCCCGTGAGAAGCCTGTTCCGGCACGGCCTGTTCCGGCACGGCCTGTTCCGACACGGCCTGTTCCGGCACGGCCTGCTCGGAGGTGGTCTGCTCGGAGGTGGTCTGCTCACGCGCAGACGGCGCGTCGTGCTCGTACGCGTACAGCGCTTCCGAGGCGTCGCCGCGCCCCGGGCCCGGCACCCGGCCACCCGGCAGCGTGGTCGCGGGCGCCGGGGTCGCCGCAGAGCCGTGCGCCTGCGGACCGGAGGCCGCCCGCGGGCTGTCGCCCGGCGAGCCATGCGCCTGCGGACCGGGAGCCCCGCCGGCTCCGCCGCCCGCAGCCCC
>NZ_JARWBG010000013.1:0-152610 GCF_029846775.1 Streptomyces chengmaiensis
CTGCGCCGTCCCGCGTGCGGGACGCGCACGAGGGCGCCGGCGCCGGCGCGCCGAGGCACACCCCGGACGCGGCGGGTACGGCGGCCGCCGGGGGCGCGTCGGGCGCGGGTTCCGTGCCCTCTGGCTCGGACACGGGTGCGCCGTCCGGCCTTCCGGATGCGGCGGACGCGGCGGTTGCCGCGGATGCGGCGGTTGCCGGGGGCCGGGTTGCGGCAGGCCCCACTGCCGCGGGTTCGGGTTCCGCGCTGTCCGGCGCACGTCCCGCGGGCACGGATGCCGGGCCTGCTTCGTCCGGTGGAGGCGCCCCGGGCTCCCCGGGCGCGGATGCCGGGTCTGCTTCGTCCGGTGGAGGCACCTCGGGCTCCCCGGGCGCGGGGTATGTGCCGTCCGGCGTGGGGGCCTCGTCCGGCGCGGGCCCCGAGCCGTCAGCAGCGGCCGCTGCCATGGCCTCCGCCGGAGCGGATGCGCGTACGGTCGCGTTGCCGCCCGGCCCCCGACCCTCGGGTGAGGCTTCCCCTTCGGGTGCTTCGGGGGAGGGCGTCCCCCGGGCCGCGGGCACGGGCTCTTCCGTCGGGTCCGGGCAGACTGACGCCGTGTCCGGCAGTGCCGATGACGGCATGTCGTATTCGGCGGCGTCACAGGAGACGGCGGCGGCTTCCGCAGGCTGGAGCGCCCCCGCACCGGCCCCCGGGTCCGCCGATGTGCACGCCTCCCAGGGAGCGAGCCTCCCGGACGCGCGGTCGTCGGAGACGTCCTCAGTGACGCCCGGCGGGGGCTGTGCCTCGCAGGCGGGCGGGGGCGTCACACCGGTGGGCGGGTCCGGCCGGCCCGACGCCGGGGCGTCGACCGGCGGCAACGCCTCGCAGAGCGGTTCGCTGTGGCCCAGTGCCTCCGGCGGGAACGCGGAGGAGTCCAGGCTGCCCTCCGACGCCGCGTCCTCCCCTGCGCCGGGGGAGCCGGCTGCGCCGACGCAGGCCGCGGGCTGGACGGACACCAGCGGGGGCGGCTCCGACGACGGGTCCGTTCCGCTGCCGGCCACGGTGTTCGCGCCGCCGCTGTCGGGTGCCGACGACGATGACACTCCGCCGCCGAGCACCCCGGCGGACGCGCCGACGGCGCTGATGTCGGGCGGCAGCCAGCTGCCGCCCACGGCGGTCGCCCCCGCGCTGCGGCCCGAAGGCGCCGGTGGCCGGGAGCCGTCGGCGGCGGACGCCGCGCCCGCCTCGTCCGGGAACGCGACGCCTCCCCCGTCGGGTCCGGGTGCGCCCGGCGCTCCGGCGGGCGGGTATCTGCCGACGCAACTCGTCTCCCAGGTCGCCCCTGAGCCCGCGCGGCCGCCAGGGCCGCCGGGGCCTCCCGGGCCGCCCGCGCCTCCGGGTGGTGGGGTGCATCATGCTGCGACGATGCTGGCGGATCCCGGTCAGTTGGGTCCGAAGCCGCCGCAGTCGCCGCAGCCGCCTGGTCCTCCGCAGCCGCCCGGTCCTCCGGGTCCGCCGGGAGCCCCTGGTGCTCCTGGCGCTTCTGGGGGTCCGGCTGCTCCTGTTGCTCCGGGTTCGACTCCGCCTCCGGGTGGTGGGGTGCATCATGCTGCGACGATGCTGGCGGATCCCGGTCAGTTGGGTCCGAAGCCGCCGCAGTCGCCGCAGCCGCCCGGCCCTCCGCAGCCGCCTGGCCCTCCGGGTCCGCCCGGACCTCCCGGCCCGCCGCCCGGAGCGCCCGGCCCCGCGCCCCAAGCACAGCAGCCGCAGCAGCCTCAGGGCGGCGGTCGGCCGCCCTCGTACGGCTATCCGCCGCAGCCGGGCGGGTTGCCCACCGTCGGCCCCGGCTACCAGGCCGTGCTGCGCTACCGCGCCCCCGACGGCTCCGAGCAGCAGCTCATCCGCCGCTCGGCGCCCGGCACCCCGCACCCGGAGTGGCAGATCTTCCATGAGCTGCGTGCGCTGAACGTACCTCCGGACCAGGTGCTGGAGCTGCACACGGAGTTGGAGTCCTGCGAACTTCCGGGCGCGTACTGCGCACGGATGATCCGGGACAACTGGCCGCAGGCACGGATCACTTCGATCGCCCCGTACGGCCGGGACCACGCCTCGCGGCAGCAGGGCATGCGGCAACTGCTGGCGCATCAGGGTGAGTTGCACCAGGTCGCGGATGGACCCGCCCGGCCCGCCCCGGTACGGGCCCCGCTGCCCCCGGTGCAGCCCGCGCCGCCCGCGCCGCCGGAGGCGATCGCCCAGGAACTGGCGGCCGCGTTCGGCCCGCAGGGCATCTGCCGCTTCGACCAGCGGTCGGTCTCCCGCCAGGGCGTGCCCGAGCTGGTGGCGGCGACGCTCGTGTGGGCAGGGCTGCCGGGCGACTTCAACCCGTTCTTCTGGGCGCAGCCGCCGCAGCCCGTGGTGCCCACGCTGGCGGAGCTCGCCGCGCAGCGCGGGGTGCATCCCGCGCCCGACGCCGGGTCGTATCTGGTGGTGGGCACGGACTTCGGCCGCGAGGTCTGCGTCCAGTACGGCACGGCGCACATCGTGGCGGTGCCGGTGGAGGCGGGACCGGGCGGCCAGTCGGTCGCGCCGCAGTTCGTGAACAGCGGTTTGCCGGAGTTCGTCCGTTCGCTGGCGCTGCTGGGGCGGATGTGGCGGCTGCGGTACGGGCTGAACCAGGAGCAGGCGGGCCGCTGGACGGTCGACTTCCAGGCGCAGCTGGCGGCGCTGGACCCGGCGGCGCTGGCATCCCCGGAGAGCTGGTGGTCGGTGCTGCTGGAGCAGATGTGGGACGGTCTGCTCTGAGCCCGCCGACGCCACGCTGAGGCCCGGCCCGCACGCCCGGCCCGCACGCCCGGCCCACACGCCCGGCCCGCACGCCCGGCCCGGCTCCGTATCGGTGCACACCGTACGGAACCGGGCCGGGCGTCTGCTGTCGTATGGCGCATCCTCGACCCATGGCGGCGGGGGGAGTGTCGCGGTATGGCCGCTTCCCTTCGATCCACCAGGATGTGCGCCGAATGGCATTGTGTGCCGGAAAGGGGCTTGAAGGATGAGCGCTGCATCGATGTCACCCCACGGCTTCGCCGTCGTGCGCCGTGGCTACCGCATGGCGGAGACCGACGCCCGTGTCTCGGCCCTGTCGCAGGACCGCGACGACGCCTGGGAGCGTGCGGCGCGGCTGACCGTCCTGGCCAAGGAGATGGCCGCGGAGACCGAGCGGCTGCGGGAGACCGTCGCGCAGCTGCCGCCGCAGACGTACGAGACATTGGGCAGCCGCGCCCAGTATCTGCTGGCGCTGGTCCTCGAGGAGGCGGAGGCGCTGGACACTGCGGCCCGCGAGGAGGCGCAGGCGCTCGCGGACGGGGCGGACACGGCCGCCGACGCCGTGCGGACCGCCGCCCACGCCCACGCGGACGCGGTGCGCGCCGAGGCGGAGGAGTGCGCCCGGCGGACGCTGCTCGCGGCCCGGCAGTCGGCGGAGGCGCTGCACACGCAGGCCCGGCGAGAGGCGAAGGAGCTGCGGGGCAAGGCGGCCGCCGAGCTGGCGGAGATGCGCCGGCGCACCGAGGCGACGCTCACCGCGCTGGGAGAGGAGCAGGCGGAGCGCTGGGAGGCGGCGGAGGGCGCGGACGCCGAGGAAGAGGCGAAACTGGACGCACGCCATGCCGAGTTGACCGTCCGAGCCGAGGCCCGGCTCTCGGAGGCCCGGCGCGCCCTGGCACAGGCGAAGGAGAGCGCCCGCCACACCCAGGAGGACGCGGAGGCCCGCGGCGCGGAACTGAAGGCCGCGGCGCGGCTCCGTGCGGAGCGGATCTCCCGTGACACCGAACGCGTGCTGCGGGAGCACCATCAGACGCGCGAGCAGGTGCAGGAGGCGTTGGCCCATATCCGCAACAGCCTGGCCGCGTTGACGGGCCGCTCACCGGCCGAGAGCTGACCCGGGCCCGTCTACGCGACCTACGCGACCTACGACCTACGCGACCTACGACCTACGCGACCTACGACCTACGCGGCCGACGCGGCCGACGCGGCCGACGCGGGCAACTCACCGGGGACGACGGGAGCGGCGTCTCGCCTCTGCGCCGGTCACGTGTCGGCGTCGTCGCTCAGGACGGGGAAGCGCCGTGGGGCGAGGACGAGCAGCACCAGCAGTGCGACGGCGGCTGCGGCGGCTGCGCCCAGATAGACGTGGTCCACCGCCGCGTCGACCGCGCGGCGCAGCCGGTCGGCGGCGTCCGCCGTGAGCGAGGACGGGTCGTCGAGGGCGCGGGCGACGGTGTCCAGGTCGCCGCCCGCGGCGCCGAGGCGCGTGGTGAGGACGGCGTTGGCGACCGCGCCGAACAGCGCCGCGCCCAGGCTCTGTCCGACCTGACGGCAGAACAGCACGGAGGCGGTCGTCGTGCCCCGCTCCGACCAGCCGACCGTGGACTGCACGCCGACGATCAGCGGCAGTTGGAACAGCCCGAGCGATGCGCCGAGGAGCAGCATGATCAGGGTCGGCTGCCAGGGTTCGCCGGGGTAGGGCAGCAGCGGGAACGCCAACAGGGTCAGCATCGACAGGGTGATGCCTGTGACGGCGGTGAGCCGGAAGCCGATGCGGGTGTAGACGCGGTTGGCGAAGGCCGCGCTGACCGGCCAGGTCAGGATCATCGCCGAGAGCACGAAGCCGGCGGCGATCGGACCGAGGCCGAGGACCGACTGGGCGTAGGTGGGCAGAAAGACGGTCGGCGCGACCATCAGCAGTCCGAGCGCGCCGAGCGCGAGGTTGACGGCCGCGATGGTGCGCCGCCGCCACACCCAGCCGGGGATGACCGGCTCGGCGGCCCGCCGCTCCGTGACGACCGTGGCGGCGATCAGCAGCGCGCTGCCGCCGAACAGGGTGAGAGAGGGCGCGGAGAGCCAGGGCCAGGCCACTCCGCCCTGGACGAGCGCGGTGATCAGCAGTGCGCCGGAGGCGAAGACCAGCAGGGCGCCGGGCCAGTCGATGCGGGGGCGGTCGGTCGGCTCCGTACGCAGCGGCTCCTCCAGATGGCGGGCTGCGAGCCACAGTGCGAGCGCCCCGACGGGCAGATTGATCAGGAAGATCCAGCGCCAGTCGGCGTACGCGGCGAGCAGCCCGCCGACTGCGGGTCCGGCGACGGCGGAGGCGGCCCACACGGTGGACAGCCGGGCCTGGATCCTGGGGCGCTCCCTGAGCGGGTACAGATCGGCGGCGATGGTCTGCACGGTGCCCTGGAGCGCCCCGCCGCCCAGTCCCTGCACCACGCGGAAGGCGATCAACGCGGCCATGTTCCAGGCGGCGGCGCACAGCAGCGAGCCGGCGAGGAAGAGCACGATGCCGGCGATCAGGACCGGCTTGCGGCCGAAGGTGTCGGAGAGCTTTCCGTAGACGGGGAGGGTGACGGTCGCGGCCAGCAGATAGCCGGAGAAGAGCCAGGAGAAGACGGAGAAGCCGCCGAGGTCGGCGACGATCTGCGGTACGGCGGTGGCGACGATGGTGCCGTCGAGCGCGGCGAGTGCCATGGCCAGCATCAGCGCGGCGACGACGGCCCGACGCCGCGGCCCGCCGGGGCCTTTGCCCGGCGTCGAGCCCTGCTCGGTGCGGCCGCCTGCGCCGGAAGTCGGCACGGTGGCCGTGGCGGACGCCCCGTCGTGGCCGGGCGCCGTGCCGCCGCAGGGATCCTGGCACGGGTCTGCCTCCGGGCATTCGCCCGTGTCGGGCCTGATACCCGTGCCGGGGCTGGTCGCCGCGTCGGCACGGGCACCGGTCCCGGGGCCGCCGCCGAGTACGGGTCTCGAGCCGGGGCCGCGCCCGCGAGCCGCGGGCGTGCCGTGGGCGGCGTCCCGCGGCGCTTCCGGCCCGCCCCGGGCGGCCGTCCCTGATTCCGGGCCGTCGCCCGGGCCCTCCTCCGTGCCGCCCCTTCCCGCCACTCTCCGGTCCTTTCATCCTGCACTTGTCGCCTTGGGACACCTTCTCACTTGCACCTCACGCCACGGGAGGGTTCAGGCTTTGTTCGTCTCCCCCTACAGGGGGAGATCCCTTAGGGGCTACTCCCTACTTCTGGCCAGGGGCCGTTCGTCCCGGCGGACGACGAGATCAAGGGGGCCGGTTCTTTAACTTGTCCTTAAGGCCGCAGCAAGCGCAGCCGAGGCGGGTGCCGCCGGGGAAGGGTGGGGAAAACCCCCGGCCGGAACTGCACCGTGCACCAGCGCGATCAGGCCACTGCTGCCGGAAGACTCAGAGCAACAGCCAGGCCGGTCATGCCTGGCGTCCATCCACTACCGAGGAGTCATACCGTGACCACGGCTGTCACCATTCCCACGCACGGGGGGACCGGAGGGCGTACGGCCGTCGCGGCGCGAGCGCGGCAGGTCGTCAAGGCGTACGGCACGGGGGAGACCCGGGTCGTCGCGCTCGACCATGTGGACGTCGACATCGCCCGCGGTCAGTTCACCGCGATCATGGGCCCGTCCGGGTCCGGCAAGTCGACGCTGATGCACTGTCTCGCCGGACTCGACACCGTCACCTCGGGCGAGATCCATCTCGACGACACCGAGATCACCAAGCTCAAGGACAAGAAGCTCACCCAGCTGCGCCGGGATCGGATCGGCTTCATCTTCCAGGCGTTCAATCTGCTGCCCACGCTCAATGCCCTGGAGAACATCACGCTCCCCATGGACATCGCGGGCCGCAAGCCGGACGCCGCCTGGCTCAACCGGGTCGTGGAGACGGTCGGCCTGAGCGAGCGCCTCAAGCACCGTCCGACGCAGCTGTCCGGCGGCCAGCAGCAGCGGGTCGCCGTCGCCCGCGCCCTCGCCGCCCGCCCCGAGATCATCTTCGGGGACGAGCCGACCGGAAACCTGGACTCGCGCGCCGGCGCCGAGGTGCTGGGCTTTCTGCGCCGCTCCGTGGACGAGCTGGGCCAGACCATCGTGATGGTGACCCATGACCCGGTCGCCGCGTCCTACGCCGACCGCGTCCTCTACCTCGCCGACGGACGGATCGTGGACGAGATGCTCCGGCCCACCGCCGACGCCGTTCTGGACCGTATGAAGGACTTCGACGCGCGGGGGCGGACGTCGTGACCGTGTTCAAGACCTCGCTGCGCAACTTCCTCGCGCACAAGGGACGGATGGCGCTCTCCGCGGTGGCGGTGCTGCTGTCGGTGGCCTTCGTCTGCGGAACGCTGGTGTTCACCGACACGATGAACACGACGTTCGACAAGCTGTTCTCCGTCACGGCCGCCGACGTCACCGTCAGTCCCCGGGGCGCGGACGACACCGACCAGAACCCGCGCACCGGGAAGCCCGAGTCGATGCCCGCCTCGGTCCTCGACACCGTCGCCAAGACCGAGGGAGTCCAGCGGGCCGAGGGCGCGGTCATGTCGATGAGCGTGACCGTCGTCAACGCCGAGAACAAGAACATGGGCTCCAGCACCGGCGCGCCCACCATCGCCGGCAACTGGACGCAGAACGACCTCAAGGCGATGGAGATCACCTCCGGCCACGCCCCGCGCGGCCCCACCGAGGTGATGGTCGACGCCGACACCGCCGACAAGCACGGCCTCAAGCTCGGCGACGAGCTGCGCACCATCGCCGTGACCGGCGACTTCACCGCGAAGATCTCCGGCATCGCCTCCTTCGAGGTGACCAACCCCGGCGCGGCCGTCGTCTACTTCGACACCGCCACCGCGCAGCGCGAACTGCTGGGCGAAGAGGGCCTGTTCACCCATGTCCTGGCCACCGGGGCGGACGGCCTCAGCGACGAGCAGCTCAAGAAGAACGTCGCCGCCGCCCTGGACGCCCCGTACAAGCTGCAGACCGCGAAGGAGGCGGCAGACGCGGGACGTGAGGAGGTCGGCTCCTTCCTCGACGTGATGAAGTACGCGATGCTCGGCTTCGCCGGAATCGCGGTCCTCGTCGGCGTCTTCCTGATCGTCAACACCTTCTCCATGCTGGTCGCCCAGCGCACCCGTGAGATCGGACTGATGCGGGCCATCGGCTCCAGCCGCAAGCAGGTCAACCGCTCCGTGCTCCTCGAAGCACTGCTGCTGGGTGTCATCGGATCGGTCGCGGGCGTCGCGGCGGGCGTGGGTCTGGCCGTCGGACTGATGGAGCTGATGGGCTCCATCGGCATGGAGCTGTCCACGAAGGACCTCACCGTCAAGTGGACGACCCCGGCAGTCGGGCTGGTCCTCGGCGTCGTCGTCACCGTCGTCGCCGCTTACATCCCCGCCCGCCGGGCCGGGAAGATCTCGCCGATGGCCGCGCTGCGCGACGCCGGCATGCCCGCGGACGCCAAGGCCGGCCGCGTCCGGGCCGCCGTCGGCCTGCTGCTCACCGGCGCCGGCGCCGCGGCGCTGGTGACCGCAGCCCGTGCCGACCAGGCGCGCCAGGGATCGATGTTCCTCGGCCTCGGCGTCGTCCTCACCCTCGTCGGCTTCATCGTGATCGGCCCGCTGCTCGCCGGGATCGTCGTACGGATGCTCAGCGCGCCGACCCTGCGGCTGCTCGGTCCCGTCGGCCGGCTGGCCGAACGCAACGCGCTGCGCAACCCGCGCCGCACCGGCGCGACCGGCGCGGCCTTGATGATCGGCCTCGCGCTGGTGGCGTGCCTGTCCGTCGTCGGCTCCTCGATGGTCGCCTCCGCGACCGAGGAGCTCGACAAGTCGGTCGGCGCGGACTTCATCGTCTCCTCGGACGGCGGCCAGCCGATCGTCCCGCAGGTGCAGGCGGCGCTGGAGGAGACCCAGGGCATCGTGCACGTCACCGAGTACCGGATCGTCGACGCCGAGCTGACCTCGCCCGACGGGAAGACCGAGGACGAGAGCCTGGTCGCCGCCGACCCGACGTACGCACAGGATCTGCGCCGTACGACGGTGGCGGGCGAGCTGTCCGCGGCCTACGGGAAGAACGCCATGTCCGTCGGCGACTCGTACGCCGAGGAGCACGGCGTCAAGGTGGGCGACACGCTCACCGTCGCCTTCAAGGGCGGTCGGAGCGCGCAGCTGAAGGTCGCCGCGATCACCTCGGACGACACGAACGTGGACAAGGGCGCGATGTACATGAACATCACGACCGCCGCGCAGTATCTGCCCGCCGAGAAGATGCCGCAGAACTTCCTCCTGTTCGCCAAGGCGGTCGACGGGCAGGAGAAGGAGGCGTACGGCGCGCTCAAGGCGTCCATCGCCGACTACCCGACGTACAAGGTGCAGAACCAGACGGACTTCAAGCAGGATCTGAAGGACCAGGTCGGCCAGCTGCTGAACATCGTCTACGGTCTGCTGGCGCTCGCGATCATCGTCGCGGTGCTGGGTGTGGTGAACACGCTGGCCCTGTCGGTGGTGGAGCGCACCCGTGAGATCGGCCTGATGCGGGCGATCGGCCTCTCCCGCCGCCAGCTGCGCCGCATGATCCGCCTGGAGTCGGTGGTCATCGCCCTGTTCGGCGCGCTGCTGGGCCTTGGCCTCGGCATGGGCTGGGGCGCGGCCGCGCAGAAGCTGCTGGCGCTGGAGGGTCTGGAGGTCCTGAAGATCCCGTGGCCGACGATCGTCACGGTGTTCATCGGCTCGGCCTTCGTGGGGTTGTTCGCGGCGCTGGTGCCGGCGTTCCGGGCGGGCCGGATGAACGTCCTGAACGCGATCGCCACGGAGTAGTGCGCGACGCCGTGCGGGAGCGGGGGCCGGTCCGGGGGCTCACGGGGGGAGCCCTCGGACCGGCCGTTTTCTCGTGCGGGGCGTGCGCATCCTCATACGCGTCCCGTGCGCACTCCCCTGCGCATCCTCGTACACACCCCGTAGGCACCCATACACACCCACACACCCACACACCCACACACCCACACACCCACACACGCCCACACACCCATACACACCCATGCGCACCCCGATGCGCGCCGTCACCCACTCCTCATGCGCCGCCACCGGTGAAAACCGCTCCCCGCAGCCCCCGCAGGGCCCCCGCGGGCATTCCGGACGCGGCTGTCACAGCGCCGTCGTACGCTGGAGACCCCCGGCCCGTCCTACGCGTCGGGCCCTTCGCGTTGCCCCAGCTTGGCCCCGCCAGCCTCACCCACGGGATGGAACTGTCCATGAGCCTGCACGGTCTCCTCGATGCCGTCGTCGCCGACCCCGCGCTTGCCCAAGCGGTGAAGGCGGCCGCCGACGGAAACCGGAGGCATGTCGATCTGGTCGGCCCGCCCGCCGCTCGCCCCTTCACCGTGGCCGCGCTGGCCCGCGAGGCGAAGCGCCCGGTCCTGGCCGTCACCGCCACCGGCCGCGAGGCCGAGGACCTGGCCGCCGCACTGCGCTCGCTGCTGCCCGAGGAGGGCGTCGTCGAGTACCCCGCGTGGGAGACGCTGCCGCACGAGCGGCTCTCACCGCGCTCCGACACAGTCGGCCGCCGCCTCGCCGTGCTGCGCCGCCTCGCCCACCCCAGCGCCGACGACCCGGCCGCCGGGCCGGTCTCGGTCGTCGTCGCGCCCGTACGCTCCGTCCTCCAGCCGCAGGTCAAGGGGCTTGGCGACCTGGAGCCCGTAGCGCTGCGCACCGGGCGGCAGGCGGACCTCGAAGAGGTCGTGGACGCGCTCGCGGCAGCCGCGTACTCCCGGGTGGAGCTGGTCGAGAAGCGCGGCGAGTTCGCGGTCCGCGGCGGCATCCTCGATGTCTTCCCGCCGACCGAGGAGCACCCGCTGCGCGTGGAGTTCTGGGGCGACGACATCGAGGAGATCCGCTACTTCAAGGTGGCGGACCAGCGCTCCCTGGAGGTGGCCGAGCACGGGCTGTGGGCGCCGCCGTGCCGTGAGCTGCTGCTCACCGCCGCCGTACGGCAGCGGGCGGCGGAGCTCGCCGCGGCGCACCCGGAGCTGGGCGAACTGCTCGGCAAGATCGCCGAAGGGATCGCGGTCGAGGGCATGGAGTCCCTCGCACCCGTCCTCGTCGACGACATGGAGCTGCTGCTGGACGTGCTGCCCGCCGGGGCGATGGCCGTGGTGTGCGACCCGGAGCGGGTGCGCACCCGGGCCGCGGACCTGGTGGCCACCTCGCAGGAGTTCCTGCAGGCGTCCTGGGCGGCCAGCGCCGGCGGGGGCAAGGCCCCGATCGACGTGGGCGCGGCCTCGCTGTGGGGGATCGCGGACGTCCGGGACCGGGCGCGCGAGCTCGGCATGATGTGGTGGTCGGTGTCGCCGTTCGCCGCCGACGACGAGCTCACTGAGACATTCGCCGCCGACGCGGCGGGTGACACCCTCAAGCTCGGCATGCACGCCCCGGAGTCGTACCGGGGCGACACCGCCCGCGCCCTGGCGGACACCAAGGGATGGCTCGCGGACGGCTGGCGCACGGTGTACGTGACCGAGGGCCACGGCCCCGCGGCCCGTACGGCCGAGGTGCTCGGCGGCGAGGGCATCGCGGCCCGCCTCGACGGCGCGCTGGCGGAGATCTCGCCCTCCGTGGTGCATGTGGCGTGCGGCTCGATCGAGCACGGATTCATCGACGCCGGCCTGAGGATCGCCGTTCTGACGGAGACGGACCTGTCCGGGCAGAAAGCCGCCGGCCGGGACGGCCAGCGGATGCCGGCCCGCCGGCGCAAGCAGATCGACCCGCTCACGCTCCAGGCGGGCGACCACATCGTGCACGAGCAGCACGGCGTCGGCCGCTACATCGAGATGGTGCAGCGCACCGTGCAGGGCGCGACCCGCGAGTATCTCCTCGTCGAGTACGCCCCGGCCAAGCGCGGCCAGCCGGGCGACCGGCTCTACATTCCCACCGACCAGCTGGAGCAGGTCACCAAGTACGTGGGCGGAGAGGCCCCGACGCTGCACCGGCTGGGCGGCGCGGACTGGACGAAGACCAAGCAGCGCGCCAAGAAAGCGGTCAAGGAGATCGCGGCCGATCTCATCAAGCTCTACTCGGCGCGGATGGCGGCCCCCGGTCACACCTTCGGCCAGGACACCCCGTGGCAGCGGGAGCTGGAGGACGCCTTCCCCTACGCCGAGACCCCCGACCAGCTCTCCACCATCGCCGAAGTCAAGGAGGACATGGAGAAGTCGGTCCCGATGGACCGGCTGGTCTGCGGCGACGTCGGCTACGGAAAGACGGAGATCGCGGTCCGCGCGGCCTTCAAGGCGGTGCAGGACGGCAAGCAGGTCGCGGTCCTGGTCCCCACCACGCTGCTGGTGCAGCAGCACTTCGGCACCTTCAGCGAACGGTACGCACAGTTCCCCGTCGCGGTGAAGGCGCTGTCCCGCTTCCAGTCCGACGCGGAGGCGAAGGCCACCCTGGAGGGGCTGCGGGACGGCGCGGTGGACATCGTCATCGGCACGCACCGGCTGTTCTCGTCCGAGACGAAGTTCAAGGACCTCGGCCTGGTCATCGTCGACGAGGAGCAGCGCTTTGGCGTGGAGCACAAGGAGCAGCTCAAGAGGCTCCGCGCCAACGTCGACGTGCTGACCATGTCCGCCACCCCCATCCCGCGGACGCTGGAGATGGCGGTCACCGGCATCCGTGAGATGTCCACCATCACCACCCCGCCGGAGGAGCGGCATCCGGTCCTCACCTTCGTCGGCCCCTACGAGGAGAAGCAGATCGGCGCGGCGATCCGCCGTGAACTGCTCCGCGAGGGCCAGGTCTTCTACATCCACAACCGCGTCGAGTCGATCGACCGGGCCGCGGCCCGCCTCCGCGAGATCGTGCCGGAGGCGCGGATCGCCACCGCCCACGGCCAGATGTCCGAGTCCACGCTCGAACAGGTCGTCGTCGACTTCTGGGAGAAGAAGTACGACGTCCTCGTCTCGACAACCATCGTCGAGTCGGGCATCGACATCTCCAACGCCAACACCCTGATCGTGGAGCGCGGCGACAACTTCGGCCTCTCCCAACTTCACCAGCTCCGCGGCCGGGTGGGCCGCGGCCGCGAGCGCGGCTACGCCTACTTCCTCTACCCGCCGGAGAAGCCGCTGACCGAGACCGCGCACGAGCGGCTCGCCACCATCGCCCAGCACACGGAGATGGGCGCGGGCATGTATGTCGCGATGAAGGATCTGGAGATCCGCGGCGCGGGCAACCTGCTCGGCGGCGAGCAGTCCGGCCATATCGCGGGCGTCGGCTTCGACCTGTACGTCCGCATGGTCGGCGAGGCGGTCGCCGACTACCGCGCCTCACTCGAAGGCGGCGTGGAGGAGGAGCCCCCGCTCGAAGTCAAGATCGAGCTCCCGGTCGACGCGCACGTCCCGCACGACTATGCGCCCGGCGAGCGGTTGCGCCTCCAGGCCTACCGGGCGATCGCCTCCGCGAACTCCGAGGAGGACGTCAAGGCGGTCCGCGAGGAGCTTGCCGACCGCTACGGCAAGCTCCCCGAACCGGTCGAAAACCTCCTCCTGGTCGCCGGCCTCCGCATGCTGGCCCGCGCCTGCGGCGTCACCGAGATCGTCCTTCAGGGCTCCAACATCCGCTTCGCCCCGGTCGACCTCCGCGAATCCCAGGAGCTCCGCCTCAAGCGCCTCTACCCCCGGACGGTCATCAAGCCGGCCGTCCACCAGGTCCTGGTACCCCGCCCCACCACGGGCAAGATCGGCGGCAAGCCGGTCGTGGGCCGCGAACTGCTGGCCTGGACGGGGGAGTTCCTGACGACGATCCTGGGCTCGTGAGCGTCGGGCCGGTGACCTGGTACGGCTGACACGGCCCAGGGCGGCCACGTCCCGCTCGGCCGTATGCTGCGCGGCGTGAAACGAACCGTTGCCATGACCGCTGCCGCCGTCTCCGCTGTTCTGCTCGCAGGCTGTACGGATACGGGGGATACAGGGGGCGCGGGCGCCGAGGACACCGCAAGAGCCTCCGGGGGCGGCGGGGTGAGTCCGCTCGACAACCCGGACGGGACCAAGTCGGGGCTGGGGCCGATACCGAAGGGGCTGGTGGATTCGGGGGCGTACGAGCTGATCGAGAAGGTGCGCACCAAGGGGCGGGGGCCGAAGACCGGGTACAAGCGGGACAAGTTCGGCTATGCGTGGATGGACAGCGCCGACGGCGTTCCGCTTGCGCGCAACGGGTGCGACACCCGCAACGATCTGCTCGCCCGTGACGGCACGGACATCAGGCATCGCTCCGGGTCCGACTGCGTCGTCGTGTCGATGAAGCTGGTCGATCCGTACACCGGCAAGACCCTCGACTGGACGAAGAAGAAGGCCGCGTCCGTGCAGATCGACCATGTCGTCCCGCTGTCGTACGCCTGGCAGTTGGGGGCGGCCCGCTGGGACGAGGCCAAGCGGCGGCGGCTGGCCAACGACCCGCTGAATCTGCTGCCTGTGGACGGACCCGCGAACAGCGCCAAGGGGGATGCCGGGCCCGCGTCCTGGCTGCCGCCGAACAAGGAGATCCGCTGCTCGTACGCGGTGCGTTTCGCGCAGGTGGCGCTGAAGTATGAGCTGCCGGTGACCGGCCCGGACAAGAGCGTGATGCTCCGGCAGTGTGGAGGGTGATGACTGCGCAGATGTTGCCTGGTGGCGCGCTGTCTGGGTGCAGGTCGGATCAGCCGTCGGGGCCGGGGGCCGCGACCCGGTCGGTGCAGACCGCGGTGCCGTCCAGGTTCAGATGCGTCGGTCCGGCCGCCTTCGCCCGCTCCAGCGCGGTGCGCAGATCCGGCGCCCCGGTGGCCAGGACAGTCAGCAGCTTTGTGGTCAAGGGGCGGAACAGGGAGGCCGATCCTCGCCGTCCGGTTCCGCCCCCGCCCGGCTGCCCCGGCTCAGTGTCGGTCTGTGGCTCGCGGGTGCCCCGTACCTGCGAAGGTGATCCAGCAAGTCTCCCGGACGGTGTCGAGGAGATACCAGATGCGGCCGCCGCTGGTGACCTCGATCTGCCACTGCTCACAGGTCTGCCCGCGGTGGGTGCCATGCGCCAGACCGCCCTTGAGGCGGTGGTGCCGGGGTGTCTCGGTGGCCGGCCTGGGGGCGGTGCGCATGGTGATCCAGGCGCGGTAGGTGTTCTCGCGGGCCTGCTGGGCGAGGTCTCCCAGCCCTTGGCCGAGGCCCCGTCAGCGAAGCGGACCTCCCAGTGGCCGTCTGGAGCCGGGGGCGCGGCCCGGTCGCCGCGGCCCGCGGTCATGCGACGTCCCGAGGGTCCGGTACCGGGCCGTAGTCCTCGCCGTGATCCCTGGTCAGTGCGGCCAGCAGTTCGGGATCGGAATAGACCTCAGCGGTGTGCTGCCAGGCAATGAGCAACTGAGCGACGGACGCGCTGTTGCCGAGCGAGTCGGCGGCCCGCATCGTGTCGACCAGTTCGACGGCGAAGGCGTGGAGATCGGGCTCGGGCAGGAAACGTACCCACGGGAAGGCGTCCGGCAGTATGTCGAGGAGCAGTTCCATGCTGCCGGGCTCCCGGCGCGCCATCGCAGCCAGCATCCGGGTGGCCGCCGACACCACGGTCTGGTCCTGCTCGGCCCGCGCCGCAGTGGTGAGGACCAGATCCTCGCCGTCTCTGCGGTGCAGGAGCAGTCTCGGCGATTCCTGGAGCCGGGCAAGCGTCTGCTTGTTCTTGTTCACCAGCTCGGAGAAGTTCACGGCTGCACTCTCGGCACTCATGACTTTGAAACTACTTCGAAATTCACCCTGGTGTCATCACCCAGAAGAGGGGCGCAGAGCGGCCCAGAGGCCCAGAGGCCCAGAGGCCCAGAGGCCCTGAGGCGCACAGGCCCAGACAGGCGCAGAGGTTCGAGGGGCAGACCCGGCGGGGCTGCCCCTCGTGGTGCGTCCGGCGCCGTCTCAGAGCGACAGTTCCCACTGCGACGCCTTGAAGCCGAAGCCGGGCCTGATCTGAACCGTCAGCGTCTTCGCATCGGCCGGGGCCTCGAACGCGTGCCGCACCGTCGCCTTCTTCCCGGGCAGCACCGCGCTGGTGAAGCCGGAGCCCACCTCGCCGTCGAAGATCTTCTCCGCCGCGACGCCGTCCTCGCCCGCCACCGCGCTCGCGGTGAGCAGCACGGCTTCGAACTCCTTCGTGCCGGTGTTCTCGACGGCCACCGTCACCTCGTAGGCCTTCTTGCCCTCGGCGACCTCCGTGAACTCCGCCGGGGTGTACGGCTTGGGCGCGGAGACCGTGATTCTGACTCCGTCGTACGCCGCGGCGTCGCCGCCCTTCAGGGCCGTGCTCCCCGAGGAGCCCTTCCCGTCGGAGGACTTCTCGCCGGTGGAGGCGTCGTTCTCGCCGGCTGCCGGCTCCTTCGTGGCCGTGTTGCCGCTGACGGCCTTGTCGATCTCGTTCACCGCCTCGTCGACGGCCTTGAACGTGATCACCGCGCCGACGACGGAGAGGATCAGCGCCGCGAGGCCCAGGATCGCGCCGGTGACGGTCACGCCCTTGTTGGAAGCCTCGCCGCGCTTGACCCGGCCGTGTCCGGCGAGGCCCAGGATCAGCGCGATCAGGCCGAGGATGCCCGCCAGCCAGAAGAAGAGCGGGATCAGACCGGACAGCGTGCCGATGATGCCGAGAATCAGCGCGGCTGTGCCGAGGCCGTTGCGCGTCTGGCGCGGGGTCGGCGCAGCGCTTCTTCCGCCGTGGGCCTGGGGCTGCTGCATCGAGTGCTGGGACATGGGTGTCCTCCTGGACAAAAGGCTTGTGACCGGGGCCCGTTGAGGCCGCAGTGCAGTGATGTGTCAATCAGAGCAGAGCCTGTGAATTGAGTCAACAGCATTCATGTTGACCGGATCACGTAACGCTGTGAAGCGGCGAATCACCGGTAGATGGGTATGCTGACGGCCACAGGCGTGGAGCGTGAAGGAGTCAGCCAGGTGCCGGAGAACACGCACGAAGGGACCGAGGTGACCGCCGCCGGGATCGCCCGGCTCGCGGGTGTGGGACGGGCCGCCGTCAGCAACTGGCGGCGGCGGCACGCCGACTTCCCCAAGCCCGTCGGCGGCACCGAGACCAGCCCCTCCTTCGCGCTCGCCGAGGTCGAACGCTGGCTACGCAACCAGGGCAAACTCGCCGAAGTCCCCCTGCGTGAACGCATCTGGCAACAGCTCGCCGGCCACCCCGCCGGGCCGCTGGCCGCCCTCGTCCAGGCGGGCTGCGTCCTGCTCGTGGTACGCGACCGGCCCGCGCAGTGGCTCGACGCGGCAGGCGGCGCCGACGACCGGCAGGCGGCCGACGCCCTGCCCGCGCTGTTCGCCCCGACGCTCGCCGCGCGCCTGGGCGAGACCAGCGCCGTCGCCGTCCCCGACTCCGCCGCGCTGCGCCCCGCGGTCCCCTTCCTGCGCGGCGTCGCCGACCTCGCCGCCGAACTGGGCGCGAGCCAGGCGTACGAGTTCCTCCTCGGCCGCTACCTGGAGGCCAACCCCCGCCAGTACACGCTCACTCCGCCCGGCCCCGCCGCACTGATGGCCGCCCTGGCAGCCCCCAGGGCCGATGACGACGCCGGGGCCGCCCCCGTCGTGCTCGACCCGGCAGCCGGAGCCGGCGGACTGCTGTGCGCCGTCGGCCGCGCCGCCCGCCTCTGCGCCCAGGAGGCGGACCCCGGCCTGGCCGCGCTGACCGCGCTGCGGCTCGCGCTGCGCACCGACGCCGACGTACGGGCCGGGGCGGGCGACACCCTGCGGGCCGACGCCTTCGCGCAGCTCACGGCCGACGCCGTGCTCTGCCACCCGCCGTTCAACGAACGCAACTGGGGTCACGACGAACTCGCCTACGACCCGCGCTGGGAGTACGGCTTCCCCGCCCGCACCGAATCCGAACTGGCCTGGGTGCAGCATGCGCTCGCCCGCCTCCGCCCCGGCGGCGCCGCCGTGCTGCTGATGCCCCCGGCCGTCGCCTCCCGCCGCTCCGGACGCCGGGTGCGCGCCGGGCTGCTGCGCCGCGGGGCGCTGCGGGCCGTCGTCGCCCTGCCCGCCGGAGCGGCGCCCCCGTACGGGATCCCGCTGCACCTGTGGGTGCTGCGCAAGCCGCTGCCCGGCGCCGCCGCCCCCGCCGAGCTGCTGTTCGTCGACACCGCCCAGCACACGGCGGGCGGTGCGGGCTCCGTCCGCGACGGCCACGACTGGCAGGCCGTGCAGACCGCCGTACTCGACGCCTGGCAGGGCTTCGACCGGCACGGCGCGACCGAGGAACGGCCCGGCGTCAGCCGCTCGGTCCCCGTCGTCGAACTCCTCGACGACGACGTCGATCTGGCCCCCGCCCGCCATCTCCCGCCCCCGCCCGCGGGCGGGGGCGCGCGGGAGCTGCAGGGGGTGCGGGAGCGGCTGGCCGACACCCTGCGCCTGACCGCCGACCTCGCCCCCGGGGCCCCGTCCCCCGCCGCGGAACCGGCCTCCTGGCCCCTGACCACCGTCGGCGAACTCGCCCGGGCCGGGGCGCTGCTCCTCCGCGCGGGCGGCGTCGGCGCGGCGGGAGCCATGGCCTCGGCGGGAGCCATGCCGCCGGCGGCCGGGGCCCCCGCCGTACTCACCGAACACGACGTGCTCGCCGGGGCCGCCCCCTCCGGCACGCTCCCCGAAGAGCCCCGCGAGGAACCTGTGCTCCTCCAGGCCGGCGACGTCGTCGTGCCCGTCCTCGGCGGCGGCGCCGTCGTCCGGGTCGCCGACGAGACCCTGGCGGGCGCGGCGCTCGGCCGCAATCTGCACCTCCTGCGCCCCGACCCGGACACCCTCGACGCCTGGTTCCTCGCCGGATTCCTGCGCGGCACGGCCGGCACCCGGCGGGCCAGCAGCTATGCGTCCACCGCCACCCGCCTGGACGTCCGCAAGCTGCAACTGCCGCGCCTCCCTCTCGACGACCAGCGCCGCTACGGGGAGCGCTTCCGCGCGCTGGCCGCGTTCGAGGACGCGCTGCGCGAGGCGGGGCGGTTGGGGGAGCGGCTTGTGCAGGGCCTGTACGACGGGCTGACGGACGGCTCGGTCAGCGCGTGACCCGTTCCCCGGCGCGGAGCCTCCGGTTGCGGGGAGGGGCGGGTAGGGGAGGAGATCCGCCGCGCGGTGTACCGTACGGCGACTCATACGACCGGTCGGCCTGTACAGATCGTGCGATCATCCCTTCTCGCCCCAAGAGGAACCCGCCCGTGAAGCCCGCCCCCTCCGCCGTCGCGGCCGCCCGAGCAGCCCGTCCGGTCAAGGATGCGCTGCCCAGGGTGCTGCTGGCCGCCGTGCCGGTGGCCAGCCTCGGCATGCTGTGCCCCGTGCCCTCTCTGCTGATCGCCCTGCGTCGGCAGGCGTATGCGCACTGGCTGATATGCGCGGGCTTCTCGGTGATCTGGCTGGCCTGGATGGCGCAGGCGCTGCTCACACCCGTGGACGCGGACGGCCTGGTGTTTCTGATGGATGTGCTGCTTCTGCTGCTCGCCACGCTCGGGCCCGCTGCACACTGCCTCGTCTTCTGGCGGCCTGCGCGGGTGAGGAAGGTCCGGTGAAGGGCGGCCGAACTCATCGAGCTCTACTGCCGAATGGCAACGGGTGACCATTCGAGCCTCCCCGCGGCCGGCCGGGCCGTCCTTTGCACAACCCGAGGGCGGTCGGGGGAGTCGGTGTATACGCTCATAACTCCTCGGCCCGTCCCCTCAGGAGCGACACCATGCAGGATCCCGCGCGCATGACGCCACCGGGAGCGCCCCCGCCGCACCTTCCGCGGTCCGCTGCGCGCGGGACGGCGGGGGGCGGGGCGGGTGCCGGGGCGATCACGGTGCGGGTGGTGCTGACCGTGCTGATCGTGCTGAGTCTGGGGCTGCTCGCCTGGGTCGGGATGCTGCGAATCGCGATCATGCGGCGGGCGGTCCGGGACTGGGTGCTGTTCTGGTGCCAGCTGGCGCTGAATCTGGTGTGCATGGGGATGCTGGAGCAGCGGTTCGCGGACACCTGGGTGCAGGACGTGGGCATGGCAGGGCTGCTGCTGCAGATGGCCGGGGTGGTGACGTACTACCTGATCGCCGATGTGCACCACTACCAGGTGCGGCCGGCGGGGCCGGTGGGCCATGTCCCCGCCGCGCCGGCGCCCCCGCCGGCGCCCCCGCAGCCGTACGGGCGGCAGTACGGCTTGGGGTATCCCCCGGCCCCGCCCCGCCCTGCGCCTCCGCAGCCGCAGGCGCCCCCGCAGCCCCCTGGGGCGCCGCCCCGCATCGCGCAGGTCCGGGCGGAGCTCGACGAACTGAGCGACCTGCTGCGCAGGGACCAGGGGCGGCAGGGACAGCAGCCGCAGCAGGGTCAGCAGGGTCAGCAGGGTCAGCAGGGACAGTACGGCGGCCGGAGCGGCGGCCAGGGCGGCGGCGGTCGGTGAACGGACGCGTCGTCGCCGGGCGTTACGAGCTGTCGGCGCTCATCGGTCAGGGCGGCATGGGCCAGGTCTGGACCGCCTACGACGGCCGTCTGGACCGCCGCGTCGCCGTCAAGCTGTTGCGCCCCGACCATATGGCCGCAGCTGACGCAGCCGACGAGATGCGTCGTCGGTTCGTCCGCGAGTGCCGGGTGACCGCGCAGGTCGCCCACCCCGGGCTGGTCACCGTCCATGACGCCGGAAGCGACGGCGACGACCTGTATCTCGTGATGCAGTACGTCGACGGCGCGGACCTCGCGGACCATCTCGCCGAACACGAGCCGTACCCCTGGCCCTGGGCGGTGGCCGTCGCCGCGCAGTTGTGCGCGGTGCTCGCCGCCGTGCACGCCGTGCCGATCGTCCACCGCGACCTCAAGCCGCGGAATGTGATGGTGAAGCCCGACGGCACGCTCACCGTCCTCGACCTCGGCGTCGCCTCCGTCATCGATGCCGACACCACCCGGCTCACCCACACCGGCTCGCCTATCGGCAGCCCCGCCTATATGGCCCCCGAGCAGGCCATGGGCGGCGCGGTCGGCCCGTACACGGACCTGTACGCGCTCGGGGCGCTGCTCCATGAACTCCTCAGCGGCAGTGTGCCCTTCGCCGGCTCCACCGCTCTCGGTGTGCTCCACCGCCATCTGTACGAGGCGCCCGTGCCGGTCCGCAGCCTGCGCCCCGAGGTGCCCGAGCCGCTCGAAGCGCTGGTGCTGCGGCTGCTCGCCAAGGATCCGCAGCACCGTCCGTCCGGTGCGCAGGAGGTGTACGAGTCGCTCGCCCCGCTGCTGCCCACGCGCGGCGTCCCCGTCGGCCCCCTGGACCCGATGCGCCCCTTTCTGCGCCCGTACGCCCCCTGGCCCGACCGCGCCGACCCGCGCATCGCCCCGGCTGTCCCCAGCACCCCGCCTGCCCCGCCCACCCCGTCGCCCTCGCCGGCCCCGTCGGCACCGCCCGTCGCCCCTGGCGGCACGCCGACGCCGGATGTCGCCGCCGCGGTCGACGAGGTCAAACGGCTCCTCGGTGAAGGCGGCATCACCCAGGCCGTGGACCTCCTCGGCCGGATTCTGCCCGCCGCGGCGGCGGAGCACGGCGAGCGCTCGGCGGTCGTACGGATTCTGCGCAAGCAGTACGCCGCCACCCTGATGGACGACGGCCAGTACCGCCGTGCCCTCCCCGAGCTTCGCCGCCTCGCCGACGACCGGGCGGCCGAGGCGGGCCCGGCCGATCCGCAGACCCTCCAGTACCGCTATGACGCCGCCCAGTGTCTGGACCAGCTCGGCGAGGCGGCCGCGGCGCTCGCCGAGTACCGCGCCCTCCTGCCTCACTACGAGAGCCGCGACGGCCGTCCCCCGGAGGTCGCCGACCCGGACCGGGCCTTCGGCATACGCCACCGCATCGGCCATCTGCTGCTGGCGCTCGGGGACCACACGGCGGGGAGCCGGCAGTTCCAGTCGCTGCTGTATGACGCGGAGCGGGTGTACGGCCCGTACCACCCGCTCCCGGCCGAGCTGCGCCGCGCGCTCGCGCACCAGCAGCAGTTCCGCCGGCAGTTCCCCACGGGCGGGTGAGCGCGGCGACGCAACGCGACGCCGGTAGGGAACCACCGCCGAGAATCACGGGACGCTGCCGAGAGGGGTGGCGGCCAGTCCCTGCTCCGGGGCAGCCGTGAGTGTGGCTCGGAAGAACGTCGAAGGGCAGTCCTTCCCGTTGGGCTGGTACTTCCGCAACTCGACATCGGCGCGCTCGTCGAAGAGCACCCGATCGCCGTCGTCCCGCGCGGTCACGGTGAACCGCACCGGCACACGCCCCTCGCCGGTCTCCTCGTCAAGCTCCACGCTGCTCAGAAGGGGCGACGCATCGCCGTCGGCCTTCCCCACCGTCCTGCTCTCGCAGACCCCATGTGCGCAGAGCTCGGCGACGAGCCCTCCGGTGTCCGTATGCGAAGTCCCGGAGGCCGAGGTGGCGAAGTCGGCCGGTTTCCACGCCACTGCGACTCCCGACTCGCCGCCGATCGCGGTGCATGCCTCCTCTCCGCCGGAGCCCGCACAGCCGGCGGCCAGCAGGCCGGACAGGGCGAGAAGGGGAAACAGCCACCGGCTCTTCGCTTTGCGCTTCATGCTTCCTCCAAGACGTTTCGAAACTGTGAGGAGGGGGTCCTGGAACTGGTTCCCCTGTCGGGCTGTGGATGGCCGATGCGGGGTCGTGAAGCGAGTGAGGGCCCTGCCCGAGCCGGTCATCACGTCGAGCAAGCAAGTGAGCCAGCATTCCTTGGACAGTTCGATGCCGGTGAGGTTGTGGTCACCGGGCGAGACTAGGACTGTGCAAACGAGCGCTTTCTGACGCTGGTGTGAGCGACAGGTGAACGCTGAGTGGGACTTGGGGGAGACCGGGCCGCCCGCTCGAGCAATGCTCAGGACCTCGGATCTGCGGCTCGGGATGAGGTCGGCAGAGCTGCTGAGGACATGCATATGCCCAACAGCGCATGCACGGCGAGCCGCTGGGGATGTACCTCGATTGAGGGCGACATGCGCCGCCCCCTGAGCGGTGCGGGTGGTTCAAGGTGCGTTGCTGATCCAGTTATCGCCGGATGTGATCAGTTGAATTCATGATTCCGCTGCCGATCGTCAACTTTTGACAGGTTCACTCTCCCTGCTCGTCGAATGATCGGCAGCATCCATGGGGAGGGAACAATGGCAGCGAACACGGGCTTCTCCCGTGTGGCAATGGCTATGGCGGTAATCGGAGTTGTTGTCACGGCTCTGCTGGCTCCGTCAACGGCACAGGCTCGGCCAGGCGATCGGGCTTCGTCCCGCGACGTGCCCGTCGCCGCGGGGCTCAGTGGCAAGAAGGCTCTCGAACTGGTCGGCCGTCTTGGCGCATCCCGAACGGGGGGTGTTTACCTGGACCGGCGTCAGAATCGTCTGGTGGTCGCTGTCACGGACGAGGCCGCAGCAGAGGAGGTGCGCGATGCAGGCGCCCTACCGAAGATCGTCAAGTATGACACGGCCTACTTGGAAAAGATCAAGGAGAAGTTGGACGTTGTCATCAATACGCCGGGGACATCCTGGGGCGTCGACGAACCTGAAAACCAGGTGATTGTCCGGGCGGACACCACTGTCAGCACCGCAGACTACTCGACGCTCGAGGCGCTGATCGAACCATATGGTGATGCTGCCCGCATCGAACGCCTCGCCGGGGAGCTGCGGCCGTCGGCGTCAATCAATGGCGGCGATTATGTCGTGGCCTACGGGATCATCTCGTGCTCGCTGGGCTTCAACGTGCGGAAGAAGGCCGATCCCAATGACAAGTATTTCCTCACGGCGGGTCACTGCACGAAGCCCACTCACTACGAGGGCGGTCGCGACTGGCACAAGTCGGACGGCACATACATCGGGTACACCAAGGGAGCATTCTACCCGGAGAACGACTTCGGGCTCGTCCGCCACTACAACGCGAGCGTGACCAAGTACGGGAACGTTGAAACGTCCGGAGGAGTTCAGGACATCACTCACTCGCGGGACAGCTACGTCTACGAGTACGTCTGTTCTACCGGATACAAGAGTGGCTACTCCTGTGGCCTCCTGAAACAGAAGAACCAGACGGCGAACTATGGTGACGGAAAAGTCTACGGGCTCGACATAGCGGACATCTGCCGCATACCCGGCGACAGTGGTGGGCCGCTGTTCCGCGGTGATGCCGCCCTCGGGCTTACGTCCGGATATGTGAAAGGGACGTGTATGAGCTACTTTCAGCCAGTCAACGAGGCACTCGCTTGGTACGGCATGGAAGTCTACTGACCAACTGACGGCTCCAACATGTCGGTTGCCTGTTTCATGTGCAGCCCGACGTGTGGGTGAACACAAGGTGTGCTGAAGGAGCGTGAGGGGTGGGCCGAGCCTGCTCCTCACGCTCCTTCGGCCGACGACGCCGCAATCCGGCGTCGAACGGTCACCTGCCCCGCAGGGTCAGTCCGCGCGCAGGAACGCCGACGTCGAGACCCGACCCAGCAGCCTCAGCCGGGTCTCTCCGCCCGCCAGATGCTTGTCCAGCGCTTCCTGCACGCCCGGCCACTTGTTGTCGCCGTAGTCGTCGAGCACCACGATCCCGCCGGGTGCGGCGATCTCCTCGACCCACTCCAGATCGGCTGTGACTCCCTCCATGGAGTGGTCGCCGTCCACGATGACCACTCCGTACGCCCGGTCGGAGACCGCGGCCCGCACCTCGGGATCGGAGGAGAAGCCCTGTTGGATGCGGGCCTGAAGCGCCGCCCGGCTCGCGCCCAGCGCCAGGTTGGCGCGGACGACGTCCTCCCGCACCGGCGTCCCCGTGGGGTCGGCCCCCTGCTTGGCACCCGGCTGGAGCTGAAGGCCCGCCAGCGGGTCCACGATCGTCAGATCCGGCTCGATGCCGGCGCGGTGCACCATCCGCACCAGCGCGGTGGCGAACAGCCCGTACAGGGTGCCGATCTCCAGGATGCTGCCGTTCGGCGGGGACAGCAGCGGCACCGTGGCCAGCTTGCCGCAGATGTTGGACGTCGAGCCCGCGAGGCGGCCGACGCCGAGCGCCTCCAGAGCCACCACCGTGCGGTAGGCGACGACCACGCTGCGGCGGGCGTGCTCAGCGCTGCCGGTCACCTCGCTTGTCTGCCGTACGAGGGTGTCCACCTCATGGGCGGGCGGGATGCGGCTCGCGCCGCGGCCGGTGCCGTCGAGCAGCAGGTCGACGGCGTACTGCCGACGCCGCATCTCCTCCAGTTGCCCTCTGAGAGCCGCCAGTTCCTCCCGGAGGGGCTTGCCGATGTGCTCTACACGTCTGTTGACGCGGTGATCGATGCGCTGCTCGACCAGCTTCACGGCCGGGCGGAGGACTCGCTTCGACAGGCGGTTGCGCAGGAGAGAGGGCATGCCGGGAAGGTACGCGTGAACGCCCGTCGCGCACACCACACTTCAGTGCCGCCCAGATGAAGTCTTGATGGCCGCACGGCGGCGAGGACATGTGCGTGCAGAACGCAGCAGTGCCGTGAGCGCCGGCGCGAGCAGCGCGCACGCCCCGACGGCCGCACCGGCGCCCAGTCCCGGTGTGCGGAAGGTGCACTCGACGGAGGAGTCGCCGGGCCGCACGGGCGCGGCGACCAGTCCCAGATACGCGTCGGCGGGCCGTCCCTCGCAGCTCCAGCCGACGATGCGCGGCAGGGCGAAGACGGCCGTCCCGGTGGTCCCCGCGGGCAGCTCGGCCCGCACGGTGTCGCCGGTGACCGAGACCGACATCGCGCCCGCGCGCTTCAGTTCGCCGACCGCTTCCGCCAGCAGCCCGCGGTCCAGACAGCCGATGGCCTCGCGCGGCACCGTCCCTTCTTTCTCCGCCCGGAGCGTGACGGTCACCGGGCCCTTCACGGCGTCGCCCAGGCGCTGCATCGCCGCCCGCCGCTTGGGCAGCCCGCCGCGGAAGTCGACCGGGTCCGCAGTGCCCGCCAGCTGGGCCGTACCGAAGAAGTCGGGTGCCCACAGATGGACTTCGCTGCCCGCCGGGCAGCGGGCGCTCAGCGTGTACGGGGCGCCGGGCGTCAGCCTGCGTCCCGCGGGCGCCGCGCCGTCCGGGCCGAGCAGCGCCGTGCGGGGGATCGTGTAGACGGTCGAGCCGAGCAGCGTCTGCTGGTTGCGGAACGCCGAGCGGCCGTACGCGACCGGCGGCGCTCCGGGCTTCGGGGGCCGTACGGTCACCAGCGGCGGCGTCTCCTGCCGGGTGACGGTCACGGGCCGGTCGTCGGGCCGGTTCCAGCCCTGGTGCGGGTCGCGCGGCACATGGACACGCGCGCCGACCGAGAAGATCGCGTCGGTGACCGGGTTGTCCGGGCCGTGCACGGCCCGGCCGTTCGACGTCCATCCGCCGCCGAGCGCCGCGAGCGTGCGGGTCAGCACCTCGGGGGTGTGGCTCGAGTAGTAGGCCCCGCCCTGCCCGCCCACCAGCAGCGGATCGTTGGCGGTGGTCCGCTCGGGGCCCGCCTCGGTGCGGTGGCGAGGCCAGCCGTCCGCGGCGGCCACGGCCTCCGCCTGGGTGCGCTGGCGGTCTCCCCAGGGCGCGTAGTCGTCCAGCCGGTTCAGCCGCTGCCGGTCGGCGTACGCGGTGGTCGCCGCGGCCTGCCCGGCCTGTGCGCCTGCCAGGAGCAGCGCGGCGAGCACCGCGTACCGGCGGCCGCGCCGCACCAGCGCGAGAGCGGCGGCGGCCGCGACCAGCCCGGCGGCGAACAGCGGATAGGTCCACTCGGTGACCAGCTCGCTGAAGGAGGCCCCGGCCGCGATCACGGCCAGCACGGCGCAGCCGCCCAGCAGCGCACGGCGTGAGGGCCATGCGTGGGCGACGGCGGTCCAGGCGGCCGTCACCACCACCCCGGCCAGTATGAACGTCTGCCGATAGGGGCTGCCGTTGGGCGTGGCGAACGCATGCCACAGCAGATGTGTGGGCCCCCACTGGAGCGACAGCGCCACCACGGCCGTCAGCCCCGTCCAGGCCCATCGCTCCCGCGTCGGCGCCGCGCGGTGAAAGGCCAGTGCGCACGCCAGCAGCAGCGTTCCCGTGCCCAGGAAGAGCGCCGGGGTGAAGAAGCTGTATGTCGCGGGAAGCATCCGGGCGAAGACATCGGGCCAGGCGGCCGGGGCGAACGGGCGGTTCCAGCCCGGATAGGCGTAAGTCGTGCCCAGGTACACCGGGATCAGCACGGGGGCGGCCAGCGCGACGCCCAGCGCGGTGGTCCAGGCCGCACGCAGCAGCGCCCGCACCGGCCCCTGCTCCGTCCGCTCCGTCGCCAGTCGGGCGGCCAGCACCAGCGCCGCCCCCAGGGTGGCCATGTACGCGGTGTAGAAGTTGGCCGCCCACACCGCAGCGACCAGCAGCGTCGCGAGGACGGGCCGCTGCCGGGTGCGCGCCCATTCGCCGGCCAGGCACAGCAGCGGCAGTGCGACCAGGCCGTCCAGCCACATCGGGTTGTACGACGCTTCCATGACCGACCAGCCGCACAGCCCGTACGAGGCGCCGAGCACCCCCGCTGCCCACCAGCGCCCCGAGGAGCGCATGGTCAGCAGAAGCAAAGCCATCGCCGCGGCCGCCGCCGCCATCTTCAGCACCGTCACGACATAAACGGCGAGGTCGATGTCCTGCCGTGGGAAGAGCCCGACGAGCAGGGCGAACGGGCTGGTCAGATAGGTGCCGAGGTCGGGCAGGAAGCTGGTGCCGTACCCGGACTGCCAGTTGATCAGCAGGCCGCCGTCAGCCCGCCCGTGCAGCAGGTCCCACAGCCTCGTGTGGAACGGCACGAACTGGTTTCCGAGGTCGTTGACGCTCCTGGTGTGCGGCCCGAACGGAAAGCTGCGGGCGACGGCGTCGCCCGCGCAGACGGCAGTCACAGTGATCAGGGCAGCGAGAGCAGCCGCACGGGTGCGGGGGCCGGGGGGAGGCATACGACAAATATGCCGGCGCCGAACGGGTAATCCTGTGTCAAATCTCTGCAATTCACCCACTGGTCACTTCAGAGACATGGGAATCACTGGTTCCTGACACACAGACAGGTTTCTGTGCAGCAGTGCTGATCTCTGTAGTAGTGCCGTGCTACGAGGAAGAAGAGATCCTTGAGCGCTTCCATGACCGTGTCACGGCCGAAATGAAGCTTGTGGACCACGAGTTAGAACTCGTCTATGTCGACGACGGCAGCAAGGACCGGACGCTTCGGATTCTGGAGGACCTCGCGGCCGTCGACTCGCGTGTGCGGTACCTCTCCTTCAGCCGCAACTTCGGCAAGGAAGCCGCCATGCTGGCCGGCCTCCAGCACGCCGCGGGCGACGCCGTCGTCATCATGGACGCCGACCTCCAGCATCCGCCGGAACTGATCCGCCGGATGGCCGAGCAACATGCGCTGGGCTACGACCAGGTCATCGCCCGCCGCACCCGCAAGGGCGACCGGGTGGGCCGCACCCTCGCCGCCCGGGCGTACTACTGGCTGATCAACCGAATGGTCGATGTGGAACTCGTCGACGGGGTCGGCGACTTCCGGCTGCTGTCGCGCCGCACGGTCGACGCGATCCTCCAGCTGACCGAGTACAACCGCTTCTCCAAGGGCCTGTTCGCCTGGGTCGGGTTCCGTACGACAACGTTCTCCTATGAGAACGCGGTACGCGAGCAGGGACGCTCCGCCTGGACCTTCGGCAAACTCCTCAACTACGGGCTCGACGGGCTGCTCTCCTTCAACGACAAACCGCTGCGCGCCGCGCTCTACCTGGGCATGACGCTGCTGTCCGTCGCCTCCTGCTACGCCGCCTGGATCGTCGGCGTCGCCCTGGCGCGGGGCGTGGACACCCCCGGCTATGTCACGCTGCTGACGGCCCTGACCGCACTGGCCGGGGTGCAGATGGTGATGCTCGGCGTCGTCGGCGAATACGTCGGCCGTATCTACTATGAGGTGAAACGCCGTCCGCACTTCCTGGTGAAGGCCGCCAACACGGGCCTTTCCAGAAGGCAGCCGCCGAACCCGCCCCACCCGCAGAAGTCCCAGGAGCTCGTACGCCGATGACGGTCCAGGCCCAGCTGGTCCGGTTCGCCCTGGTGGGCGTGGTGAACACCGTGACCTACTACGGCTGCTATCTGGCGCTCCTCACCGTCCTGCCGTACATAGCCGCGCACATCGCCGCCTTCGTGCTGAGCATGGTGGGGTCGTTCTTCCTGACGTCGTATGTCACCTACCGCACCAGGCCGACCTGGCGGAAGTTCCTGCTCTTCCCCCTCACCAACCTGGCGAACTTCACCGTGACCACGGCAGGCGTCTATCTCCTGGTGGACGTCCTGCAGTTCGGCAGCCGGTACGCTCCCCTGCTCGCGGCCGCCGCCGCCATCCCGGTGACCTTCGTCGTCTCCCGCACGATCATGCTGCGGCCCGACGGGGGCGACCGGCCCGACAGCTCAGCCGAGGACCTCACCGCAGCTTCCGGACGACCTTCCGCACCGCCGGATGGCGCCGCAGCGCGGCCGCTCGCACCGGCCGCCCGCCCGGCAGACCCAGACTGGTGAGCCGACGCCGCTTGAAATAGCGGGTCAGCTCGGCGTCCGGCAGCGTCCGCAGCAGCTCCGCCGTCTGTTCCTGCAGCTCCGGGTAGGCCGTCGCCTGCATACAGAACCCGACGGCCCGCACCAGCGGATCGACCTCGTCGGCAGCTGTCAGATCGACGGGCTTCCCTGCCCGCTCGTCCCCCTCCAGCGCGGGCAGCAGTGCGTCGACCACGGTCAGCGGCACGCGATTGCTGTTCTGATATGGAGTGATGCGGTCCAGCAGCAGGTCCGTGCCGACCCGCGCGGCGGGGATCCCGTAGAGCGCGGCGGCCGTCATCATCGCCGTGGAGAAGCAGCCCACCACCAGCTCCGGCCGGGCCCTCTCGTACAGTGTCTCGGCGAGCACGGGTGTACGCAGCACGTCAAGGCTCACCCCAAGCTCCCGGGCGGCCTCCTGAATCGCCAGGGTGGAGTCGGCCGGGGCGCTCGGGTGGGGCTTGAAGGTGATCGTGCGGTGGCCGAGCGCTGCGGCGCCGCGCAGCATCCGCAGATGCAGCCCATCCTCCTCGTCCCGGCTGATCAGCTCCAGCGCCGACAGGTACTGGCCGAGCAGCAGCGCCGTCCCCGCGGGGAGCCCTCCGCCGTCGGCCTCGTCGGCCGCGTCGCTGACCTCCCGCAGCACCGCGAGGAACTCGGCGCCGGGTACGGCGACCGGCTCCACTCCGTACTCCGACAGAAGCATCGGACGCAGTCCGGGCACCAGGTCCAGATGGAGCAGCCGGCGGATCCGGCTGCTCATCGGCAGTGGGATCCGGTTCCGGGTCGGCCCGTAACTCATCAGGCCGTCCGCGTACACATGGACCGGGCTGTTCGCGAAGATCGCGGCGATCGCCCTTGACGGGTTGGCCTGGATGGATTCGCAGGCGACCTCCACTGGCTCATCGCCCAGCCTCCAGGCGAGCCGGAGGCTCTTCTCCCAGAGCGGAACGTCCTGGGGCCGGGGCGACCAGCCGGCCGGATGGTGCGGGCGGATCGTTTCGTTCCAGGAACGTACCTCATCGAACTCCGGGCGCAGCGCCTCGAAGCCGGGCATGAGGTCCAGCGGAGTCCCGATCTCGGGGGCGGCCGAGGTGTCGCTGACCACCAGAATCCGGCGGTGGTCTGCGCGCCGCCCGAAGAGCCCGGAGCGGAGCGCCGCGGCGACGGTGGCCGCCGCGTACTGGGTGGCAGCGCAGAACATCTGAACGGTCATGAGGAAACCTTTCGCAAGATGGTGCGCCGTGCGTCGTCCAGGCCGACCAGAGCCTGCTCCAGATCCTCGGCGGGGAAGGCGCGCAGCGCCTCGCGGGCCATCCTGCGCAACTCACGCTCCACGGGCCGCTCGAACCGCCGACGGCTCCTGAGCTGATGAGCGATGACGACCGCGTAGGTGCGGATCGCCTTGGGCCGCAGTCGCACGGCCTCGGGGTCATGGGCGAGCTCGCTCATCACCTGGTCGAAGGCGCGGAAGAAGTCGAGCTGCCGTACGTCCCCGACCTGCGTGAGCGAGGTGGCGACGCCCCGCCGGTAGCGGACCCCGTGCAGCGGGGTCACTGCATAGGACGCGGCCCGGCGGTGCAGCTGCCAGATCCACGGCCGGTCCTCGGCGGTGCGCAGCCCGTCCGGGAAGCGCAGCAGCCCCTTCTCCAGCAGGCGCGTGTCATAGATCCCGGCCCAGGCGTACGGATAGTCGACCATCGTCGACTCGGCGACCGGCAGGATCCCGGTGCGGGGGTCGAGCACCTCGTCGCGGCGGCCCTCCGGCGCGCGCTTGAGGACCCGGTCTGTGCCGGTCACCTCCACATGGTCGGTGCGCACGAAGTCCACACCGAGCCGCTCGATTGCCTCGACCAACCCCGCCAGATGGCCGGGCGCCAGCCAGTCGTCCCCGTCGAGGAAGGTGAGATAGCGCCCCCGGGCCCGGTCGATCCCGGTGTTGCGCGCCGAGGCGAGACCGCGGTTCTGCTCATGCCGGAGGAGCGTGCTGTGTGGCAGCTTCGCCGTGAGAGCCGTGAGGGCCTCGGAAGTGCGGTCCCTTGAGCAGTCCTCGACAAAGATGAACTCGAAGTCCTCCCGAGCGTTGTTCACCAGACTCCGAACGGTGTCGGATACGTACGCCTCGATGTTGTAGCAGGGGACGATGACGGAGAGCGTGGTCACCGGGCGACCTTAGGGCGGACTTCCGGTCGGGCCGCTGACATCGCCGTGAGCGCCGGGTGAACGCGCGGTGAGGGTCGGGTCGGGCACATCCGAACCGGTGGCCGAATCGTTGGACGAATCAGTGGCCCACACCACTGAGACTGCCTACCATCGATCACCGCAAGGTTGTGCACCGTCGCACAAGCTCTTCGGGAGGCCCCTTTGCACCGCCGTCGTCGCACCGCGCTCTCCGTCTCCGCTGCGCTTCTCGTCGCTGTTCCCCTGCTCGCCGCCTGCGGCAGTGAGGCGCACCCGGGCGCGGCCGCCGTCGTCGGAGACGAACGGATCCCGGTGTCCGCCGTACAAGCGCAGGTGGCGGAGGTGCGCACCGCACAGGAGCGCTCCCCCCAGGCCGCGCAGCTGATCAAGGACACCGGCCGCCTCACCCGTGCCAAGCTGTACGACCTCATCGTCGACCGGGTGGTGCGGCGCGCCGCCGACGACGCAGGGGTGGAGGTCACCCGCAAGGAGGTCCAGGAGGCGCGGTCCGTCCTGGAGGGGCAGGCCGGCGGGGCCGATCAGCTCGCCGCCATGTATCTGCAGCAGCGCGGCGTCGCCCCCGGTCAGATCGACGACGTGGTGCGCCGCGACGTCACGGTCAACAAGCTGGCCGCCGCCATCGGCGCGACCAACACCCCCGAGGGCCAGCAGAAGCTGAACGAGGCCTTCACGGCCGCGGCCGAATCGCTCGACATCGACGTCAATCCGCGCTTCGGCGCGTGGAGCGACCGGAAGCTGGAGCTCGGCGACTACAAAGCCGACTGGATCACGCAGGTCAGCAGCGAGCCGGGGACGGCGGCCGCCGGGGCGTGAGCTCCGGGCCTGGAGCCGGGCTTGAGCGGCGGGCCTGAGCGCCCGGCCCGGGGGGCGCGGTAGGTTCGACGGGTGACCGCTGAAACACCCGCCGACGCCGCAGACGAGACACCCGCCGACGCCGCCGGCGCCGAACGGACAGGGCGTGTCGTCCTGCTCACCGCCAGCCACCGGGTCGCCCCAGGACTGCTGTCCTGGCCCGCCTGGCAGACCCTGCACGCCGCCGACCGGGTGCTCTGCGCCGACGACCGCCATCCGCAGCTGCCGTATCTGCGTGAGGCGGGGGTGCGCGTGGAGATCGCCGGCCCCTCGGCGCAGGAGCTGGTCGACGCGTGCGCGGGCGGGCGGACCGTCGTCGTCCTCGCCTCCGGCGAGGGCGACCGGACCCTCACGGACGGGCTGGCCCGGATGGCGGGCTCCGGGCGCGTGGCGATGCCGGATCTCGAGCTGCTGCCCGGCTCCTACGACCTCCCCGGTGCGCGGCTGCTGGACCTGGTGCAGGTCATGGACCGCATCCGCCGCGAGTGCCCCTGGTCCTCCCAGCAGACCCACAAGGGCCTGGCCAAGTACGCCATCGAGGAGGCGTACGAACTCGTCGAGGCCATCGAGGACGGCGACCGCGACGAGCTGCGCGAGGAACTCGGAGACGTACTCCTCCAGGTCGTCTTCCACGCCCGGATCGCCGAGGAGTGCGAAGACCCCGACGAGGCGTTCTCCGTGGACGACGTCGCGGGGACGCTCGTCGAGAAGCTGATCCACCGCCACCCCCATGTCTTCGGCGGGGAGAGCGCGACGACGCCGGAGGAGGTCAAGCAGCACTGGCTGCGCACCAAGGCCGCCGAGAAGCAGCGTGTCTCGGTGACCGAGGGCGTGCCGCTCGGACAGCCGGGGCTGGCGCTCGCCGCCAAGCTGGCCGCACGGGTGCGGAACGCCGGGCTCGACGTGGACTTGCCGAAGGGCGAAGGCGTGGGGTACGAGCTGCTGCGCCTCGCCGTGCGCGCCGAGGCCGAGGGCGTCGACCCCGAGGCCGCGCTGCGCGCCGCGGGGCGGGCGTTCCGGGACGCGATCCTCGCCGCGGAGGCGATGGCGTGACCTCCGGGCCGCAGTCCGCGCCCGGCTCCGGGCCGGAGCCGGGGGCCCCGTCCGCATCGCCTGGAGGGGGGTCCGCCGCATCCCCTGGAGGGGGTCCCGCTGCGCGGTCCGCATCGCCGGGCTCCGCGCCCGGCACCGCCCCGTCGGGGCCCGTGCCGACGCTGTTCAGCTGGGAGTTCGCCGCCGATCCGTACCCCGCCTACGCCTGGCTGCGCGAGCACGCGCCCGTACACCGGACCCGGCTCCCCAGCGGTGTGGACGCCTGGCTGGTCACCCGGTACGCCGACGCCCGCCAGGCCCTCGCGGACCAGCGGTTGAGCAAGAACCCGGCGCACCATGACGAATCCGCCCACGCCAAGGGGAAGACGGGCATCCCCGGCGAGCGCAAGGCGGAGCTGATGACGCATCTGCTCAATATCGATCCGCCCGACCACACCCGGCTGCGGCGGCTGGTGTCCAAGGCGTTCACCCCGCGGCGGGTCGCGGAGTTCGCGCCGCGCGTCCAGGAGCTGACCGACCGGCTCATCGACGGCTTCGCCGCACGCGGCAGCGCGGACCTCATCCATGAGTTCGCCTTCCCGCTGCCCATCTACGCCATCTGCGATCTGCTGGGCGTGCCGCGTGAGGACCAGGACGACTTCCGCGACTGGGCCGGGATGATGATCCGCCACGGCGGGGGGCCGCGCGGCGGTGTCGCCCGTTCGGTGAAGAAGATGCGCACATATCTGGCGGAGCTGATCCACCGCAAGCGGGACGCCCTCGGGGACGATCTGATCTCCGGGCTGATCCGGGCCTCTGACCACGGTGAGCACCTCACCGAGAACGAGGCCGCGGCCATGGCCTTCATCCTGCTGTTCGCGGGCTTCGAGACCACCGTCAACCTCATCGGCAACGGCGTCTACGCACTGCTGCGCAACCCGGAGCAGCGCGAGCGGCTGCAGACGTCGCTGGCGGCGGGGGAGCGCGGGCTGCTGCAGACGGGTGTCGAGGAACTGCTGCGCTACGACGGGCCGGTGGAGCTGGCCACCTGGCGGTTCGCCACCGAGCCGCTGACGATCGGCGGTCGGCGGATCGCGCCGGGTGACCCCGTTCTCGTCGTACTGGCGGCGGCCGACCGGGATCCCGAGCGGTTCGCCGAGCCGGACACGCTGGACCTCTCCCGCGGGGACAACCAGCATCTGGGATACGGGCACGGCATCCACTACTGCCTGGGCGCACCGCTCGCCAGGCTGGAGGGGCAGACCGCGCTCGCCACACTGCTGACCCGTCTGCCCGATATCCGGCTTGCGGCCGATCCGGCCGATTTGCGGTGGCGTGGGGGGCTCATCATGCGTGGACTGCGCACGCTCCCGGTGGAGTTCACAGCGCACAGTAATTGATTCATCGTCAGTTTCGTGATGTTTATGTGATCCCTGCTGCATCGACTTGTTACTTGCGATCAAATGCGACTAGGTTCACCTGCCATCTCCGCTGCTTCAGCGGCGCTTTGCAGTCACACGGAAGGCAACCGCATGCGCTCCGGGAACGGTCGACACCGCCGACCCCGCCAGGCTCCCGCCCTCGTCGTCGCGGCGGGGGTGACCGGCTCGGCCATCGCCATCCCGCTGCTGGGGGCCGGCTCCGCCTCCGCGGCCGACGCCGCCACCTGGGACCGGGTCGCGGAGTGCGAGACGGGAGGGATGTGGAGCGCCGACCTCGGCAACGGGTACTACGGCGGACTCCAGATCTCCCAGCAGACCTGGGAGGACTTCGGGGGCGCGGCCTATGCGCCGCGCCCCGACCTCGCCAGCCGCGCCCAGCAGATAGCCGTGGCGGAGCAGATCCTCGCGGTGCAGGGGGTCGATGCCTGGCCCAACTGCTCGGCGACCGCGAATCTGCGGAGCGGCGGCGAGTCCGCCGACGTCAACCCGGGGGTGGAGCCCGGAGCGGTGACGGGTTCCGGCGCGAACTCTTCCGGCATCGGCATCGGCTCCGGCGGTGCGGCCCCCGCCGACGGCGGCTCGCCCGGCGCGGGCTCCTCGGGTGAGGGCTCCGCCGGGGCGGCTACGACGGCTGCCCCGTCTCCGTCCTCTTCCCCCTCGTCGTCGCCCTCGTCGTCTCCCTCGTCGGTGCCGGAGGGCGGCGAGCAGCCCACCACCCGATCCGGGGCGGGCATTTCGGGTCTGCCGCAGGAGAGCGGCACAACGGTCTCGCCTGACGCGTCGGATTCCCCGGGCGTCTCCGCCGGGTCCGCGGCCCCCGAGGGGTCCGGCGGCTCCGGCGGGCAGACGCTGCCCGAGGACGCCGTGGAGCCCACCCGGACCATCGAGCCGACCGACCCCGTCGACTCCGATCTGACCGTGGGCGAGGGTACCGGGCGGCATCGCGGTGCACCTGCGGATGAGGCGGACAAGTCGGGTATCAGTGATGCAAGCCGAGAATTCGGTGGGCATGCCTCGCGGGGTGACAGCGCTTCACGTGATGCATCCGACACGGCAGTCGGCGAGCAGGGCTACACCGTGCGCCCCGGGGACAGCCTCTGGGCGATCGCCGACGAGCGTGAGGTGCCCGGGGGGTGGGTCGCGCTCTATGAGGCCAACCAGGAGACCGTCGGGTCGGATCCCGACCTCATTCACCCTGGCCAGAGCCTCGATCTGGATCTGAAGTAGCGGCAGTTCGGGGGTGTTTATCCGATTCTGCGTAAGTGAGACAAGCGTCTCTCTGCCCCAACTGGCGTGTCGCGGCTGTCGAATCCGTCCGAATCGCCCTTCACCTGCGGAAATGCGTGTCAAGTCGATCGCGGAAAGAGTGATTCATCCGTGATGTTCGCCCTTGAGCGGCAGCGGCCGGTGTGTTTACGGTTCCAACCGCTCGCCACCGCGGGCCCCGTCGACCGTCACGCCGAATCCTGCCGGCGGACGGCGGGAACAGTCGTCGCGTGGAGCGCCGAAGGCAGGAGCGGGGGACCCAAGGTAGGCGCCGGACCGGGCCGTTGAGACGCGCTGTGCTCTCAGAGGCCGGGACCGGCTTGGGGTGAAGCCGCGCGCTAGGACGCGCGGCCGGGCACTCATCCGGCCCGAACCCGACAGCTCACCTCGCAGGCGTCGGTGAGGAGACACTTCCATGCTGCTTTCCGGCAAGGGCAAGCATCGCCGTCCGTCGAAGGCCACCCGTATCGCCGCGCTCGCCGGCGTCACCGGCGCCGCAGTGGCCGCCCCGCTGCTCGGTGCGACCTCCGCCTCCGCCGCGACCGCCGCCGAGTGGGACAGGGTCGCGCAGTGCGAGTCCGGCGGCAACTGGTCCATCAACACCGGCAACGGCTACTACGGCGGTCTGCAGTTCTCCGCCTCCACCTGGGCGGCCTACGGCGGCGCCAAGTACGCCGCGCGCGCCGACCTCGCCACCAAGGCGCAGCAGATCGAGATCGCCGAGAAGGTCCTCGCGGGCCAGGGCAAGGGCGCCTGGCCGCACTGTGGCGTCGGCCTGTCCAATGCCGCGTACACCGGCGGCGGCTCTGGCTCTGGCTCTGGCTCTGGTTCTGGTTCGGGTTCCGGTTCCGCGCAGCAGTCCAAGCCCAAGGCGCAGCCGAAGCAGTCGCAGCAGCGCAGCCAGGCTCCGACCACCCGCTCCGAGCGCTCCGCGGCCCCGGCTCCGGCTCAGAAGAAGCCGTCGGCCAAGTCGTCCGCCGAGCCCGCCGCCCCGGCGAAGGGCTTCAAGAAGGGCGACGGCGAGTACGAGGTCAAGCCCGGCGACACGCTGAGCAGGATCGCTAAGGCGGAGGGCGTCAAGGGCGGCTGGCAGAAGCTGTACGACCTCAACGACGACATCGTCGAGGACGCGGACCTGATCTTCCCGGGCCAGCGGCTCCACCTGAGCTGACCCGCCCGGCTGTGACCGCCCCGGTCCGGAGCGCTTCCCCCGTGCGCACCGGGCCGGGGCTTCCGCATGCCGTGGCCGGCGGTCACCCCCCTGTCACTACTGATCGGTAGGCATGTAGCGCTTCGTCCCCAGCCGGTCCACTTCGCACCCTTTTTCGTCCCAGCGGGCGGGCATCGGCAGGCGGCGGCCCCCGGGCCGGTTAGGCTCTTGCCGCAAGGCCGAATCAGACCCTGCACTGCTGGCATCCAGCTCGCATCACAACTTGCGTCACATCCCAGAAGGAGATGCTCGTGCCGTCCATCGACGTCGTCGTAGCCCGGGAAATCCTGGACTCCCGAGGCAACCCCACGGTCGAGGTCGAGGTTGGCCTCGACGACGGCAGCACCGGCCGTGCTGCCGTTCCGTCCGGCGCCTCCACCGGTGCGTTCGAGGCTCTCGAGCTCCGCGACGGTGACCAGAACCGCTACCAGGGCAAGGGCGTGGAGAAGGCCGTCCTCGCCGTCATCGAGCAGATCGGCCCGGAGCTCGTCGGCTATGACGCCACCGAGCAGCGCCTGATCGACCAGGCGATGTTTGACCTGGACGCCACCCCGGACAAGTCGTCCCTGGGCGCCAACGCCATCCTCGGAGTCTCCCTGGCCGTGGCGCACGCCGCCTCCGAGGCCTCCGACCTGCCGCTCTTCCGCTACCTCGGCGGCCCGAACGCGCACCTGCTGCCCGTTCCGATGATGAACATCCTCAACGGCGGCTCGCACGCCGACTCCAATGTGGACATCCAGGAGTTCATGATCGCTCCGATCGGCGCGGAGTCCTTCTCCGAGGCCCTGCGCTGGGGCACCGAGGTCTACCACACCCTGAAGAAGGTCCTGAAGCAGAAGGGCCTGTCCACCGGCCTCGGCGACGAGGGCGGCTTCGCCCCGAACCTCGACTCCAACCGCGCCGCCCTCGACCTCATCCTCGAGGCGATCAAGGAGGCCGGCTACACCCCCGGCCGCGACATCGCGCTGGCGCTCGACGTCGCCGCCTCCGAGTTCTACAAGGACGGCGCGTACGAGTTCGAGGGCAAGTCCCGCTCGGCCGCCGAGATGACCGAGTACTACGCGGAGCTCGTCGACGCCTACCCGCTCGTCTCCATCGAGGACCCGCTCTTCGAGGACGACTGGGACGGCTGGAAGACCATCACCGAGAAGCTCGGCGCCAAGGTCCAGCTGGTCGGCGACGACCTGTTCGTCACCAACCCCGAGCGGCTCGCCCGCGGCATCGACGAGGCCGCGGCCAACGCCCTGCTTGTGAAGGTCAACCAGATCGGCTCGCTGACCGAGACCCTGGACGCCGTCGAGCTGGCCCAGCGCAACGGCTTCAAGTGCATGATGTCCCACCGCTCCGGCGAGACCGAGGACGTCACCATCGCCGACCTTGCCGTCGCCACCAACTGCGGCCAGATCAAGACCGGCGCCCCGGCCCGCTCCGAGCGCGTCGCCAAGTACAACCAGCTGCTGCGCATCGAGGAGATCCTCGACGACGCGGCGGTGTACGCAGGGCGCAGCGCCTTCCCGCGGTTTCGCTTTGCGGACCACTAAGCACAGCAAGGGCTGACAGCCGTATAGCTTCAAGGGCTGACACCCGTATATACGTACGTCCTCGCACCCGGTCCCGTACCGTGTGCGAGGACGTATGTGCGTGAAGGAGGCGGAGCATGGCCGCGAAGGACCGGGACCGGTTCTCCACCGCGACCCGGATCCGGCTGCTCGGCGAGCAGACGGCCGCCCGCGTCTACCGCTCGCAGAGCCGCCGCCAGGCCCGCCGCTCCCGGCTCACCGGCCGGGCCGCCTTCCTGGTGCTCGTCGTCTGCACGCTGGTGGTGGCCCTTGCCTACCCGATGCGGCAGTACGTCTCGCAGCGCGCCGACATCGCCGAACAGGAGCGGCGCATGGAGGAGGCGCGAGAGAGGGTGGCCGGGCTCCGGGACGAGAAGGCCCGTCTCCAGGACGACCAGTACGTCCGGCGGCTGGCCCGTGAGCATCTGCACTATGTGATGCCGGGAGAGACCGCCTACACCATGATCGACCCGGATGCCGAGGAGCGCCGCCGGGACGACGAGGGGGCGGCGGACCGACCCTGGTACTCCAATGTCTGGGACGGAGTGGACCACGCGGACCGCCCCGCCGGGCAGTAGCCCCCACCGCGCTCACCGCGCTCACCGCGCTCACCGCACTCACAGCACTCACAGCACCGAGAAGTCACCACCGCACCGAGAACATTCAGGCAGGCATGGAAACCCCTCCTCCCCACACCGAGCCGACCGAGCCGACCGCCGCGGACATCGCCGCCTTCGAGGCGCAGCTCGGCCGCCCGCCGCGCGGGCTGCGGGCGATCGCGCACCGCTGCCCCTGCGGGCAGCCGGACGTCGTCGAGACGGCCCCGCGGCTGCCCGACGGCACCCCCTTCCCGACGCTGTACTACCTGACCTGCCCGCGGGCGGCGTCGGCGATCGGCACGCTGGAGGCGAACGGGGTGATGAAGGAGATGACCGAGCGGCTGGCGGAGGACCCGGAGCTGGCCGCCGCCTACCGCGCCGCGCACGAGGACTACATCGCACGCCGGGACGCCGTCGAGGTTCTGGAGAACTTCCCCAGCGCGGGCGGCATGCCCGACCGGGTGAAGTGCCTGCATGTGCTGGTCGGGCACTCGCTGGCAGCGGGGCCCGGGGTGAACCCGCTGGGCGACGAGGCGATCGCGATGCTGCCCGAGTGGTGGGCGAAGGGCCCCTGCGTCACGCCCTGCACGGACGGCTCGGCGAAGGAGGCTCCTCAGTGACCCGTGTGGCGGCCGTCGACTGCGGCACCAACTCCATCCGCCTCCTCGTCGCCGACGTGGACCCCGCGACCGGCCGGCTGGTCGACCTGGACCGCCGGATGACGATCGTCCGCCTCGGCCAGGGTGTGGACCGGACCGGTCGCCTCGCCCCCGAGGCGCTGGAACGCACCTTCGCAGCCTGCCGCGAGTACGCGGCGGCCATCAAGGAGCACGGCGCGGAGAAGGTCCGCTTTGTGGCCACTTCCGCCTCGCGCGACGCCGAGAACCGCGACGCGTTCGTACGCGGTGTGCTCGACATCCTCGGCGTCGAGCCCGAGGTGATCACCGGTGAGCAGGAAGCGGAGTTCTCCTTCACCGGAGCGACCCGCGAGCTGACCGGCCACGAGGAGCGTCTGGTGGTGGACATCGGCGGCGGCTCCACCGAGTTCGTCATCGGCCATGGCCATGTCGAGGCGGCGCGCTCCGTCGACATCGGCTGCGTACGGCTGACCGAACGGCACGCCCCGGACAGCCCTGCGACGCCCGAGCAGATCGCCGCCATCACCGCGGACATCGACGCGGCGCTCGACCTTGTCGAGGAGACGGTCCCGATCCGCGAGGCGCGGACCCTCGTCGGCCTCGCCGGCTCGGTCACGACGGTGGCCGGGATCGCGCTCGGCCTGGACTCCTATGTCTCCTCTGCCATCCACCACTCCCGGATCTCCTGTGAGGAGGTCGAGCGGATCACCGGCGAGCTGCTGAACTCCACGCACGACGAGCGGGCCGCCATCGGCGTGATACACCCCGGGCGGGTGGATGTGATCGCCGCGGGGGCGCTCGTCCTGCTGCGGATCATAAAGCGGATCGGGGTGCGGGAGGTCGTGGTCAGCGAGCACGACATCCTCGACGGAATCGCGATCAAGGCGGCAGAGGGCGCCGAGTAGCCGTTCGCGGCGTCCTCTCCCGGGTGCCGCGTAGCCGTTCGGCGGCAGGTTTCGGTGGGCGACGGCGGTGGCGTGGGGTGCTGTACGGGCAGTCGACGGCACCGCCTGGTCCCTCACGGAGGAAACTTCGTGAAGTTCTTCACAAGGAAAAGGTCCCTGAGGCGTGGCAGGGAGGGTCTAAGGCCCCGCTCCGCGGGGCCGTTGGTCCTTTCCAGCTGTCTGCCGGGGACCGCCCGGCGCGCAACGACGGTGTGAACCCGTCAGCCGGCCCCCTGGGGGATGTCCCTTAGGGGCCAGCTCACAAGGGGTGTCCAACGTTCGTCGATGCGCCGTGGTTCCCCGCCCCTGCCATGAGCTCTGTCACGCGGGCGGCGCAGTGTAGCAGAGCAGGCTCGACTCCTTGTGAAGGGGCTCACGAGCACCCCCGGGGAGGGGGGTGGATACTCGATGGCATGAGCACCACGGAGCGTCCCCGGATCCTCGTAGTAGGCGGTGGGTACGTAGGCCTGTACGCAGCACGACGCATTCTCAAGAAGATGCGGTACGGCGAGGCGACCGTCACGGTCGTCGACCCGCGCTCGTACATGACGTACCAGCCCTTCCTCCCCGAAACAGCCGCCGGCAGCATCTCGCCGCGGCACGTCGTCGTCCCGCTGCGACGCGTGCTGCCCAAGGCGGAGGTGCTCACCGGCCGGGTCACCACCATCGACCAGGACCGCAAGGTCGCCACGATCGCGCCGCTGGTCGGCGAGGCGTACGAGCTGCCGTTTGACTACCTGGTCATCGCGCTGGGCGCGGTCTCGCGCACCTTCCCGATCCCCGGCCTCGCCGAGCAGGGCATCGGCATGAAGGGCATCGAGGAGGCCATCGGCCTGCGCAACCATGTGCTGGAGCAGCTGGACAAGGCCGACTCGACGACCGACGAGGACGTCCGCCGCAAGGCGCTGACCTTCGTCTTCGTCGGCGGCGGCTTCGCCGGCGCGGAGACCATCGGCGAGGTGGAGGACCTGGCGCGGGACGCTGCCAAGTACTACGCCAGCGTCAAGCGCGAGGACATGCGCTTCATCCTCGTCGACGCCGCCGACAAGATCCTGCCCGAGGTGGGCCCCAAGCTCGGCAAGTACGGCAAGGAGCACCTCGAGGGCCGCGGCGTGGAGGTCTACCTCCAGACCTCCATGGACTCCTGCGTGGACGGCCATGTGGTGCTGAAGAACGGCCTGGAGGTCGACTCCAACACCATCGTGTGGACCGCGGGCGTCAAGCCCAACCCGGCGCTTGCCCGCTTCGGCCTGCCGCTGGGCCCGCGCGGCCATGTCGACTGCGCGCCGACGCTCCAGGTCCAGGGCACCGACTACATCTGGGCCGCGGGCGACAACGCCCAGGTTCCGGACGTGGTCGGCCGCAAGGCGGGCAACGAGAACGCCTGGTGCCCGCCGAACGCCCAGCACGCGCTCCGTCAGGCGAAGGTCCTCGGCGACAACGTGATCTCCGGCATGCGGGGCTTCCCCCAGAAGGAGTACAGCCACTCCAACAAGGGCGCGGTGGCCGGGCTCGGCCTGCACAAGGGCGTCGCGATGATCGTCATGGGCAAGGTGAAGATCAAGCTCAAGGGCCGGCTCGCCTGGTACATGCACCGCGGCTACCACGGCATGGCCATGCCGACCTGGAACCGCAAGATCCGCGTCTTCGCGGACTGGACGCTGGCGATGTTCCTCAAGCGCGAGGTCGTCTCGCTCGGCGCGATCGAGTCCCCGCGCGAGGAGTTCTACGAGGCGGCCAAGCCGGCCCCGGCCCCGTCCGCGGCCAAGCCGGAGAAGGCCAAGGCCTCCTGACGCCTCCGCGCTTCTCCTGAGCCTGCAGAAGGGCCGCCCGCCATCCGTGGTGCGGGCGGCCCTTCCGCATTGCGCGGCGAGCGGCGGCTCTGGACATCGATCTCAGGGCCCTCGTGCCCTGATGTGCCCGCAGGGCGCGTGCGGGCGCTCCGGATGCGTCATTACGTGGTCGGTACATGTTCTTTGCCATGGCATTGCGCAGCGGCGGGAAGCACGGACAGTGGTCGGATTGTTCCAGTAACGGCACCGCAACCCGTGCCCCGGTGCACGACAGGCGGTGCGGACCGGAACCACCGTCACGGAGGTGTGTGCCATGGCCGACGCCGCGATGCGGCTGACCAGCCTTGCCGAGGAACTGCTGGGGGGCCCGCTCCCGGTGCGGGTGAGGGCCTGGGACGGGAGCGAGTCCGGGCCTGAGGGAGCGCCCGTGCTCGTCGTACGCCACCGGAGGGCCCTGCGCCGGTTCCTCTGGCGACCCGGAGAGCTGGGGCTCGCCCGTGCCTGGGTAGCCGGGGACATCGACATCGAGGGGGATCTGTACCAGGCCCTCGACCTGTTGTCGGGCGTCGTCTGGGAGCGGGGCGACGCGCCCCGCGGGGGGCTCCTGCGCGCCGCCCGCGACCCCCGCCTCCGCTCCGCGGCCGCCGCGCTGCTGAAGGCGGGCGGCACACTGCCGCCCCCGCCCCCGCCGCCCGAAGAGGTCCGCCGCCGTTCCGGGCCGCTGCACACCAAGACCCGCGACCGGCAGGCGATCAGTCACCACTACGACGTCGGCAACGACTTCTACGAGCTGGTCCTCGGGCCCTCGATGGTCTACTCGTGCGCCTACTGGGGCGAGGAGGAGGCCGCCGGACTCGCGGACGCCCAGCGCGCCAAGCTGGACCTCGTCTGCCGCAAGCTCGGCCTCCGCGAGGGCGATCGGCTGCTCGACGTCGGCTGCGGCTGGGGCTCCATGGCCCTGCACGCCGCACGCGAGTACGGCGCCCGGGTCGTCGGCGTCACCCTCAGCACCGAGCAGGCCGCCTACGCCCGCAAGCGCATCGCGGAGGAGGGTCTGACCGACCGGATCGAAATCCGGGTCCAGGACTACCGGGACGTCCGCGACGGCCCGTACGACGCGATCTCCTCCATCGGCATGGCCGAGCACGTCGGCCAGGTCCGCTACCGCGAGTACGCCGACCGGCTGTTCACCCTGCTCAAGACGGGCGGCCGGCTGCTCAACCACCAGATCGCCCGCCGTCCGGAGAAGGACGAAGCCGCCTATCACGTGGACGAGTTCATCGACCGCTATGTCTTCCCGGACGGGGAGCTCGCGCCCCTCGGCCGCACCGTCGGCGCGCTCGAGGACGCCGGCTTCGAGGTCCGCGACGTCGAGGCGATCCGCGAGCACTACGCCCGCACCCTGCGCGCCTGGGTCGCCAACCTGGAAGCCGACTGGGACCGGGCCGTAGGCCTCACCTCACCCGGCCGCGCCCGCGTCTGGCGGCTCTATATGGCCGCCTCCGCGCTCTCCTTCGAACGCAACCGGATCGGCGTCAACCAGGTCCTCGCCGTGAAGCCCCGGGACACCGGCGACTCCGGCATGCCGCTGCGCTCCCGCGCCTGGGCCGGATGACACGGCGTTCAACGACACGGCGCTGAACGACACGGCGCTGAACGACACGGCGTTTATCGACACGGCGTTTATCGACACGGCGGAGGGCCGGCCTCCCTTCCGGGAGCCCGGCCCTCCGCCGCCAAGACGTACGGTCACTCCGCCTTGATGGCCGACAGCATGTTCAGCCTCGCCGCGCTGCGGGCCGGCCACATCGCGGCCAGCATGCCCACCAGCGCCGCCAGCACCAGGAACAGGCCCACCCGGTCCCACGGGATCACCAGGGCGTAGTTCGGGACCGAGTCCTTGATGGTCTGGCCGATGGCCCAGCCCAGGAACGCGCCCAGGCCGATGCCGATCACCGCGCCGAACACCGAGATCACCACGGCCTCCAGCCGGACCATCCGCTTCACGCGCCCGCGGTCCAGGCCGATCGCCCGCAGCATGCCGATCTCCTGCTGCCGCTCGAACACGGACATCGCCAGGGTGTTGACCACACCGAGCACCGCGATCAGCAGGGCCATCGCCAGCAGTCCGTACATGATGTTCAGCATCATGTTGATCATGCCGCCCTGCTCGTCGCGGACGTCCTGCTGGTCCATCACCCGGATGGCCGGGTTGTCGCCGAGGGCGTCGACCAGCGCCCGCTCATTGGCCTTGGTCGGGCCGCCGTCCATCTTGACGTACACCTGCGGGATGTACGGGGACATGGTCTCGTGCGGCTTCACCACCGCAGTGGAGAGCATCAGGCCGGGCAGGAAGTCGTTGTCCGCGTAGACCGCGCCGACGGTCAGCGTGCCCTTCTCGTCGTCGTTGAACTGGACGTCGATCGTCTGGCCGGGCTTCCAGCCGTTCTGCTCCGCGGTCTTCTGCTCGACGGCGAGCTTGCCGTCCGCGAGCGAGCCGAGGGAGCCGGAGACGGCCCTGACGTTCAGCAACTGCTCGATGTCGCCGGGGGTGACGCCCGCGACCGACTGCCAGTCGTCCCCTCCGGCCTTCAGGTTGGTGCTCTGGTCCGCGGAGACCGCCTGGACGCCGGACGCCTTCTGAAGGGCCGGGACCACGGACTCGTCGAGCGCCATGCCCTGCGCGGCCATCATGACCACATAGTCGGCCTTGAGGTTGTCAGTGGTCGACTTGTCGATGGCCTGCCCGACGGTCGCGCCCAGTACGGACAGCCCGGTCACCAGGGTCAGGCCGATCGCCAGGGCCGAGGCGGTCGCCCCCGTGCGGCGCGGGTTGCGGACCGCGTTCTGCCCGGCGAGCTTGCCGGAGACGCCGAACAGCCCGGCCATGGGGGCGCGCAGCACGGCGATCAACGGCCGCGACAGCAGCGGGATCAGCACGATGACGCCGATCAGAGCGAGGAAGGTGCCGCCGCCGATGACCATCCGGCCGTCGGAGCCCTGGCTCGCGCCGAGCAGGATGAGCACTGCGCCCAGGGCGGTGACGGCCGCGCCGATGGAGTTCCGCACGACGAGCGACTTCACGGTGGGGGCGGCGTGCATGCTGCCCATCGCGGCCACCGGCGGGATCTTCGCGGCGCGTCGGCCGGGCAGCCAGGCCGCGAGCATGGTGATCAGCACGCCCACGGTGAGGGAGGAGACGACCGGGGTGGCCGTGATGACCAGCGGGCCGCCTGGCACCTTCAGCCCGAAGGCGGACATCCCCGAGCGCAGCGCCACTGCCAGCCCCACGCCGAGGGCGAAGCCGACCGTCGCGGCGACGAGCCCGACGAGCGCGGCCTCGGCCAGCACCGAGCGGGTGATCTGCCTGCGGGACGCGCCGACCGCGCGCATCAGCGCGACTTCCTTGGTGCGCTGGGCGACCAGCATGGTGAAGGTGTTGGCGATCAGGAAGACGCCGACGAAGAGGGCGATGGCCGCGAAGGCCAGCAGCATGCTGTTGAAGTTGCTCATGCCCTGCTCGATCTCCCGGGCCTGCTCGTCGGCGACGGCCTGGCCGGTCCTGGCGTCGGCGCCCTCGGGCAGCAGCGGCTTGATCGCGGCGAGCAGCTTCTCGTCGGACGCGCCGTCCTCCGCGACGACGTTGACGTCCTTGAAGTGGCCGGGCGACAGGTAGAGCTTCTGGGCGACCGGGGTGTTGAAGAGCACCAGGCTGCCGCCGGCGCTGACCGCGCCGTCGTCGGTGGTGAAGACGCCGGAGAGGGTGTACTCCTTCACCGGTCCGTTGGTCGCCACCCGCACCCGGTCGCCGACCTTGTACTTCCCGGTGTCGGCGGAGTCCTTGTCGAGGGCGATCTGGCCGTCCTCGACCGGGCCCGAGCCGTCGGTGAAGCGGTACTGGGAGTCCTTGCCGTCCTTGCCGGGGGCGAAGTTGGCGCCGGTGTTGGTCCAGCCGTTGCCGATCAGCTTGCCGTCCTGGTCGGCGACGCCGGCGAAGCCGGAGACCCGGCCGACGGCCGATGCCACGCCGTCGACGGCGCGGATCTTGTCCAGGGTGGGCCGGTCGACGCCGGTGTCATCGCCGCCGTCGTCGCTCTGGACGGCGTATGTCGTGATGGCGACGGCGACGTCGTCGTAGTTCTTGGCCGACTGCTTGCGGAAGGCCTGGCCGAGGGTGTCGGTGAAGACGAAGGTGCCGGAGACGAAGGCGACGCCGAGCATGACCGCGAGCACGGTCATCAGCAGCCTCGCCTTGTGCGCGAGCACATTGCGCAGGGCGGTACGGAGCATGTCTGTGTCAGTCCTGTGGGATGGGTGAAGGCAGGGGGCCGGGGCCCCGGGGCTCAGGGAGCATCGGCCGCCACGGCGGAGAGCCGGGGGTCCGGGCAGAGAGCCGGGGGTCCGGGGGAGCCGGGGCGTGCGCCGGAGCGCGCGGGTGTCAGCTGGTCCGGCCCTTGGCGTCGAACGCCTTCATCCGGTCGAGGACGTCGTCGGCGGTGGGGCTGTGCATCTCGTCCACGATGCGGCCGTCGGCGAGGAAGACGACGCGGTCGGCGTAGGAGGCGGCGACCGGGTCGTGGGTGACCATGACGACGGTCTGGCCGAGCTCGCGCACCGAGTTGCGCAGAAAGCCCAGCACTTCGGCGCCGGAGCGGGAGTCCAGGTTTCCGGTGGGCTCGTCCCCGAAGATGATCTCGGGGCGGGAGGCCAGGGCGCGGGCGACCGCGACACGCTGCTGCTGTCCGCCGGAGAGCTGGGCAGGACGGTGGCTGAGCCGTCCCCGGAGCCCCAGCATGTCGATGACCTGGTCGAGCCACTGCTTGTCGGCCTTGCGGCCGGCGATGTCCATGGGGAGCGTGATGTTCTCCAGGGCGGTCAGCGTGGGCAGCAGGTTGAAGGCCTGGAAGATGAAGCCGATCTTGTCTCGGCGCAGCTGGGTCAGCTGCTTGTCCTTCAGGCTGCCCAGCTCGGTCTCGCCGAGCCGCACGGAGCCGGAGCTGAAGGAGTCGAGCCCGGCGACGCAGTGCATCAGCGTGGACTTGCCGGAGCCCGAGGGGCCCATGATCGCGGTGAACTCCGCCTGGCGGAACTCGACGGTGACCCGGTCGAGGGCGACCACCTGGGTCTCGCCCTGTCCGTACACCTTGGACAGTTCCGTGGCGCGGGCGGCCACGGCGGTGGCGCGGTGAGCGGTGGGCGTGGTGGTCACGAGAGGGGACTCCTGTCACGGGGGAGTGGTCTGTGGGACCTCACCATCGTGTCGGCCGCCGAACCGCGGATCGTCACTCCCCGAGCCCGTTCCCGGGGCCCTCTCGAGTCTGACGGAACGCTCTGCTCCTCCTCCTTTGGGATGACGTTGTCCCTGAGGGCCGCCAACCGCCCTCTGGCGGCGACTTTCCGCCAACCACATATGCACCTGGTCATGGCCGATGGCGTGTTGCCTTCCGTGCCCGACGCCCTTGAGCTGGTCTGACGCCCCCTCAAACGTCAATAAAATAAGACAACATCGGGCCACTGTTCCGCCGTTCAAGCGATCTCTGCGGATAGGCTCGTAGGCCAACGCGGAGCCGCGCGCACCACGCCCGGATGGTGGAACGCAGACACGGCGAGCTTAAACCTCGCTGGCCTTCAGGCCGTGCCGGTTCAAGTCCGGCTCCGGGCACCATCCCTGCTACGGCGTACATCCAGGACTTGATGAACAAGCACGGTGAGGTCACAAGCCACCATGTGGAACGGCGTCTCGGCGGGGCCAGAGACAGTTGGGAGCACGGATCACCCAGCTCACGCGCCAGGGCGTACTTGAAGTCGGGACGGCAGCGCACCACCTCGGCAGCCTGTCGGCCACGGACCCGCATCGCGGTGGTCCCGCCGGGGTTCTCGCCCGCGTGACCTCTGCGCGGTCAGGGACGGCATCTGCTCACCAGAGCGGGGTGCAGGACACGGAACACCTCAGAAACCACGGACGGCCTCCACTTCCGAACCGAGCATGCCTGTCGGCCACACTGATCCACCCGAGGATCCCAGGATCCCCGACGGAGTCACTCAGTGGCGTGGAGGTGCAGGTCCTGGCACACCCGACGTCACTTTGCCGCTGTCAGGTCCTCGTAGAGGTGTTCCCAGGATTTGGTGACGGCGTCGGGGCCGTATTCGGCGGCCTTCTGCAGGGCCGCCCGGGAGAGCCTGCGGCGCAGCTCCTCGTCCTCGATGAGGCGGATGATGCCCGACGCCAAGGCTTCCACGTCCTGTTCGGCGACGAGCAGGCCGTCCACGCCATCGGAGACGAGTTCTCGTGGGCCGACCGGGCAGTTGAAACTGACCACGGGGAGGCCGCAGTTCATAGCCTCCAGCAGCACCATGCCGAAGCCCTCGGACTTGGAGCTCATCGCGAAAATGGAGCCCTTCGCGAGTTCCTCATCGAGCTTGCGTGTCGGACCCATGAGGAAGACGTGGTTGTACAGGTGCTTGGCGCGGATGGCTTTGCGAAGTGCTTCCAGCTCCGGGCCGTCCCCGTGGAAGCGCAGTGTCCAATCCGGGTGGGCTTCCACGACTTGGCCGAACGCCTCGATCAGCTTGTCGATGCCCTTGTTGCCATCGAGCCGTCCGGCGCTGACGACCTGGGGCCGTGAGAGGTCGGTACGTGGGACGTCCAGGGAGTGCAGCGCGTTCGGGATACGCTCGACGCGCACATGGGGGAACGACTGGGCGTAGGCAGCACGGTCCGCTTCGGTGAGGCAGACTACTGCATCCATCCTCACATAGGCGGCGTCGATGGCCTTGCGCCACTCGCCCTTGTGCGTGGACAGGCCCGCGTGCTCCTGGACGACCCGGACCAGCGACGGGTCCGTGAACTCGGCGATGACCAGGTTGATCGTGGGTCGGGTGCCGACCACGATCCGGTGCTCCAGACCGCGAAGGAAGCGGATCATCGCGCTGATGCGGCGACGACTGTCCGCGTTCTTGGAGACGCCTGCTGGGAATCGATCATGCCAGGAGGTGTCCTCCGGGCCCTCGTATCGGTCCCAGTCCACGTATGAGCCGGATCGATTGTCCACGAGCGCGGTCACCTTCACCCGCGGGTCCAGCGGGAAGGGCGGCTCCTCGTGGTAGCGCAGCATGGTCGCGATCTCGACGTCGTGGCCGCGCTCGACCATGGCGTTGGCCTGGTTGAATACGGTGCGGACAGTACCACCGACGCCGAACGCGTTGTAGATCAGGTAGGTCAGCTTCATGTGGCGCTCCGGTTGGCCTCGTCGCGTCGGGCGCAGCGTATGGAAAGGTCGTCGCCATCGGTGTAGTACGGCAGCACGGCGACCCCTGCCTTGTACTGCTCGGGAAACTTCACGATCTGCTTCTTACCCGGCATGTCGTCGTGGTGGCGGCCGACACGAAGTGTCAGCTTCTTACCACCTCGCGCCGCGACCAAATGCAGGTCCCAGAGCTCGCGGGGCAGCGCGTCCCACACAGCCAGGTCGCGGACGGCCACGACTGTCTCGAAGTGCGCCCCGTCGCTGACGACGGGGAAGTACAGCCGACGCGGGGTGGGGCGCGAAGCGCGGGTCACACTGTGAATGAGCCGGTTTGTGAGCCGTTTGACGCCGGACTGGGCGGGGACCTCAGGCCGTTCGCGGGAGGTGAGACGCAACGTCCAGGACTTGTCCACGGGGGCGTCGTCCGGCATCCCGCCGATGAGGACTGTCCCGAGGATACGGATGTGACCGTCGCGCGGCCAGACCCGTCTGATTTCAGCGTGGGGCCGTTCCCCGGCACTGGCTTGCATGGCCACCTTCTCTTCTGTTCCTGTCATTGGCTTACCCCCGGGGGGGGAGAGACGAGAGGCCAGGCAAGACAGCGGCACCAGTCCGCTTCATTCCGCCAGGCTCACCGAGGGGGCAGGACGGGAGTTTGTGCACGCACATGCCAGGGCTGTCAACTTCTCGGTACCAAGCGTCGGCGCGCTCAATAGTTGCGCGCCGACGCTCCGACCGGGATCTACGCGGCCCTGGACTGCCCGACCGCAGGCTCCTTCATGCTTTCCGCCTGGGCGGCCGTTGGCGACGGGGCCGGCGTCCGCTCGTCCAACGGCACGACCGGCAGCTCCTCTGCCGGCTCACCCAGCAGGATCTGTCGTATGACGCGCTCGGACGCCCGGCCGTCGTCGTACTCGCAGAACTTACGGCGGAAGGAGCCTCGTAGGGCATCGGACCGCTCATCCTTCCAGGCATCGCTGACGAATATGTCGTGCAGTTCGTCCTGAGTGCGTGCGACGTGGCCGGGCGGCTCCTCCAGAAGGTCGAAGTACACACCGCGGGAGACCGTGTACGCGTCCCAGTCGTTGGCATAGATCACGATCGGCCGGTCGAGGTTGGCGTAATCGAACATCATGGACGAGTAGTCCGCAAGCAGCACGTCCGCAGCGAGCTGCAGCTCCTCCGAGGACGTATGGGAGGTGACGTCGATGACACGAGTCGAAGCCTGCAATGCCTGCAGCTCCGGCGTCTGTTCGTAGAAGTGATGGCCTCGCATGAGCACCACGAACCCATCACCAAGGGCGTCGGTGAGGCGGGCGAGGTCGAGCTGGGGGACGAAGCCTGTGGTGTAGTCCCGGTGAGTCGGCGCGTAGAGAACGGCGATCTTTCCCTGAGGAATGCCGAGCTCATCCCGAAGGCGACGGACGTCGTCGGCAGTCGAGTTGTAGAAGACATCGTTGCGGGGGTAACCGCTCTCCAACGGTGCGAAGGAGCACGGAAAGGCCTGCTCCCAGATTTCTGAGGAGAACCGGTTGGAGGAGATGCAGAAATCCCAACGGTCCGATCGCTGCAGGAGCTTCCTGAAGTTCGTGCCCTTGGCTGCCACCGGGTAGGGCAGCATGTGGATGCCCATGCGCTTGAGCGGCGTACCGTGCTGCGTCTGCACGTGGATGGTGCCGGGCCGCTTGACGAAGCGGTCCTCGAAGTTGACGTTGTTGAAGAAGTACTTGGCGCGCGCCATGACCTCCCAGTACCTCGCGGTCCCCGGGATCACGAAATCGGTGCCCGGTGGGAGCTTCTTCACCTCGTCCTGCTTGGCGACCACCACACCCTTGATGTGGGGAGCTATCTCCTTGGCCTTGGCATGCAACGCAGCGGGGTTGCATACGTAACCCCGGCCCCAGTAGGCGGAGTAGACGGCCAGATTCTGGTCGATGGGCTGCTTGAGCGCGGCTTCGTAATGGCGATCCAGGCGCTTGCCGGCAACCTTCTTCCGGCTGGCGCGGACAGTCTTGCGGACCTTGCGTCGACCTTGGTTGGCCACCTTCAAAGTCTGGTAGACCGGGTAGGCGCCGCGCGCGATCAGCGCGTGCCGGAGGCCGGTATGTCCGTCGGGTCGCACATAGTCCGCCGGCAGATAGCGTCGATAGTGACGATGTGCCAGAGCGAAGAACTCGGACCGCAGTTCGTTGGGCACTCGGTTGCTCTTCGCCAAGATGGCGATGAAGTGGTCGATCATCTTGGTGAAGAGTCGAGCCCGCCACTCCGCGAGAGACGGGTCGCTGTCCATGAACGCGAAGACCCGCTCGTACTGGTCGAAGATGTCGAAGTGCTTGCGACTGACAGTGCGAAGAATGTTGCCCTGGCGACGCTGACGGTAGTGGACGACAACGTGGTCCAGGGCGGCGATCCGGTCGGCCGACATCAGGACTGGGAAGGTCCAGGGAGTGTCTTCGTAGTACCCCGGCGGGAATTGGAAGCCGCGCTGCTCAACGAAGTCGCGCCGGTAGACCTTGTTCCATACCACCATGAGCAGGTTGAGGAACTCCGGCCGCTGCTTCGCTGTGAAGACCTCCGGTCCCTCCGTCTGAAAGACTGAGGCCAGGCTGTTGCGCGTCGCCGCGCCCCACCAGAATGTGCGCGCGTAGTCGAAGATCAGAACATCCGGGTCGGAGGTCTGCGCCAGTCGGTCCGCTATGAGCTGCAGCGAGCCAGGCGTGAGCGTGTCGTCGCTGTCGAGGAAGAACAGGTAGTCGCCGCGCGCGATCTCCATCCCCGCGTTCCGCGCCCGACCCAGGCCCACGTTCTCGGGCAGGTGCAGTGCCCGGACCCTCTCGTCGGCCTTGGCGTATTCGTCCACGATCTCTCCGCAGCGATCAGGCGAGCGGTCGTTGACGGCGATTACCTCGATGTCACGGAAGGACTGCTCAAGGATGGAATCGAGGCACTCCCGCAAGAAGGACTGCACTTGGTAAATCGGCACAATCACGCTGATACGCGGCTTCGACACGCCCTGCTCTTCCAATCCTTTGACCGCACTGGTTCGCTGTCCGAGGCCGGGTCCGGTCCGGGTCCGGGGCCTGAGTTTTCCGTCATCCGAAGGGCCTGGAGGGGCAGGCGCGTGGTTGACAGATGAGGTAGGATACACTGATCAACAGCTCGTATGTCAGGCGCAGAATCTGACGCCTCGTCTCGGAGGTCCGGCGGACCTGTGACGTGAATCATGACTTCGGAGCTGGCGGTGATGGTCTCGTAGCCGGGGACGAGACGGCGGTGCGCCCTTTCAGATCGTGAAACCCCGAGGTCGCAGGCTTCTGTAATCGATCCGGTGAGAATGGCGCGGTTCCGGCCGGCGGTCTTCTCGGCGGCAGCGGTTCCCTGGATGGCCGCGGGTGTCTTGGGAGAAGTCTCACGCTCTGGGGGCGATCCCATCGTCGCGCAGGCTGAGTGACGACTGTCCCGTAACTCCTGGCCGTGTTGCGCGCGTCCACCACGTCGACCAGGACGGCCGGGCGGTCCTGAGCTTCGGGCGCAAGGGCGCGGGAAACGGCCACCGCTCTCGCTCTGGCCGCCTGGTGCGACCTCCTTCTCCTTGCCGGTGACCGCGTGTTCGTCCGGCCCGACGGTGACAGCGGCGCCGACTCGCTGCCGTGGCCGCAGACGTCAACGGCCCACGGTCAAGGCGGACCAGCCTCCCTGGCGAGGAGTGCGCGGGTCCGGTTCTATCAGCCAGGTCACAGCATCGCGGCAGGTCATGAGAGGCGGCGGATCAGATTCGAACCCGACTTCGGGCACTCACTCTGTCCGGATTAGCCCGATATGGGCAATTCGTTCGTGTGTGCGGAGCATGTCCGGCTCTACTCCGCCTGGCAGATTGTGATGTGACTGTTCGCATGTTTGAGCGGATACGCGCGTGCATCCGCCGGGTGGATCGGGCAGAGTTCCTACGCGAGCAGGAGGGTGGGACTTTTGCCTACCCATTACTCTTGGCGTAAGGCCGCGCAGGGTGGCCATGGAGGAGTGAGATGAGGAGCAGCAACCCGGTCTTCTCGCGACGGGGGTTCAGCCGGGACAACGGCTACGCGGGCTTCAACACGGCGCAGCAGGCCGGGCCGGCCAATCCCTACGCGCAGGGCGGCGGCGCCAACCCGTACGCGACCGACGCGACCAACCCGTACGCCGCCAACCCCTACGCGCCGCAGGGCGGCGTCCAGGGCGCCCCGCCGATGGCGCCGCCGCAGACGGACCGCATGACGATGGACGACGTCGTCATGCGTACGGGCATGACGCTCGGCACCGTCATCGTCGGCGCCGTCCTCGGCTGGATCTACCTGACCGACGAGCGCTTCGGCCTGGCCATCGGCGCCATGCTCATCGCGATGGTGCTCGGCCTGGTCCAGTCGTTCAAGCGCAGGCCCTCGCCGCCGCTGATCCTGGCGTACGCGGCCTTCGAGGGTCTTTTCCTGGGCGCGATCAGCAACTTCGTGGACCAGTTCGTCGCCCCGGGCGCGGCCATGCAGGCCGTGCTGGGCACGATGGCCGTCTTCGTGACCATGCTGGTGCTGTACAAGACCAGGATCGTCCGGGTCACCCAGCGGTTCGTCCGCTATCTGATGATCGCCACGATGGGCTTCCTGCTGCTCACCGCCGTGAACCTGCTGTTCATGGTGTTCGGCGGCGGTGACGGCCTGGGCTTCCGCAGCGGCGGCCTCGGCATCCTGTTCGGCGTCGTCGGTGTGCTGCTGGGCGCGTTCTTCCTGGCGCTGGACTTCAAGCAGGTCGAGGACGGCGTGGCGTACGGCGCTCCGCGCGAGGAGTCGTGGCTGGCGGCGTTCGGCCTCACCATGACCCTGGTGTGGATCTACCTGGAGATGCTGCGGCTGATCGCGATTCTGCAGGGCGACGACTGACGGCGGACGTCTCACGCCTGATGCCCGGGGCTCCGGGCGCCGGACGTCGGAAGGGCCCGCGGGGGCGATCCCCGCGGGCCCTTCCATTTGCTTCCTTCTCGCTGGAGGGGGCTTGCTGTGAGGGTTTCCGTTGCTAGAGAAGCTTGCGCGCGGCGCGCCTCAGGTCGTACTCGTGGATGATCGCTTTGGCGTGGCCGTAGGCGAGGTTGTGCTCGCTCCGCAGCCAGCTCACCTTCTCCTCGAACCGGAAGAGGGACGGGCCTTCGTCGACGGTGCGGAGCCAGTCGGAGATCTCACGACCGGTGCATTGGGGGATGCGTGCGAGCAGATTGCGATGGGTCTCTTCGGAGAAGACTTGGGACATCGGCGCCTCCGGACGCTCTGCGCAATGGTCCTTCACGCCACCGTGCCTGAGGGTTCGCATATTGGCAACAGTCTGGTGCGGGCGCATAGGGTCACGGTGTGCTGGATGTGACTGAGCTGGAGCAGGCCGTGGATCACCTTGCGGAGCGCCTGCGGGCCGCGCCGCAGAGCCGTCTGCAGCGCGGAGCGGCCGCGGAGGGCCTGGCACTGGCCAGGGACTTGTCGGTGCGCGCACAGCGTCTGGAGGCCCCGGACAGCGAGCCTCGGATCATGCCGGACGCGGGGGTGTTCGCAGTCGCGGACCAGCTGACGGTGGCGGGCCGGGATTTGGCCGAAGCGCTGCGGGGCGCGGGTGCCGGGGGCGTGCTTGCGGAGGCGGTGGCGCGGGTGCGGGAGGCGGCGGTGAGGGCGGGGCTGTAGTTCAGCCCCCTCCGGCGACTGAGGAGCACATCAGGCCTCGCGGGCCTTTGAGGCGCGGAGCCCCCGGGTCACAGGGAGGCGATCACGCGGTCCGCCAGGATGTACACGCTGTCGTCGCCGCACGCGAACGTCAGCGCGTACGCGCCGGAGACGCCCGAGCCCCCGAGCAGGACCGGTGTGTCACCGTCCCGCAGCGCGTCGGCGAGCCGCTCGGCGGTCTCCCGGTGGCCGGGGGTCATGCACAGCGTCGTGCCGTCGGCGAAGACGTAGACATCGAGGGTGCCGAGCGGGCCGGGCCGCACGTCCGCCAGCTCGGCGCGGGTCTCGGCCAGCTCCTCCAGTCGCGCCACCGTGCGCTCGTGGTCGGTGACCACCGGAGTCTGGACCGGTACGAAGTCGGGGTGCGACGGGTGGCGGCGGCGTGCGGCCGCCAGCTCGGGGGAGTCCTCGGCGAACTCCGTCCCCTCGGGCTGGTCCTCGATCGCCTCGGCGGGGTCAAAGCTCACGGCGTCAAAATCCACGGCCTCAAGACCCGCGAAGTCCGCCTGACGCGGCACATAGAACGGCGGGAGCTCCTCACCGGGGCCGGACACCCCGCCGAGCAGGGAGGGCGCGTCCGCCGCGTCCCGGGCCTCCTGCGCCGCCCAGAAGGCGCGGGCCTCGGCCAGTTCGCGTTCGCGCTCCTCGGCCAGCGCCTCGGCGACGGCGGCCCGTATCTCGGCCGCGGGCTCGGCCGGCTCGGCGCTGCGGACGGTCTGTCTGGGCACGACGGCGGCGGCCGAGGCGGCGGAGTCCTGCCCCTCGGCGGCGGCCGCCGCCCGGGTCTCGGCCAGCTCCGTGCGCAGAGCGGCGACCTGGGTGCGCAGCCCGTGTGCGGCGTGCAGGGCGGCGGCGCCCACGGCCGTGGCAGCGGCCGTGGTGAGCAGCAGGGCAAGGGACATGGCGCTCACGGACGTACTCCCGGTTTCGATCGATCCCCCGACTTCCTACATCAGCTTGTCGTGGGACTATGCCAGCTGTCAGTGCATTACGCCACGAACCGGACAGGCTATGCGCCTCGCCCGTTCCCCCGGTAACGCGCTGACCTGGGAAAACGATGCTCCCCCAGGACCAAGGTCACATCCTGGGGGAGATTCAGTCACGAGCCGACATCCGACGGGCGGGAAGCCGGCCCGGCGGCCGGGGTCGCAGGTCAGCTCAGCCGCTCCAGGACCATCGCCATGCCCTGGCCGCCGCCGACGCACATGGTCTCCAGGCCGAACTGCTTGTCGTGGAACTGGAGGCTGTTGATCAGCGTGGCCGAGATGCGCGCGCCGGTCATGCCGTACGGGTGGCCGACGGCGATCGCGCCGCCGTTGACGTTCACCTTGTCCAGGTCGAAGCCCAGGTCGCGGTAGGAGGGGATCACCTGTGCCGCGAACGCCTCGTTGATCTCCACGAGGTCGATGTCGCCGGCCGTCAGCCCGGCGCGGGCCAGTGCCTGCCGGGACGCCTCGACGGGCCCGTACCCCATGATCTCGGGGGACAGCGCGGAGACGCCGGTGGAGACGATCCGGGCGAGCGGGGTCAGTCCCAGCTCACGGGCCTTGACGTCGCTCATGATGACGAGCGCGGCGGCGCCGTCGTTCAGGGGGCAGCAGTTGCCGGGGGTGATCCGGCCGTCGGGTCGGAAGGAGGGCTTGAGGGCGGCCACGCCCTCCGCGGTGACGCCGGGGCGGGGGCCGTCGTCCTTGCTGACGACCGTGCCGTCCGGGGTCGTCACGGGCGTGATCTCGCGCTCCCAGAAGCCGTTCTTGATGGCCTCCTCGGCGAGGTTCTGCGACCGCACGCCGAACTCGTCCATCTCCTGGCGGGTGATGCCCTTGAGCCGGGCGAGGTTCTCGGCGGTCTGGCCCATCGCGATGTACGCGTCCGGGATCAGGCCGTCCTCGCGGGGGTCGTGCCACTCGTCCGAGCCGTTCTCGGCGCGCTCCGCGCTGCGGGCCTCGGCCTCGGCGAAGAGCGGGTTGTGGGTGTCGGGCATCCCGTCGGAGGAGCCCTTGGTGAAGCGGGAGACCGTCTCGACGCCCGCGGAGATGAAGACGTCGCCCTCGCCCGCCTTGATGGCGTGCATCGCCATCCGGGAGGTCTGCAGCGAGGAGGAGCAGTAGCGGGTGACGGTGCAGCCGGGGAGGTGGTCCATCCCCATCTGCACGGCGACGATCCGGCCGAGGTTGTGGCCCTGCTCGCCGCCGGGGAGGCCGCAGCCGAGCATCAGGTCGTCGATGTCCTTGACGTCCAGCTCGGGGATCTTGTCGAGTGCGGCCCGGATGATGGTCGCGGTCAGGTCGTCCGGGCGCATCTCCTTCAGCGAGCCCTTGAAGGCGCGCCCGATGGGGGAGCGGGCTGCAGAGACGATCACGGCTTCGGGCATCACGGCTCCAGGAGGAAGGGTGCGTGCAGGACTGTCTGGGAAGTTACCCGCACGTATCGCGGCGGTCACCGGGGTTCCGGTGTGATGCGGACCTCAATTCTAAGCGCACGCTTAACTGTGCTTTTGTGGCTCGGTTCGCCTCCGGGGTGCTTGAGCGTGTGTCGACGGTCGATCGTGCTCGCTTGCTCGTTCCTCGCAAGCTCCGCGCGTTCTTCCTTTCGACACCCGCGCACCCCTTCGGCTCACTCGCCCGTCAGGCGCGGCGTGCCTCCTCCGTGGGCTCGCCCGGCGCTTGCGCGGAGGCTTCCGGCGTGCCCTCGGACTCCGGCGTCCCCTCGGACTCCGGTGTGCCCTCGGACTCCGGCGTGCCCTCGGACTCCGGCGTGCCCTCGGACTCCGGCGTGCCCTCGGACTCCGGCGTGCCCTCGGACTCCGGCGACGGCGGAGGGAGCCTGCGCCGGCGGCGGTGCTTGAGCAGCGCCCAGGGGGCCCGTGCGGCCGTGACCTCCGTACCGGCCTCCGACGCGGCCTCGGCCGCCGCCCGGGCCACCGGCAGCATGTCCTCGTCCCGCTCCGGCTCCAGCCGGTCCGCCTCCGGCCACAGACCGAGCACCGCGCACAGCGTGGGCAGCACCGCCATCGCCGCCGTCGCATAGCCCTCCGCCGACGGATGGTAGTTGTCCACCCCGAACATCTCGCGCGGGTTCGCCGCGAACTCGGGCCCCAGCAGATCGCCCAGCGAGACCGTACGCCCGCCCTGCTCCACCACCCCGATCGTCTGCGCCGCCGCCAGCTGCCGGCTCGCCCGCCGGGCCAGCCAGCGCAGCGGCTGGTAGACCGGCTCGATCGTGCCCAGATCCGGGCAGGTGCCCACCACTGCCTCCGCACCGGCGGTGCGCAGCCGGCGCACCGCCTCGGAGAGATAGCGCACCGACTGAGTGGCCGGCATCCGGTGGGTGACGTCATTCGCCCCGATCATGATCACGCAGACGTCGGGCAGTCGCGCCTCGTCCGCGAGCAACTGCGTCACCTGGCGCTCCAGGTCGTCGGACTGGGCTCCGGCCAGCGCCACATTGCGAAGCGCCACCGGGCGCTCCGCCACCGCGGCGAGGCCCGAGGCGAGCAGCGCCCCCGGAGTCTGGCCCGCGCGCCTCACGCCCTGCCCCGCGGCCGTCGAGTCGCCGAGCACCGCCAGCCGCAGCGGCTCCGAGCTGCCGAACGCCAGACCGTACAGCCCTTCGCCGCGCGGCGGCAGCGGGGCCGCGCCACCGCCCACCGAACGTTTCGCAAGCTGGACCTCGGCCAGCAGGACGCCCATCGCGGCCGCTCCGATCAGGCCGAGTCCGCCTCCGCCGTAAGCCGCGCCCGCCGCGATGCGCCGTGCCACCCTCGCCCTCGACACCGTCCCAGCCACCTCCTCGCGTACATGAGCTAACTGCCCCGAAGCAACCGTCGCCCAATCACGCGCTGCTCCACATACGCTGGCCGTACCAACACGGAGACCCCGGAGAACACTGTGCGCATCCACAACTCGATGATCAGTCTTGTCGGCGACACCCCGCTGGTGAAACTGAACAGCGTCACCCAAGGCATTCAGGCGACGGTCCTGGCCAAGGTCGAGTACTTCAACCCCGGCGGCTCGGTCAAGGACCGGATCGCCCTGCGCATGATCGAGGCTGCCGAGGAGTCCGGAGAGCTCCGGCCGGGCGGCACGATCGTGGAGCCGACCAGCGGAAACACCGGCGTCGGACTTGCCATCGTGGCCCAGCAGAAGGGCTACAAGTGCATCTTCGTCTGCCCGGACAAGGTGTCCATGGACAAGATCAATGTGCTGCGCGCATACGGCGCCGAGGTCGTCGTCTGCCCGACGGCCGTCGATCCCGAGCACCCGGACTCGTACTACAACGTCTCCGACCGGCTGGTGCGCGAGACGCCGAACGCCTGGAAGCCGGACCAGTACTCCAACCCCAACAACCCGCGCTCGCACTACGAGACCACCGGTCCCGAGCTGTGGCAGCAGACCGAGGGGAAGATCACCCATTTCGTCGCGGGCATCGGCACCGGCGGAACGATCTCGGGCACCGGCCGCTACCTCAAGGAGATCAGCGGCGGCGAGGTGAAGATCGTGGGCGCCGACCCGGAGGGCTCCGTGTACTCCGGCGGTTCCGGGCGGCCGTATCTGGTCGAGGGCGTCGGCGAGGACTTCTGGCCGTCCGCGTACGACCGCGAGGTCACCGACGAGATCGTCCCCGTGTCCGACAAGGACTCCTTCCAGATGACCCGGCGGCTGGCCAAGGAGGAAGGGCTGCTCGTCGGCGGCTCCTGCGGCATGGCCGTGGTCGCGGCGCTGCGGGTCGCGGAGGGGCTCGGCCCGGACGACGTCGTCGTGGTGCTGCTGCCGGACAGCGGCCGCGGCTATCTGAGCAAGATCTTCAACGATGAGTGGATGGCCGACTACGGGTTCCTGGAGGGCGAGGGTCCGGCCGCCTCCGTCGCCGACGTGCTGCGCCACAAGGAGGGCGGCGGCATCCCCAGCCTGGTGCACATGCACCCGGAGGAGACCGTCGGCGAGGCGATCGAGGTGCTGCGCGAGTACGGGGTCTCGCAGATGCCGATCGTCAAGCCGGGCGCCGGACACCCGGACGTGATGGCCGCCGAGGTCATCGGCTCGGTCGTGGAACGGGAGCTGCTGGACGCGCTGTTCACGCAGACCGCGTCACTGGGCGACCCGCTGGAGAAGCACATGTCCTCGCCGCTGCCGCAGGTCGGCTCGGGTGAGCCGGTCGCGGACCTGATGAAGGTCCTGGAGGCGGCCGACGCGGCGATCGTCCTGGTCGCGGGCAAGCCGACGGGCGTGGTCAGCCGCCAGGACCTGCTCGCCTTCCTGGCGGCGGGCGGCAAGTAACCCGTCGCCGTTCCGGTGCGGGGCTTCGCCCCCGCCCCCGACCCCGCACCCCTCGCGGCGCCGCAGCCACCGGGCACGCGGCACTCCGAGGGGAGCGGGGCTTGGGCTTCGAGGACGTGTCTCCCTTCGGGGGCAACGCGCCTCCTCGGGTCCGCGGCAGCCGACAGGGCGTCAGGGCGTCAGGGCGTCAGGGCGTCAGGGCGTCAGGGCGTCAGGGCGTCAGGGCGTCAGGGCGTCAGGGCGTCAGGACACCGTCCAGCAGGCCTCGAAAAGGCTACGAACGCGTCACGTCCGCGCAGCAATTGCTTAACACGCGTCCGGCACAGTTACTGATGTCGGCAGGGAGCCTGGCAGGGAGCCCGGCCGGCGACCGAGCGGCGTCTCGAGGACCTCCGGAGCGGCTCCCGGACCTTCCCAGACGCCCCGGACGCGGAGACCGGCCCTGACCCGGACCGTGTCCCACGCGGGGGCCGCCGTCGTCCCGCCCCCCGGTTCGCCGGGGGTGCGGCGGCCCCCGCGTCACTCACTCCTCCCAGTCGGAACCCCGGTTCCCGCCCCTCTCCCGGTCCCGCCGCCGCAGCCATGGCCAACCGCGCGCCCCGTGCACCGCGTTGACGGCCACGATGCCGAGCCAGGAGACCAGCAGGCCCTTGAAGCCCTCGTTCACCACGCCGATGGCGGTCAGCGGAACGGCGAGGATCAACGAGACGACCGTGAAGCCGAAGCGCTCGCCGAAGCCGGAGTCGGAGCCGGTGTCGCCGGACGGCGGCCGGGGCCGGGCGCCGCGGGCCACGACCATCTGCTGTTCGGCGAGCTGCCGGCGGACACGGCGGTCCAGTGTGCTGTCGATGCGCTGGTCGACCTTCTCCAGGAAGGACTCGACGAGGGCCGAGTCGTACTCTTCGCCCAGCTCGCGGCGGGCGTGCAGGGTGGCGTCGAGCTCCTTCACGAGCTCCGGGTCGCGGGAGGTCATGGCTTCACGGTACGGATGCGCCCCGCCCGGGTCAGTGGGGGTAGCCCCCCTCTTCTTCTCACCTTCGAAGAGCACCTCAAGGGCATTCCGGAGCACCCGAAGCCCGCTGACCCGGCCGTGCTCTCGGGCGGCTGCCTCAGCGTGCCCGACGACGGGCCGGCCGGGCTCACCTCGCTGCCGACGGTCGCGGGAGGGCACGTCGTGCGCCGGGACCCGGAGTTCGACGTCCCCGTGCCCGAGCGGCTGCGCCGCCGAACGGGCGGCCCCCGGGGGCTGCTGCATATGCTTATGCAGTCATCTGGTGTCTGAATCGACAAGGGGGAACGGCTTGCGGGACAGCCCGGCCGCACGGCTTCAGGAGCTCTTCGAGGGCCGTCGGCTCACCCCCACCCAGCGGCGGATCGCGCACAGCATGGTGCGGCGGGCCGCCGATGTGCCGTTTCTGTCCAGCGTGGAGCTGGCCGAGCTGGCCGGGGTCAGCCAGCCGTCCGTCACCCGCTTCGCGGTCGCCCTCGGCTTCGACGGCTATCCGGCGCTCCGCCGCCACCTCCGGGAGATCGTGCCCGCGGAGACGGGCGCGGGCGAGTCGGACGCGTACAACGAGTACCAGCAGGCGGTGCACGGCGAGATCGAGAATCTGCGGCAGCTCGCGGAACTGCTCGCCGACCCCGCCCCCGTGGAGCGCGCGGGACGGCTGCTGGCGGCCTCCCGGCCGCTGCCGGTGCTGGGACTGCGCGCTGCGTCCTCGCAGGCAAGGGGCTTCTCCTACTTCGCCGCCAAGGTCCACCCGGACGTACGGCCGCTGGACGAGGGCGGCACGCTGCTCGCCGACCGCATCGACGCGGCCAGGCGGGCGGGCGCGAGCGCGCTGCTCTGCTTCGCCCTGCCCCGGCATCCGAAGGAGGTCGTCGAGGCCCTGGAGTACGCGCGCGGCAGAGCCGGGCTGACCGTGGTGACCGTCGCGGACTCCGCCTTCGCCCCGGTGGCGGCCCACAGCGATCTGCTGATCCCGGCCGCCGTGGGGACGGGGCTGGCCTTTGACACGGCATGCGCCCCGATGCTGCTGGGGCGGGTGCTGCTGGAGGCGATGTGCGACGCGCTGCCGGACGCTCAGGCGCGGCTGGAGGAGTTCGACGCGTCGGCCGTCGCGAGGGGTCTGTTCATGGAGTGAGCGCGCCCGCCGCCCGCCGCCCGCCGTCCGGCAGCCGGCATCGCGGCCGGGGACGCCGCGCCGGGCGGGGCGCGGCGTCGCTGACGGTGCGGCTCAGACCTCCAGATCAGCTTCGATCCGCTTCAGCTGGTGGCGCGCCATGGCGAGGTTGGCGCGCTGCTTGTCCAGCGCGAGGTAGAGAAAGAGGCCGCTGTGGTTGCGGCCCTTGAGCAGCCGGATCAGGTGGTACTGGGTGCCGAGCGTGATCAGGATGTCCTCGATCTCGTCCTGCATGCCGAGGAGTTCCATGGTGCGCACCTTGGCGCGCACCACGTCCGTGTTGCCGGCCGCCGCCACATTGAGGTCGAGGTCCTTGCCGCCGCCGATGGTGCCCAGCGCCATGCCGCTGGTGTAGTCGACGAGCGCGGCGCCGACGGCGCCCTCGATGGCGGTGGTGGCTTCCTTGAGAGCGGTCTCGGTGTTGGCCATGAACGCACTTCCTTCGGTCGTTGTTCTTCGTACTTCGTTCTTCGTGTGGGTTGTGGTCGTTCGCTCCGGCCGCGGGGCGGCCGGCAGGTCAGGGGCCGGCGAGGCTCGGGGGCCGGTTCGGCTTGCGCGGGACCAGCGCGGGCCGCTCGAGCGCGCCCCTGATGAGCTCTCCGATGCGGGCGCCGGAGCGCCGGGCCTCCAGATGCAGGCGGCCGACGTTGATACGCGGCTCGGCCAGCAGGGTGAGAACGGCGGTCGGGCCGGCCGCGTAGGTGGCGACATAGCCGCTCTCACCCCGGATGAGCAGTTCCCGGAAACCTCCCTGGCCGGTCGCCTCGGTCAGCCGCAGGGCGACGCCGAGCGCGGCCGCGGTGAGCGCGGCGACGTGTTCCGCCTCCTTGGCCTCGTCCGTTTCGGAGGCGAGGACGAGGCCGTCTGCGCTGGCCGCGAGGGTGCCGGTCACCTGAGGCAGCCGGGCACGCAGCCGTCGGAGCTCCCCGCGCACCTCGCCTTCGGCCGTCATCAGCTGTCTCCTCTCGGCGTCGTTGGTCGGTTTCGTCTCGGGCCGGCCCTTCTCGAGCCCCTTGGGCCGCAGCCGAAGTGCCCGCTTCATGACGTGCCGCACTGTGCCCGATGGGCTGAGCGGGTGTCACGGTGCCTCACAGGGTTGCCTCCAGAGCGTCGCGGAGCCGGCGTAACAGGGCGATGTCCGGGTCGTCGGAGACCTCCGGGACCCAGGCGGGGAGCGCGGGCCGCTCGGGCGGGGGCCCGGACGGCCGGACGGCGGTGTCGACGAGTCCGGCCGCGGCCAGCCGACGCACGTCGAGCAGGGTGTTGAAAGCCGGCCTGCCCAGCATCCGGGCGATGTCGGCCGGGGTGCGCACCCCGTCGGCGAGTGCGAGCACAGTGGCCTGCCGCCGGGTCGGCCCGCGGCCGGGTCCCGGAGCCCGGGGGACCACCGGGGCGGCGTCGATCTCGGGGTGGGGCCAGATGGAGTCGAGCAGCGCCCGGCGGCGCAGCGCCTCGCGCTCGACGACCGGGGTGGGAACCGGGCGCACCCGGCCGATCCAGTGCCCCACCCCGTAGCGGAAGCGGGTCGGCCCGCTGCACGGGGTCAGCGCGAAGTACGCGGCGTCGAACAGCGCCCCCAGATGGCAGATCTCCAGCTCGCCGCAGCCCAGCCGCCCGCTGGCGACGAGGTGGCGGCCGACCTCGCGTCGTACGCCCGCCTCGGCGACGGCCTCCTCCCAGCCCTCGCGCGGCAGCCGGCCGCTCGCGGTCAGCAGGACGTCCAGACCGGGGGCCGCCGGGCTCTCCGCGTGCACGACCTCGCCGTCGACGAGATAGAGCGCGCCGTGGTCGCGGACCAGCACGCCGGTCGCCTTCTCCTCGGTCAGACGCACCAGCATGGGAGAGACGGCCGAGGCCATCACAGCACCAGCCGTTCGGCGAGGTCCGCGATGCGGAGCCGGGCCAGGGCGAGGTTGCCCGTGTCACGGTCCAGCCACAGATGCAGGAACACGCTGCTGTCGAAGTCCGTCTCGACGAATCGGATGATGTGATAGCCGTTGTGCGCGGTGACGATGAGGTCCTCGACGGGCAGCCCCTTGCCGAGCTCACCGTCCCCGCCGTCCGCCGTGCGGGTGGTGAAGGATGTGTACTCGGCTGCCATACGGGCGAGTTCCGCGGTCTCCGCGGCATTCGCCTCGGGGTCGCCTCCCGGCGAGTCGCCGATCGACCCGATCGCCAGCCCGCTGGTCCAGTCGACGATGGACGCGCCACGCGCGCCCGGCACCACCATGGCCTGCAGCAGGCACTCGTCGATTCCGGGCACGCCGGCACTCCTCCCCACCCCCGGGCCATGCCGCGTACGCATGTGCGGCAGTGACCGGCACATTACGCAAGGTGGCGAGTGCTCGCGTTTTTTCCGGCAATTCCCAACGGAACATGCCCGAGACCGATAGGGTCCGCCCCTTCACAGCGGGTTGGTTTCCGGTCGCGACCTGCTCTTCTCAGTCTTCGCCGCGGGCGCGCAGCACCGCCTTGTTGACGATCCACAGGCCGATCCCGATCGCGATCAGCGCCCCTGCCGTCAGATACACCTTCACGTCCCGGTCGGCGAGCGGGCTGGCCAGGATCAGCGCTGTGACCGCCCCGAGGACCGGAAGCGCCGTCGGTGTGCGGAAGTGCTCATGCGCCACTCGGTCCTTGCGCAGCACCAGCACCGCGATGTTGACGACTGCGAAGACGCACAGCAGCAGGAGTGCGGTGGTGTCGCCGAAGGTCTTGATCTCACCGGTGGACACCAGCACGATCGCGATCAGCGAGACGAAGAAGATCCCGGCGACCGGGGTGCGGCGCCTGGAGAGAACGCGCCCCATCGCGCGCGGCAGAATGCGTTCGTTGGCCATGCCGTAGCAGAGCCGTGAGGCCATCATGATGTTGATCAGCGCGGAGTTGGTGACGGCGAACAGCGCGATCAGTGCGAACAGCTTCGGCGGGAAGCCCAGCCCGCCCGCCTCGACCACCTCCAGCAGGGGGCCGTCGAAACTCAGCCCCGCCGGCGTTTGAGGCGCGGGGGTCCGGGGGCGGAGCCCCCCGTAGACGGGGTCGGCGCGGGCGCCGGGGCCTGTACGTCAACCCGCGGCGCACACACGTCAGGCGGACGGTTCGGACTCCACCGAACGGGCGACGTCCTCCAGGTCCTTGGCGATCGCCTTGCTCACGGCGCGGCGGCCCAGGCCGCCCAGCAGCTTGGCCACCACGCCGCCGATCCCGCTCGGCGGGGTGGCCGAGAAGGTCATCCGGACGGTCGTCGCCTGCGGCCCGTCCCCGCGGAGCGCGAACTCGGAGACATAGTGCGCGCCGTGGGAGTCGGCCTCCACCACATACCGGCGCTCAGGCTCCACCGCAGTCACGTACATCTCTTCCGTCGCCAGCTTGCCCATCATCCGGCGGGTTTCGCGCCAGCGGGTGCCGACATCGAACGACCCGTGCCGTCCCTCGGAGAGAATCTCCACCCGCTCCACACCGCTCAGCACCCGCGGCATGCTCTCCAGATCGGTCAGCGCCCGCCACACCCGGCCCGCGGGGGCGGCGATCCGGCGTTCGACGTGCACCGTGGTGTCTCCTGCTGCCATGCCCTCATGGAAGCAGCGCCGCGGCGTACGCGCCCCCCGACTCGGCGACGATCTCGTCGAGCCGCTGGGCCCGCCGTACGGTCGTGAACCGGACCGCACCGCCGCCGTCGGCGGCGGTGAAGCCGTGGACGGCGGGGCGGGGCAGGCTGTTGTAGCCGTAGGGGCTGGAGAAGTAGTACGCCCCGGTGTCGAGGACCGCGATCACATCGCCCGGCTCCAGCAGCGGCAGCGGCCGGGCCTCGGCCAGCAGGTCGCCCGCGAAGCAGGCGGGCCCCGCGATGTCCTGTGCGACCGCGGGTCCGGACTTGGGCAGCCCCTCGGCGTCGTACGCGCGGATCCGCAGCGGCCAGGACTCCGGGTCGTACACCGTGCGGGCCGCCACCTGCACGCCCGCATGGGTGACGGCGATGGGGCGGCCGCCCGCGGTCTTGGCGTACTCGACCCGGCTCAGGATCGTGCCGTGCTTGGCCAGCAGCGCCCGGCCGAACTCGGTGACCAGGCCGTAGCCGCCGTCGAACAGCCCTGGCGACTCCTCCCGGAGCAGCCGGGCGTATGCGGAGAAGGACGGGGTGTGCTCGTCGGAGGCGAAGTTGACCGGCAGTCCGCCGCCGATGTCGACCGTGTCGATCCGGCGGCGGCCGGCCTCGGCGTTGATCTCTTCGGCGAGCTCCCAGACGGCTCGGACGCCCTGCGCCATCAGGGGCAGCGGTATGCCCTGGGAGCCGGTGTGGATGTGCAGCCGGGTCAGCCAGGGGCGGTCGAGGACCGCGCGCACGATAAGGGCGCGCGCCCCCGCGTCGCGCAGACCGACCCCGAACTTGGAGGTGGCCGTGGCCGTGGACAGCGCGCCGATCGAGCCGCCGCCGAGCTGCGGATTGACCCGCAGCCCGACCGCCGGAGCGGCGCTTTCGGGGCTGCCGGCCCGCCCGGGCGCGAGCGCGTCGAGGCGGGCCAGCTCCTGGAGGTTGTCGGCGTTGACCGCGACGCCCAGGGCGAGGGCCTCGTGCAGTTCCGCGGCGCTCTTGGCCGGGGAGTCCAGGACCGTGCGCGCCGCGGGCACGCCGGCCGCCCTGGCCAGGGCCAGCTCTCCGGGGCTCGCCACCTCCGCGCCGAGGCCCTCGGAGTGCAGCAGCGCCAGCACGGGGACGAGCGGCGCGGCCTTGACCGCGAAGGCGTGCAGCACCGGGGCGTCGGTCACCGCGGCGAACGCCTCCTTCAGGGCGGTCGCGGACGCCCGGATGCCGCCCGTGTCCAGCAGGGCGGCGACCGGCTGCTCCTCGGTGAGCAGACCCTGTGCCAGGGCCGCGTGCACGGCCTGATCCCGGCGGTCCGAAGCCATGGAACCCAGCCAATCACCGGACGGCGCGCGACGCAGCTGTTGACTACAGATATTCATCCATCCAGGATGTGAATAGAAGTCTCAACATTCGCGAGGAGGCAGTGCCATGTCAGGACCCCGCCCCGTACGGGCGCCGCGCGGTACGGAACTGAGCGCCCTGGGATGGCAGCAGGAGGCCGCCCTCCGCATGCTCCAGAACAACCTCGACCCCGAGGTCGCCGAGCACCCGGACAAGCTCGTCGTCTACGGCGGCACGGGCAAGGCCGCCCGCGACTGGCGCTCCTTCGACGCGATGACCCGCACCCTGCGCACGCTCAAGCAGGACGAGACGATGCTCGTGCAGTCCGGGCGGCCGGTCGGCGTGATGCAGACCCACGAGTGGGCGCCGCGCGTGCTGATCGCCAACTCCAACCTGGTGGGCGACTGGGCCAACTGGGAGGAGTTCCGCCGCCTCGAGGCGCTCGGCCTGACCATGTACGGCCAGATGACGGCCGGCTCCTGGATCTACATCGGCACCCAGGGCATCCTGCAGGGCACCTATGAGACGTTCGCGGCGGTGGCAGCGAAGAAGTTCGGCGGGAGCCTGGCGGGCACGATCACGCTGACGGCGGGGCTCGGCGGGATGGGCGGCGCGCAGCCGCTCGCCGTGACCATGAACGACGGCGTCGCGATCTGCATCGACTGCGACCCGCGCGCCATCGAGCGCCGTATCGAACACCGATATCTGGACGTCCGCGCCGACTCGCTCGACGAGGCTCTGCGGCTGGCCGTCGAGGCGCGCGACGCCCGCCGCCCGCTGTCGATCGGCCTGCTGGGCAACGCGGCGGAGCTGCTGCCGCGCATGCTGGAGTCGGGCGCGCCCGTCGACATCGTCACCGACCAGACCTCCGCCCACGATCCGCTGTCGTATCTGCCGCTGGGCGTCGCCTTCGAGGACATGGCCTCGTACGCGGCCGAGAAGCCCGCCGACTTCACCCGGCGGGCACGCGAGTCCATGGCGCGGCACGTCGAGGCCATGGTCGGCTTCATGGACGCGGGCGCCGAGGTCTTCGACTACGGCAACTCCATCCGCGGCGAGGCACAGCTCGCCGGATACGACCGGGCGTTCGCCTTCCCCGGCTTCGTCCCCGCCTATATCCGGCCGCTGTTCTGCGAAGGCAAGGGCCCCTTCCGCTGGGCGGCCCTCTCCGGAGACCCCAAGGACATCGCCGCGACGGACCGCGCCGTCCTGGACCTCTTCCCGGAGAACGAGTCCCTCGCCCGCTGGATCAGGATGGCCGGGGAGCGCGTCCGCTTCCAGGGACTGCCCGCCCGCATCTGCTGGCTCGGCTACGGGGAACGCGACCGCGCGGGCGAACGCTTCAACGACATGGTCGCGAGCGGCGAGCTGTCCGCGCCCGTCGTCATCGGCCGCGACCACCTCGACTGCGGCTCGGTCGCCTCCCCGTACCGCGAGACCGAGGCGATGCTCGACGGCTCCGACGCGATCGCCGACTGGCCGCTGCTCAACGCCATGGTCAACGTCGCCTCCGGCGCGTCCTGGGTCTCCCTCCACCACGGCGGCGGCGTCGGCATGGGCCGCTCCCTCCACGCGGGCCAGGTCACGGTCGCCGACGGCACGCCGCTGGCCGGCGAGAAGATCCGCCGCGTCCTGACGAACGACCCCGGCATGGGCGTCATCCGCCATGTCGACGCCGGCTACGACCTCGCGGACTCCGTCGCCACGGCGAAGGGCGTCCGCGTCCCGATGCGGGAGGACGCATGAGCCCCACGCCTCCCCCCGCCCCGGACGCGCCCGGGGACCGCGGCGCGGCCGCCCAGGCATCCGCGGCGGGCGGGCGGGGGAGCTCGTTCCACGAGATGTGGGCCGACCTCGCGGGGATCGGACGCAGCGCCGAGAGCGGCGGGTACCGCCGGTACGCGTGGACGGCCGCCGATGCCGAGTGCCGGGCGTGGTTCCGGGAGCAGGCCGAGGCGCGGGGGCTCGTCTACGAGGTCGACCGGAACGGCAACCAGTGGGCCTGGCTCGGGGACCCCGCAGCCGGAGACGCCGTCGTGACCGGGTCGCATCTGGACTCCGTGCCCGACGGAGGGGCCTTCGACGGCCCGCTCGGCGTCGTCTCCTCCTTCGCCGCGCTCGACGAACTCCGCGGCAGAGGCGTGACGTTCAACAGGCCCGTCGCCGTGGCCAACTTCGGCGACGAGGAAGGCGCCCGCTTCGGGCTGGCCTGCACCGGCTCACGGCTCACGGCGGGGCAGCTCACGCGCGAGGCAGCCCACGCCCTGCGCGACGCGGACGGCGTCCGCCTCGCGCAGGCCATGGAGGCCGCCGGACACGACCCCGACGCCATCGGGCCCGACCCCGAACGCCTCGGCCGCATCGGAGCGTTCGTCGAGCTGCACATCGAACAGGGCCGCGCCCTCGATCTCACCCGCGACCGCGTCGGCATCGCCTCCGCGATCTGGCCGCACGGCCGCTGGCGGTTCGACTTCCGCGGCGAGGCCAACCACGCGGGCACCACCCGGCTCGCCGACCGCCGCGACCCGATGCTGACCTACGCCGAGACCGTGCTCGCCGCCCGCCGCGAGGCAGAACTCGCCGGCGCCGTCGCCACCTTCGGCAAGGTCGCCGTCGAACCGAACGGCGTCAACGCCATCCCGTCCCTCGTCCGCGGCTGGCTCGACTCCCGCGCCGCCGACCAGGACGCCCTCGACACCGTCGTCGCCGCCGTGGAGGCCGCGGCCCGCGAGCGCGCGCAGCGGGACGGCGTCGATCTCGACGTCGTCCGCGAGTCCTTCACTCCCGTGGTCGAGTTCGAGCACGCCCTGCGCGACGAGCTCGGCAAGATCCTGGGCGGGGCCGTGCCACTCCTCGGCACGGGCGCGGGCCATGACGCGGGCATCCTGTCCGGCTCGATCCCGACCGCGATGCTCTTCGTCCGCAATCCCACCGGCGTCTCCCACTCCCCGGCCGAATTCGCCGCCGAGGACGACTGCGCAGCCGGGGTGCTCGCCCTCGCCGACGTGCTGGAGGGCCTGGCGTGCCGCTGACGACGACGTACTGGCTGGAACACGCCTGGCTCGGCGACGCCGTAGAGCCGGGCGTGCTGCTCGAGGCGGCGGACGGCCGTATCGCGGCCCTGCACAAGGAGACGCCGGCCCCGCCGCCCGGAGCGGAGGTGCTGCGCGGGCTCACCCTCCCCGGTCTGGCCAACAGCCACAGCCACGCCTTCCACCGGGCGCTGCGCGGCGCCGTCCAGGCCGAGTCCGGCACCTTCTGGACCTGGCGCGAGACCATGTACCGCATCGCGTCGCGACTGACGCCCGACATGTACTTCGCCCTCGCGCGGGCGGCCTACGCGGAGATGGCGCTCGCCGGGATCACGGCCGTGGGCGAGTTCCACTATCTCCACCACGCGCCCGGCGGGGCCCCCTACGCCGACCCCAACGCCATGGGCGAGGCGCTCATCGAGGCCGCCGCCGACGCGGGGATCCGGATCACCCTCCTCGACACCTGCTACCTGTCCTCCGGCTTCGGGCAGCCGCCCGGCGAGCACCAGCTGCGTTTCTCCGACGGCACCGCGGAGGCGTGGGCCGAACGCTGTTCAGTTCTCAAGGACCGGGATCACGTGCGGATCGGGGCGGCCGTCCACTCCGTGCGCGCCGTGCCCGCCGAGCAGCTGGCGACGGTGGCGCGCTGGGCCGAGGAGCGGGGGGCCCCGCTGCATGTGCACCTGTCGGAGCAGCCCGCCGAGAACGAGGCGTGCCTCGCCGCACACGGCTGCACCCCCGCCCGGCTGCTGGCCGACCACGGCGTACTGGGCGCGCGCACCACAGGCGTCCACAACACCCACCTCACCGACGAGGACATCGCGCTGCTCGGCGGCGCCGGCGCCGGCACCTGCATGTGCCCCACCACCGAACGCGACCTCGCCGACGGCATCGGCCCGGCCGCCGCACTCCAGCGCGCGGGCTCCCCGCTCTCGCTCGGCAGCGACAGCCATGCCGTCGTCGACCTCTTCGAAGAGGCCCGCGCCATGGAGCTAAACGAGCGTCTGCGCACCCGCACCCGCGGCCACTGGACCGCGGCGGCGCTGCTGCGCGCCGCCGCCGAGGACGGCCATGCCGCGCTCGGCCGCCCCGACGCGGGCCGCATCGAGCAGGGCGCGCTCGCCGACTTCACGACCGTCGCCCTGGACTCGGTCAGAACGGCGGGACCGCCGCCGCGACTCGGAGCCGAGACGGCCGTATTCGCCGCCTCCGCGGCGGATGTCCGCCATACGGTCGTGGCCGGCCGCCATGTGGTCCGCGACGGAACCCATGCGCGCGTCCCCGACGTCCCGGCGGCCCTGACGGACTCGATCGCAGCGCTGCACGACACCCGCCCCCGAGGAGCAACGCCTTGACGGCCGACAGCACCCGCCCCACCAGCACCAGCAGCACCGCCATCGTCAACATCGCCAGCCTGGTCACCAACGACCCCTCCCTGGGTGACGGAACCTCCCTCGGCCTGATCCAGGACGCAGCCGTGGTCATCGACGGCGACCGCGTCTCCTGGGTCGGCGAGTCAAGCAAAGCACCCGCCACTGACAACCGGGTCGACGCAGCCGGCCGCGCTGCGATCCCCGGCTTCGTGGACTCCCACTCCCACCTGGTCTTCGCGGGCGACCGCACCAGGGAGTTCAACGCCCGGATGTCCGGCCGCTCCTACACCGCGGGCGGCATCCGCACCACCGTCGCAGCCACCCGCGCCGCCGCCGACGACGTGCTCGACGCCAACCTCGTCCGCTACCTCGACGAGGCGCTGCGCCAGGGCACCACCACCTTCGAGACCAAGTCCGGCTACGGCCTCACCGTCGAGGACGAGGCCCGCGCCCTGCGCATCGCCGCCCGCCACACCGAGGAGGTCACCTTCCTCGGCGCGCACATCGTCCCGCCCGACTTCGCGGACGACCCCGCAGGCTATGTCGGCCTCGTCACCGGCGAGATGCTCGACGCCTGCGCCCCCCACGCCCGGTGGGTCGACGTGTTCTGCGAGAAGGGCGCGTTCGACGGCGACCAGGCCCGCCGGATCCTCACGGCGGGCAAGGCGAAGGGCCTCACCCCCCGCGTCCACGCCAACCAGCTCTCGTACGGGCCCGGCGTCCAGCTCGCCGTCGAACTCGACGCCGCCAGCGCCGACCACTGCACCCACCTCACCGCCGAGGACGTGGACGCGCTCGCGGGCAGTGCGACCGTCGCCACCCTGCTGCCCGGCGCGGAGTTCTCCACCCGCGCCGAATGGCCCGACGCACGCCGTCTCCTCGACGCGGGTGCGACGGTCGCCCTGTCCACGGACTGCAACCCCGGCTCGTCCTTCACCTCCTCCATGCCCTTCTGCATCGCGCTCGCCGTACGCGACATGGGCATGACCCCGGACGAGGCGATCTGGTCCGCCACGGCCGGCGGAGCGGCCGCGCTGCGCCGTACCGACGTCGGCCGCATCACCCCCGGCGCCCGCGCCGACCTGGCACTCCTCGACGCGCCCAGCCATGTGCACCTGGCTTACCGTCCGGGTGTCCCGCTGGTCGACGCGGTCTGGCAGCGGGGCGTGCGCAGGCGCTGAGCGCTGAACGCATAAGGGCCCGTGGGGCGTGGCGTGATCGGCCGTCGGCGTGTGCGGGTTCCGCCGCGGCTGGTCGCGCCCACGCGGCGGAGCCGCATGCCGGTACGGCCCCGCCGCCCCTTCCAGGGTGCTGCCGAGCCGCGCCGGACGCGTTATCCGCGCCCCTTCGGGGCGCGGCTGAGCCGCACCGGGAGCCGGTGCACGCTGTTGCCCACGAAGCTGGCGTGCCGGGGCAGTTCGGACTCCGGCACGGCCAGGTCCAGCTCCGGGAAGCGGGTGAACAGCCGCTCCAGCGCGATCGTCGCCTCCATACGGGCCAGCGGCGCGCCCAGGCAGTAGTGCGGGCCGTGCCCCAGCGACAGATGGCGCGCCCCGGCCCCTCGCGCCCCGCGCGTCACATCGAAGCGTGCGGCGTCCGGGCCGTGGCTCGCCGTGTCCCGGCCCGCGGCAGAGTAACCCGCCAGCACCGGCGTCCCCTTGGGGATCACCGTCCCGGCCAGCTCCAGATCCCGGGTGGGGTACCGGAACGGGAAGTAGCTCACCGGGCTGTCCCAGCGCAGCGTCTCCTCGACCGCGTCCCCCCAGCCAGCCTTCCCCGCCAGCACCAGCTCCAGCTGCTCCCGGTGGCCGCACAGCGCCCGCACGGCGTTGGTGATCAGGTTCAGGGTCGTCTCATGGCCCGCGATGATCATCAGCATCAGGGTGCCGAGCAGCTCCTGGGGGCTGAGCCGGTCGCCGTCCTCCTCACGGGCGGCGATCAGCGCGCTCGTCAGGTCGTCGCCCGGGTTCTCCATCCGGCCCGCCGCGACCGCGCTCAGCACGGCCACCATCTCCCGGTTGGCCGCCATCGCCTCCTCGGGGCCGATGTCGGTGGCCACGATCTGGTTGGAGAGATGGTGCAGCCGGTCCTGGTGCTCGGCGTCCACGCCGAGCAGTTCGCAGATCACCCCCATCGGCAGCGGCAGTGCGAAGTGCCTCCGCAGATCCGCCACGCCGTCGCCGTGCGCCGCCGCGTCGGCAAGGGCGTCCAGCAGCTGCTCGGTCACCGTCTCGATCCGCGGCCGCAGCTCCTCCACCCGGCGCGCCGTGAACGCCTTGCTCACCAGCGACCGCAGCCGCCGGTGGTCCGCGTCGTCGGCCGTCGTCATCCCCTGCACGGTGGCGAAGGTCTTCAGCGGCCAGCCGTCGGGTATCTCCCCCTCCCGCAGCGCGGTGAAGTGCTCGGCTCCCTTGGCCACATCGGGGTGCGCGAGGAACTCCCTGAGCGCGTCATGGCCGAGCACCGCCATCCCCGCCACCTCGCCCGGCAGGACGACGGGCGTGACGGCCGCGCCCGCGGCGAGCAGCCGGGCGTTGTCCGCGTGCGGGCAGCCGCCGCCCGGGTCCATCCGATGGGCGTGTGTGCCGTGCTGCGTGACATGCGAGCTGTTCAACGTGGCTCTCCTGACTGTTGCCGGGGTCAGACTGAGGGAGATGCGGCGGAGGAAACCGAGAGGGATGAGGCGGAGGCGTCGGAGGGGGACGGTGGCAGCTGGGGTTCCGTGAAACGCACCGGCAGGGCCGCGAGCCCCTTGCTCCAGGGCGACTTGATCCAGGCCAGCTCACTCTCGTCCACCGCCAGCTCCATGTCCGGCAGCCGGTGCCGGATGGTGTCCACGGCGGTACGGGTGATCAGCCGCGCCGGGTCCTGAGCCGGGCACGTGTGAGGTCCCGCGCCGAACGCCAGATGCGAACGGTTGCCGACGACCGGGCTGCCGTCCGCCGGCAGGATCCGAGGATCCTGGTTGGCCGCAGCCAGACCGAGGATGAGCATGTCGCCGGCCCGGACGGCCTGCCCGCCGAACTCCAGATCGCGGGTGGCGTAGCGGGCCGGGAAGTTCTGCGTCGGGGGGAAGCGCCACAGAACGAGGTCGAGGGCGTCGTCCACGCTCAGATGCCCGCCGGTGAGGGAGGACCGGAAGGCGGGGTCGCACAGCAGGATCCGCAGGGTGGTCGCGATCCAGTTCACGGTCGTCTGGTTCCCCGCGGTGAACATCACCACCAGGTTGTGCAGCACCTCCTCGTCCGTGAGCGCCGCCGGGTGCGCACACAGCGCCGACGTGATGTCGTTGCCGGGCCGACGGCGCTTCTCCTCGATCAGGGAGAGGAGGATCGCACCCATGCGCTTGCTCGCGTTCGCCGAGTCCGCGTTGGCGGCCGCCATCCCCGCAATCGCCTGGACGAGCTGCTGCCCCGTCCGCTCGTCCACCCCCAGCAGCCCGGTGATCACCTGCATCGGCAGCCTGCGCGCATAGTGCGGCACGAGGTCCGCCTCCCGCCGCCGGCCGAACGACGCGATCAGCCGCTCCGCGGTCGCCCGCACGCTGCGCCGCAGCTCGTGCCCGTTGATGCGGGCCAGCGCATCGGAGACCGCGGCACGCATCCTGCGGTGCTGCTGCCCGTCGGCGAACAGCAGCGCGGGCCGCCAGCCGACCATCGGCAGAATCGGCGAGTCGGCCGGCACCCGACCCTCACGCAGCAGGGACCAGCGGCGCGGATCGTGTGAGAAGTCCTGCTCCTCGCGGGTCAGCCGCAGCAGCTCATGGTGGCCGAGCACCAGCCAGGCGTCGATCCCGGGCGCGACCGTCACGGGGGCCACCGGCCCGTGCGCCCGGCGCAGCTCCTCGTACAGCGCGGGCATCCGGTCGCCGTCCAGGTGCGGCCCGTACAGCGGTGTGGCCGCCGGGCATCGGCCCGCGGGCGACGGTGCGGAGACGGGGGAGACAGAGGGGACTGAGGGTCCGGAGGGTCCGGAGGGTCCGGAGGGTCCGGAGGGTCCGGAGGGTCCGGGGTGGGTCATCGAGGCTGCTCCGAGGACTGGGTCGTCACCGTGGCGGTGTCGATGAGATGGCGTACGAGGGCGATCAACGCCTCGACCGAGGAACGGTGTTCGCGGGCGTCACACGCCACCAGCGGGGTGTCGGGGAGGAGGTCGAGGGCGAGCCGCAGCTCGTCCTCCGGGTACCGGGGGCTGCCGGGGAACACGTTCGCCGCGATCGCGAACGGCAGCCCGAGGTCCTCGAGATTGCCCAGCGCGTCGAAGGACGCCGCCAGGTCGCGGGTGTCGATCAGGGCGAGCGCGCCCAGCGCGCCCTTGGCGAGATCCCGCCACGCGGGCAGGAACCGCTGCTGGCCCGGCGTTCCGAAGAGATAGAGCACCAGCTCGTCGCCGAGCGTCATCCGGCCGAAGTCCAGGGCGACGGTGGTCGTCCGCTTTGTACGCTCCCCGCCGGTGTCGACGCGGGCGCCGGCCTGGGTCATCACCGCTTCCGTGGAGAGCGGCTCGATCTCCGAGACCGTGCCGATAAGAGTCGTCTTGCCGACGCCCAGCGGGCCGACGACCAGGATCTTGGCCGCGCCGGCGACCGTGGGTGCGACGTACTTGCCGCCTTTTCCGGCGCCTTCGGCGACGTGGGGCAGCCGACTGCCGGGGGGCTCGGACGACCGGGGGCCGCCCGGTGCTCCGGGCGCCCCGGCCATGCCCGGGGCTTCGGCGTCAGAGACGGCTTTCGAGGCCATGGAGGACCTTTCTGAGCATGCTCACATCGGCGCGTTCGGCCGGCGGAATCGGCGGACGGGTCACCAGCAGCCCCCACGCACGCAGGTCGGCCAGCAGCACCTGCACCACCGAGGGCGGCTGGCCCAGGTGTGCGGCCACCTCGGCGACGGAGAGCAGACCCTGACAGTGCGCCAGGATCATCCGGTGCTCCGGCTGGAGCGTCGCCGGGATCTCCGTCTCCGCGGCCATCACCAGCGACTCCCAGGACAGCGGCGCGGCGCCGGCGTCCGCCCGTCCGCCGGTGATCACGTACGGGCGTACCGCCGAGGTCGTCCGTCCCTCCGGGGACGGCGGGAAGCCCTGGCCGTCCGGGCGGTACGGGGAGCCGTCGCTCATGACGACGGACTCGGGGCCACCTGATCTCGCGGCTGGCTGCTCAGATGCGCGCCGATCTTCGCCACCAGGAGCTGCATCTGCTGGGCGACCAGGCCGACATCGGCCCCGGTGTCGGTCGCCACGCCCAGATGCGCTCCCAGGCCGGCCTGAGTGAAGAGCACGAACCCGTGCTCCGACTCCAGCATCAGCTGCCGCACCCCGGAGCCGCCGCCGAACACCAGCGACGCGGTGGAGCGCGCCGTCATCGTGATCGCGGCGCAGGCGGCGGAGAGCGACTCCGCCTCCGCCACGCTCAAGGCGGCGACCGTGCCCGAGAGGTTCTCCGCGGAGAGGTGCCCGAGGCGCAGCCCGTCCTCGGAGACGACCACGGCGTGCCGCACGCCCGGGATCTCGGTCAGCGGGCGCAGCATCCAGCCCAGGTCGGGGAGTCTGGTTATGGTTCCGGTCACGACCGGCCTCCATCGTGTTCGTTGCGTGTTTCCGTCTCGTCTCCCACGGCCGCGCGGCCGCGCCGTGACCCGGACACCACGCTCGCGATGGACGCGCGCGCGGCCTCGGGGGTCCAGGAGGAAGGCGGAGCGGGGGGTGTGGCCGCGGACGGCGCATCCGCCGCCTGCGGGGTCTGCTGCGGGGAGGGCGAGTACGCCCCGCGCCGGCTGCGCCGCCGGGGCAGCCCACCGGCCGTCGCCGCGCGGTGCGCGCCCGCGGACGGTTCCTGCGCCCCGCCGCGTTCCGGGGCTTCGGCGGACGCCGTGTACCCGCCGCCCGGGTGTGCCTGTGTCGGATTCCCGTAGGTCCCGGAGCTGCCCGGGTGTGCCTGTGTCGGATCCCCGTACGTCCCGGAGCTGCCCGGGTGTGCCTGTGTCGGAGCTCCGTACGTCCCGGAGCCGCCCGTCCCGCCGTCGGCGTACCCGTCCCGCCCGCGGCCGCGTGCGTCCGCCTGCTCCCACCCGGCCGTCTCCGGGCCGCCGTGCAGCCGGGCGGGCCCGGCTGCACGGCCGTGGGGGCCGTACGGCCCGGTCCCTTCAGGCGCGCCCGCAGAGGCGTGGTGTCCGTAGTGCGCGGGCCCGCCGGGCCCGGTCGCCGCGGACGGCGGGGGGCCGTACGCGCCGGTCTGGCCCGCGGCCGCCGGAGACGCGGCGTCGCTGAGCGGGACGCCCGGCGCGGGCGTCGGCGACGGACCGTACCCATGGGGCTGACGGTCGTTCGGCTGCGGTACGCGGTGCTGTCCCGTCGTCTGGGACAGCGGTTCCGTCAGCAGGCGGTACGGGACGAACGTGACCGCGCGGGTGCCGCCGTAGGCCGAGGCGCCGGTCAGTTCGACATTGAAGCCCAGCTCCCGGCTCCAGCGGCCCACGCACGCCAGGCCCAGCCGGGGCACCGCGCCCAGCTGGGCCAGGTCGAGGTCGTCGCGGAGCTGGGCGGCAGCCTGGGCCAGGACGTCCGGCGGCATGCCCAGGCCCGCGTCGTCGATCTCGACGACCGCCCCGGCCCCCACCTCCCGGACCGTGACCTGGACCTGGGTACGCGAAGGCGAGAACACCGTGGCGTTCTCCAGCAGTTCGGCGATCGTGTGCATCAGGCCCTCGACGGCAGGCGGCACTGCGTACAGGGTCTGGCCGCCGTGCACCTCGATACGGCCGAACTCCACGATCCGGGACTGCGCGCCGCGCACGCAGTCGTACAGGGAGACCGGCCGGGTCTCCCGGCGGGCCGGCCAGATGCCGCACATCACCAGCAGCGTCTGCGCCTTGCGGGTCATCTGCGCCGCGGCGTGGTCCGCCTTCATCACCTCGGCCATCAGGCGGGGGTCGTCGATGGACCGCTCGACGTGGTCCAGGACCTGCTGCTGCACCGTGGCCATGGCGTGCATGGTGCGGGCCACCGACTCGAACGCCGCCTGCACCGAGTCCCGCAGCGCCCGCTCCCGCCGCACCGCCTCGTCCGAGCCGAGCGCCGCGACCACCGCGGCCATCGACCGGGCGAACTCCTCGCCGGTGTCGGCGGGCGGGGCGAGAGGCCCGGGCACCCCTTCCAGCCGCTGCCCTGAGCGCACCCGCTCGGCGATCGCCGGGATCCGCACCGAGACCAGATGAGCCACTTCGGCCCCCCGGGCCGCGGCCAGCTGCCGGTCGCGGGCCCGGCTTGTGCGCTCCTCCCGCAGTCGGCGGGCGAGCGGGACCGTCCAGGCCGCGAGCAGCACCAGCCCCGCGGCGCAGACGCCGGCCAGCGCCCGCCGCCACCCGGCCGCCGCGCTCGCCGCGCCGGTGCCGTCTCCCCAGCCGGCGACCACCGCGGCTCCGGCCGCGGCCAGCACGGCGGAGGCCCACCACACCGCCTGTTTGGTCGTCCGTTTGCTCTTCGGCCCGCTCAGCACGGATACCTCACGTTGACCACGGAGTGACAGACCTTTCAGGACGGGACTCTTTTGAGTGACTGGAACGGTCCAATCCTAAGAGTAATCAGTCGTATTCGAATGTCAGTCGGCCAACTCCCTTCCCAACTAATCTCTTTCACCCACCAGCCCCAGGCGTCTCTCGAACATCACCTTCCTCCCGGCTTTCCCGGACTTCACGGAACGGTCACAACACGTGCGTTCCTCCCTACCCTGTCGGTATTCGGCCCGGTACCGTCCGTGCTGCCGTGAGGGGTGCTCAAGGGGGAGACCGGGGGGTCGTGTTGAGCAGAGTGCAGACATACAGGCATGCGCCGGTACGCGCACAGTCGGAGAAGGCGGTGCGCGTACAGGTCGTCAGGCCCGACGCGCTGGGCCGGGAGGAGATAGCCGTCTGGCGGGAACTGCGCGCCGGCTCCGGCGCGTCCGCGAGTCCCTTCATGGAGCCGGAGTTCACACTCGCCGTCGGCCGGGTGCGGCCGACGGCCCGTGTGGCGGTGGTGCGGCAGGACGGGGAGCCCGCCGGGTTCTTCCCGTACGAACGAGGACCGCTGGGCCGCGGCCGGGCCATCGGGTTCGGGGTGTCGGACTGCCAGGGCGCGATACTCCGCCCAGGACTCCCGCTCACCTCACGTGAGCTGCTCCGCGCCTGCGCGCTGTCGGCTTGGGAGTACGACAACCTCGAAGCGGGCCAGACGCTGTTCCAGCCCTCCGCGGCCGCGGAGTTCGGCTCGCCGGTCATCGACGTGCGCGCGGGCTACGCGGCATACGAGGCCGGGCTGCGCGGCCGATCGCCGAAGTTCCTCAAGACCACCCTGGCCAAGGAGCGCAGGCTGGGGAGGCGCGTGGGGGAGGTCCGGTTCGTCTTCGACGAGCCCGACCCGGCCGCGCTGCGCACGCTGATGGAGTGGAAGTCGGCCCAGTACCGGCGGACCGGCCGGCGCGACCGCTTCGCCAAGGAGTGGATCAGCACGCTGGTGCAGCGGCTCCACGAGACCCGCGGGGGAGGCTGCCGCGGGCTGTTGTCCGTGCTGTACGTGGCAGGACGGCCGGTGGCCGCGCACTTCGGGCTGCGCTCCGCGACCGTGCTGTCCTGCTGGTTCCCCGCATACGACCCGGAGTTCGCCCGGTACTCGCCCGGTCTGATCCTGCATCTGCGCATGGCGGAGTCGGCCGCCGCGGAGGGCATCGGGGTGCTCGATCTGGGCCGTGGCGCGGCGGAGTACAAGGACGCGCTGAAAACGCGGGAGCTGCGGGTGTACGAGGGGGCCTCGACCAGGCCCGGAGCGGGGGCGGTCGTGCACTGGCTGCACCGGGAGCCGGTGCGGCGGGCGCACCACTACGTGCGCGGACGGCCCCGGCTGTCCGGATTCGCGCAGCGGACGCTGAACCGGGTGGGCGCGCTGCGGGGAGCCCGCCGCTGCTGACACCGCCCGTGAGCGGGCCGGCCGTGACCGGCGGCAGCGACCGGCCTGCCATGACCAGCCGAATGAGCATGCCTGATGGACGTACCGATCGAATGGGGCGGGAACCGCATGCCGAGCAATAGGAATGACAACCCGGACAGCCCGGATGGCCCAGAGAACCCGGACAGGAACCCGGACGGGAACCCAGGCAGAACCGAACGCCCCGACGACACCGACGACGCCGGCCGCCCCGACGGTGAACGCAGCGTGTCCGAGATCCATGTCGCCCAACTGGACCTGGAAGGGCCAGACGGCGCGGTGCTCTCCTTCGGGCCCGCCCTCGGCGGCCCGCCCGTCCCAGCGGGCGACGTCTTCGCCCTGGTGAGGCTGCGCGGCCGCCCCGTCGCCACCGTCGTCTGCCGGGTCAGGCCGGGGGAGAACCCGGGCGACGCGGTGGCCGTCGCCGCCCGGGCGGGACTCGCCGCCCGGCCCCCGGCCCGGTCGGCCACCCCCGCCCAGCGGGTCGCGCCGCCGCGCACCAGCGTCATCGTCGCCACCCGGGAGCGCGCCGACCAGCTGGCCCGGGCGCTGGACTCGCTGCTGGCGCAGGACCATCCCGACTTCGGGATCGTCGTCGTCGACAACGCCCCGGTCACCTCCGCCACCCGGGATCTGATCGAGCACAAGTACGCCGACAGCGTGCGCTATGTGCGTGAACCCGTGCCCGGCCTCGCCGCCGCCCACAACCGCGGCATCGCCGCCGCCGACGGCCTGGTCCTCGCCTTCACCGACGACGACGTCGTCGCGGACCCGCACTGGCTCACCGCGCTCGCCATGCCCTTCGCCCACGACCCCGGCCTGGGCTGCACCACCGGACTGATCCTCCCCGCCCGGCTGCGCACCCGAGCCCAGATCCTGCTGGAGAGCCACGGAGGCTTCGCCAAGGGGTTCACCGCCCGCACCTGGGACCCGGCGCGCCCGCCCGCCGGCGAACCGCTGTTCCCGTTCACCGCCGGCAGCTTCGGCTCCGGGGCCAACATGGCCTTCCGCGCCCGCGCACTGCGCGACATCGGCGGCTTTGACCCCGCAACCGGCACCGGCACCCCCGCCAGGGGCGGCGACGACCTGTACGCGTTCGTCGGCATCCTGGCCGCCGGGCACCGGCTGCGCTACAGCCCCGAGGCCCTGGTATGGCACCACCACCGCGAGTCCTGGCAGGACCTGGAGAACCAGGCGTACGGCTACGGCGCGGGTCTGACGGCGTATCTTGCGGCCACCCTGGCCCGCCGCCCCGCCCTGCTGCCCGCGCTGCTGCGCAAGCTGCCGCGCGGCCTCGCCCACGCCCGCTCCATCTCCGCGCCGCGGACCGGCGACGGCGGGGGCGGCGGGGACGGCTGGAACGTGGGCGTCCCCGGCCGGCATGGCACGCAGGCCCACGCCTGGCCGCCGAGCCTCTCCCGGCTGCAGCGGCGCGGCATGCTCGCCGGCCCCCTCGGCTACGTCAAGGCCCGCCGCAAGGTCCGTGGACTGCCGCGTCCCTGGGAGGAGAAATGACGGACCGCCAGGAGTGCATCCCCGTGCTGCTCTACCACGCGGTCATGGACGATCCGCCCGACTGGATCGCCGAATTCACCGTGTCCCCCGGGGAGTTCCGGGCGCAGCTCGATGCGGTCGCGGCGAGCGGTCGCACCGCGGTGACGGTCGGCGACCTCGTGGGCTGTCTGACGGGCCGCGGCGGGCCGCTGCCGTCCCGGCCGGTGGTCCTCACCTTCGACGACGGCTTCGCCGATCTGCCCGGCCCCACGGCGGAGGCGCTCGCCGCGCGCTCGCTGCCCGCCACCGCCTATCTGACCACCGGGGCCATCACTCCCGGCCGGCGCAGTCTGCTGCCGCCCGCGCCGATGATGACGCTGTCGCAGGCGCCGCTGCTGGAGCAGCACGGCATGGAGGTCGGCGCGCACACCGACACCCATCCGCAGCTGGACACGCTGTCCGCCGGCCGGCTCCGCCGCGAACTGCGCGAGCCCAAGACCGTGCTGGAACAGATCCTCGGCCACGAGGTCGCCCACCTCGCGTACCCGCACGGCTACAACAGCCGTGCGGTCCGCAGGGCCGCCGCGGACGCGGGCTATGCCTCCGCCGTCGCGGTGCGGCACGCACTCAGCTCCGCGGGCGACGAGACCTACCGGATCGCCCGGCTGATCCTCCGGCGTACGCACACCGCGGCCGACGTCGGACGGTGGATGGCGGGTGAAGGGGCACCCGTCGCGCCCTTCCCCGACTCGGCGAAGACGGTGGGCTGGCGGATGTACCGGCGGGCCCGCGCGGCGCTGAAAGGACCCGTCTTCGCGGGCTGACGCCGTGTACGGCGTCCGGCCGAGTCCGTGAACTCCCCCAGCGGCAGCCGGGGGAGTTCCGAAAGCCCCCGCCAGTACGGGGCCCGGTGGGCGGAGCCCCGGCTACGGGGCCGGTCGGAGCTGGTGGAAGAACGGGTCCGCCACCGCCTCCCGCAGCGCCGCCCAGGACGAGTCCCGGGCGAGCGACAGATCACAGTTCGGCCCCGGGTCGCGGTAGTTCCACTGGAGCGCGGCCTTGACCCCCTCCAGTCGCTTCACCACCTGCGGCACCTGTGCGTACCACTCGGCCTGGGCCCGGGGGGCGGCCGGGTCGTCCGCCGTGCCGAACTCCGACAGCATCAGCGGCTTGGCGTCGGAGATGTTCTCGCGCATCCAGGCGTGGGTCGCGAGCTGTGTGTCCTCGAAGGTCTTCCAGTCCGTCTTGTGGCACCGGAAGTAGTTGTACTGGTTGTAGCCGATCCAGTCGACGTACGCGTCTCCCGGGTAGAGCCGCAGGAACAGCTCCGCATGGCCCGTGTAGCCGGTGACGATCCAGGTCCACACCACGTTCTCGACGCCCAGTTCGCGGAAGCGGTCGTGGATGTGGCGGTAGGCGGCCACATACTCCTCGGTGGTCCCGTTGTCCGGGACGCGGGTGTCCATCTCCAGGTCGAAGGAGAGGAAGACCTTCTTCCCGTAATCCTTGATCCGCTGCGCCTGGACGTCGACGACGGTCTCGTCCAGCGCGCCGGAGGCGATCTCCGACCAGCTGGGCTGCTGCTCCGCCGTGCCGCCCCACCACTTGCTCTCCCAGGACAGCAGCAGCATGCGGTCCTCGCCGACGCGCCGCTCCTGCTCGGTCAGCAGCTGCCCTTCGAGGCCGTCCGTGGACATGTCGTGGTAGGTGTAGACGATGTCGAGCCGGCGGCCGATCCGGTCCTCGTAGGCGAGGACCTTCTCCTCCAGTTCGGGCTTGTCGTGCCGTACGTACGCGCCGAACCACGCGCCGCACTCCGGGACCAGACGCTCGTCGGCAGCGCATGTGCCGTCGGCTCCGTTCGCGCCGTCGTCCCAGCCGGGCGACTTCTGCACGGCGAGCACTCCGGCGAGGAGCGCCGCGATGAGGAGCACGGGCACGCTGATCATCCGCAGCCGGTCATGGCGGGGTGTCATCACTTAAGGTGCGCCCTTCGGTTTCTTTTTCTTCTTCTGCACGGCAGTGGGCTCTGCGGGCTTGGGGACGTCCACGGTTTTCGAGGCGACGCGCAGCTTCGGGCTGCACGCGGCGGCCGCCGTCAGCGCGGTGAGCAGCAGCAGCACGCGCAGCCCGCTGAAGGCCCCGACGGCCAGTAGCGCGGTCGCACAGAGGACACTAGCGCTCACGCTCAGTGAAACGGCGAGTGCAAGCTGCTCGAGTCGCCGCGAGTCCCGCTCGAAGCCGCCGTCCCAGCTCTCGGCCGGGCGGACGGCCTGATGGCGGGCGAGAACGGGTCTGCACAGCCGCACCAGCGCGGCGCCGGGCCCGGCGAGCAGGAACACGGCGACCGGCGCGATGCGCAGCTCAGTGGCGGCGGGCAGCAGGGTGGCGGCGAGGGCGCAGCACCCCGCGGCGGGCGGCAGCAGCCGCAGGGACAGATCGACGCGGGCCGGGCCGCCCCGTCCGGGGCCGGCGGGCCGGGAGTCCTTGCGCATGGCGTCTCTGCCGGGTTCTCTGCGGGCGGTGGGCAGCGTCCTCATGAGGTCCTCCGGAGTTCGTAGACGGCGCCTGCGCTGTTCTGCGCCACCCGCTCGAAGAGCGGTGAGGCGGCGACGGATGTCTCGATGCGGTGCAGTTCGGCGGCGGTGAGCATGCCGTTGCCGTCCGAATAGGCGATCTGGCCCCGGGTGAGCAGCAGATAGCCGCGTGCGGGCGGCTCGACGGCAGACATGTCCCGGGCGAGGGTGGCGGCGGGGTCGTTCAGGACCGCCTCCACATGGCTCCTGCCGTCGTCGAGGAACCAGTAGTGGTCGATGCGCCAGTACGTGTCGTAGGCGAGCGGGTAGTTGCGGTTCGCGGCCACCACGAGCGAGCCGTCCGGCGCATCGTCGACCAGCTGCCGCACCAGCGCCACCTCCTGCTCAGGGAAGTAGCTCAGCTGGTCCTTGCCCGCGTAGCTCGGTACGAAGGCGGCCGTCAGCGCGAGCAGCGCCACGGCCGGGAGCACGCCGAACCGCCACCCCTTGACCGGCAGCGGCCTCCCCCCGCCGTCCGGCGCGGCCGCCGGCGGCCGGGCGTCCGGCAGCAGTGCGGCGGCGGCGAAGAAGCTCGCTCCGGGCAGCATGAACAGCAGCACCCGGAAGATCATTTCGCTGCCGTAGTCATTGGCGGCCAGCATCAGCAGCGGCACGGCGGCCAACAGCAGCAGCCCGGTGGCCCGGCGCCTCAGCAGGGGGCGCCGCCAGGCCCCGTACGCCGCGAGCAGCAGCACGGACGCCGAGAGCGCCCGCGACACCCAGGACACCAGCACCGGGCCCGTCCCGGTCGGGGTGGTGCCGTAGCCCGCTTCCAGATTGCCCGCCACATCGCCGAAGGAGCGCACCATCTCGGGCACCGCCTCGCGGAGGAACGGCAGGGAGACGGTGAGGTTCCAGGCCAGGAACACCAGCAGCAGCACCGCGGGCGCGGCCCAGTCGCGGTACCGCCGGGTCAGACACAGCGCGCCCAGTCCGGCGGCCAGCATCACCGGCGTCAGCTGGTGCGCGGTGACGAGGGCGGAGGTGAGCGGGACGAGCAGCGCCGTCCACAGCAGCGCCCGGCGTCGGCCGCCCGCCGGGGGGCGCACGCCTCGGCGCAGTACGACCGCCAGCACGCTCAGGCACAGGAACAGCGCCAGGGACTGGGGGGAGAAGTAGTCCTGCCCCACCCAGTTGGCGGCATAGAAGATCCACACCGCGGTCCAGATCAGCCGCCGGTCCTGGGTGAAGGTGCGGTAGATCAGCAGCAGCGGCGCGAGCAGCAGCAGACTGGACAGCAGCGGCCACCAGGCCATGTACGCCGTCGCCTGCTCCAGACCCGTGAGTTCGACGAACGCGGCCTGTGCGGCGAAGAAGCCCGGCCACTGGTCGTACACGGCCATGTCGCCGAGGGCCGCGCCGCGCTCCAGCGCGCCCGCGGTCAGCAGATGGTCGATGACCGCGTCGTGCTTCCACGCCCACGCGTACAGCGGGGTCGGATAGACCAGCGCCTGGGTGGCCCGCTCCATCAGCAGCAGGCCGAGCGTGTACGCAAGCGGCCAGCGGTGCGGGCGCAGGGGGTCGCGCACACAGAGCCAGAAGCCCGCGGCGAGCACCGCGAGCCCGAGCCAGAAGGCGAGGGGCAGCGCCCCGGCGAGTCCGAAGTCGCCCAGATCGGCCGGGTCGGTGCGCACGACGGCATACGTCCACAGGGCGAGCGCCGCGGCCAGGGGCCCGCCGAGGCCCAGCATCCGGTACCGGCCCGACCGGTCCGGGGACGCCGGAAGATCGGCCAGATCCATCGCAGGGTCGTCCTTTGAGGTCCGCCGGCCGGGGGCGGTGGCGGTTCTCCCGGCCGAATCGGTTGGCTGGTGCAACATGTCCCCCACAGATTTCAGTTACGGGCAGGAGTGAAGGGGAGCCGGCGGTCCGGCGGCCGGACAGTGCCGGACGCGGAAGCGGACCGCCGGCGCCGTCAGCGTGTGGCGTGTGCGGTACGTCTCGCGCGCACCGCGCGCACCGCGTACAGGGCCGCCGCGGCGCAGGCGAGCAGCAGTTGGAGCGGCAGCGCCAGGGGCGCGAGCTGCCGTTGCAGCGCCCAGCCGCACACCGCGAGCAGCCACAGCGTTCCCCACTGTGCCGCGACCGGCAGCCCCGCCGTGCGCAGAATCGACAACACGGCGAGGAGCGCCAGCAGTTGACAGACCGTCGGCAGCCAGCGGAGCAGGGCTTCCGGGCTGTCGAGGGCCGCCGCTGCGGCGAGGAATCCGGCGAGTGGTTCGTACCACGCGCTGTTGACGGGCTCCGGGATCCGGCCGAGGGCGGCGGGCGCGCCGTGCAGCGCGGCGAAGGTGACCCCCAGCGTGGCGGCGAGCAGACCCGGGCGCGGCCGCAGCAGCGACAGCGCGGCGCTGTGGACGACGATCAGCAGCACCCCGGCGGTGACGGTGAGGGGCGGCAGGGCGTCCAGCAGGCGCGCTCCGGTCGGCGGCAGGCCGCCGATGGCGGGCGTGCTCAGCAGGGGCGTCCAGAACAGCCCGGCGGCCAGCCCGAGCAGCAGCCACAGGGAGGTGGCGAGGCGCGCCTCGCTCGGGTCCTCGCCGCTTATGGCGCCCTCGCCGTCGCCGGGGCCGTCCAGATGGCCGCGGGCCGAGGGACCCGAGGGGCCGTCCGCGCGGCGGTGAGCGGGTGAGTGCCCGGACCCTTCTGCGGGGTGCTCCGCGGGACTCTGTCCCCAGCCGCGGTCATCGGGCCCCGGCCTACGGCCGCCGGGGCCCGCGGGGCCGCCGGACAGGGTGGGGGAGCCGTGCGCCGCCGCGCTCGCGGGACCCGGGACCCGGCCGTGCGGCGGTGCCTGAGCCGGCCCGTCCCCACCGGGCCGGGCCAGGGCCGACGGGCCCGCCGGATGGTCCGCGCCCCAGCCCGCTGCGGCCCCGCCCGGCCGCCCGCCGCTCCGGCCGGACTCCGTGGCGTCCGCGTCATGGCCGCCCCAGTCCGCCGTGGGGCTGTCGGGGTGCTCGGCGGCCCAGCCGCCTGCCTCGCCGTCCGGGTGCCCCTGGCCCCGGCCCTCCGCGGCCCCGTCCGACGCAGACGCGCCGCAGGCCGGACGGGGCCCTGCACCGCCGGCAAGGCGCTCTCCGGGCCCCGCGGAGCCGCGGCAGCACGGCCCGTCCGGTTCCGGTCCGCAGGCCGCGGTGTGCGCGGGGCCGGGCGGGCGGCCGTCGGGGTGCTCATGGCCCCAGCCGGCCGTCTTCCCGTCGCGCGCCGGTGCCCTCCCCTCGTGCCACCGGCCATCGCAATCGCCGCCCTGGCCCCACGGGTCGGCCGGGGCCAGATAGACCGGGATGCCGAACGCCGGGGTGGCCGTGTCGTCGTGCACCCCGCGCAGATAGGCCGTCCTGCGGGCCCAGTCGTCCCCGTACTCCTCCGCGTACTCCGCGGCGCGGCGCGCCCAGGTGGTGCCGTACTCCTCGGGGCCGGGCCGCGATCCCGCCCTGCCGGCGCGGCCGTCCGGGTCGGCCCGGCCCCGCCCGAAGCAGGCCGGGTAGCCGAGGCGTGCGGACGGCGGCAGACGGCGCCCGCGGCCCGCGAGCGCCGCCCGCAGCCCGGGCACCGACAGCAGGGCCATGGCCGTCATCGACAGCAGCATCGCCAACCCCGCCCCGGAGATCCCGGCGGGGCCCATCAGCAGCGCCGCGCTCCCCAGCACCAGGAAGCACATCGTGCCCTGGAGCGCGGCGAGCACGCCCGTACGCCCCTGCACCCGCAGCACGCCGATGTACAGCTCGACGAGCACACGCGGCAGCGCCGCCGCGGCGAGCAGCCGCAGCACGGTCGTGCCGTGCTGGGCGTAGTCCGCGCCGAAGGGGGCGAGGATCTGCGGGGCGAACACCATCAGGACCAGCACCACCGGCACCAGCAGCACGGCCATCCGGCGCAGGGCCCCCCGCACCCCCGAGGCCAGGCTCTCCGGGCTGTGCGAGGCGTGCGCGGTCAGCGAGGAGGCCATGTTGATGGCCATGAACTCCATCGTTCCGCCGACGGTGTACGCGATGTAGAAGAAGCCGTTGTGCGCGGCGTCGAAGCGGACCGCGACCATCACCGGCAGCAGATTGATCATCGCCAGTGAGAACAGCGCGCCGACCGAGTCCCCGGCCAGGAAACGTCCGATGTCGCGGACCGACGGCGGCTCGCGGTCGCGGTCGGCGGCGGCCTGCCGGGGGATCAGCCTGCGGAAGACCAGCCAGGCGAGCGGCAGCGTGGACAGGGCGATCGCCGCGGCCCAGGAGACGAAGATGCCGAGCACCGGCAGCAGCGAGGCGAAGACGATCAGCAGCAGCAGTTTGCCGATCGAGAAGACCGCGTTGCCGACGGGCACCCAGAAGGCCCGGCGCAGCCCGGTGAGGACCCCGTCCTGGAGCGTCAGCAGCGCCCAGCCGACACAGGCGGCGGTGAAGACGAGCCCGGCGGCGATCCCGTCCAGGGGCGCGTACGACGGCCCCCACAGGTCGAGGGTGAGCAGGAAGGCCACCGCGGCCAGACACACCACGAGCGAGCTGACCGCGTAGGCGCGCCACACCAGCGGCCCGGTGGCGCGTCCGGCCCGCGGCACATACCGCACCACCGCGCCGATCATGGTGGTGGCCGTGAGGGAGGCGAGCAGCCGCATGGCCGCGATGGCGGCGGAGCCCTGGCCGACCGCCTCTTCGGTGTAGTAGCGGGCGGCGACGAGCCAGAAGCCGAGGCCCAGTCCGGCGGACACCCCGGTGGACAGCATCAGCGCGTAGGCGTTGCGGAAGAGCGAGTCGCCCCCGCCGCGGCGGGGCGCGGGCTCGTCGGGGGAGCCGGAGCGGGACGTGCCGTGCGGCGGGTTGTGCGACGCCCCGGCGGCGTCGCCGTGGACGGGGGCGTGCTCCGTGGAGGCGGGTTCCGCTTCCGCGGGGGGCGGCTTGCGCAGCCGGGTGGTGTCAGACACGGGGTTTGCCCTGTACGGAGAGTGAGGCGGAGGTGCGGGGGCCGGGCCGGGCCGGTGCGGGCGGCTTGGCGGGCCGGGCGTCGATCGCGGTGAGCACGGAGATCACCTGCTCGGCGTGGAGCGGATCGACGGGCAGGGCGTGCCGGGCGAACCACTCCGCGGGCTCGGGCGCGGGCGAGGGGTCCGTGAACTGCCCGCCCGCATAGGCGTCCAGCGGGGGGTCGTACAGGTATCCGACGGTGATGCGGCGGCGGTCCAGCGCGGCGATGGCTTCATCGCGATCCTCAACGAGCAACGGCACGCGGAACAACGGCTGTTCGCTGCCGATTCCGGGGCCTTCTTCCACTGCGGCGCCTCTGACTCCTGTGCCGTCTGCCGCTCCGGCGTCTCCGGCTCCGGCGCCGTCTCCGGAGCCGGAGACGCGCGGCGCGGCCCACCGGGTGGCCAGCAGCGTGCGTGTGCCCGCGCGGTGCCGGTCGAGGGTGGTGTCGAGGCGGGACAGGAGCCGCTCGGTGCGGCGGCGGCGCACCCGGCCCGCCCGCAGGCGGTAGTCGTGCATGTCGACGCGTATCCAGGAGTCGAAGTCCCCGAGTGAGGGCGCGGCCTCCAGGGCGTCGCGCAGCTCCGCAGGACGCAGGTCCATCCGGATGCCCGCGCGCTCCTGGAGGCCGAGGAGCCGCATTGCGGCGCGGGCGGCCCGCACCAGCCGTAGGCCGCGCGCCCCCGCCTCCGCGTAGGGTCTGAGCCCGTACGACAGCTCCGATGCCAGTCTCTCCGGCGCGAGCAGCGCGTCCCTGGCACGGGCCAGCTCATCGCGCAGCTGGGGGTCGGCGAAGGCGAGGAAGCCTCCGGTCTTGGCCCCGGTGTGCTTGGAGAGGCTGAAGACCGACGCCTCTCCGAAGGTGCCGACCGGGCGTCCCGCCGCGGTGCTGCCGATGGCGTGGGCGGCGTCCTCCAGCAGGGGGATCCCCAGCCGGTCGCACCGCGTGCGCAGCTGCGGGACCGGGTCGGGATTGCCGTACAGATTCGTGGTGAGCACGGCGGACAGCGAGCGCCAGACGTGCTCCGGCACGGCGGACGGGTCGATGGACCCGTCCGAGGCCCGCAGCGGGGCCTGCACCGGGCGCAGCCCGGCCGCGAGCACCACGAAGAAGATGACGTCGTCGTTGACGGGCGACATCAGCACCCGTCCGCCGGGAGGGCACCAGTGGCGCAGCGCCACATAGAGCCCAAGCCGGCACGACGGCGTGTACAGGCATTCTCTGCCCAGGCGTCGGCGCATCAGCGCCTCAAGGCGTGCGCATCCAGCGGACGCCGCCGGGCAGCCCTCCCCAAGAGCCATGTGATTCCCCCCACTTGCCCCCGGCTCAATGTGGACCAATCAGGACTGCCCCGTCAATAACGGGGAAGGGCCCATTCCTTGAGGAATGGGCCCTTCCAACGGCCTTGCTTCGCACCGTGCTGGGTCAGGCTGCTGCGGCTGCCGCCGGGTCACTCTTCGAGGGTGAGTCCCTTGCGCAGTCTGACCAGGGTGCGGGACAGCAGCCGGGAGACGTGCATCTGGGAGATCCCGAGTTCGTCGCCTATCTCCGACTGGGTCATATTGGCCGTGAACCGCAGGGAGAGGATCTTCCGGTCCCGCGGCGGAAGGCCCGCGATGAGCGGCTTGAGCGACTCGACGTACTCGATGCCCTCGATCCCGTGGTCCTCGTATCCGAGCCGGTTCGCGAGCGCGCCCTCGCCGTCGTCCTCCTCGGGCTGGGCGTCCAGCGAGCTCGCGGTGTACGCGTTGCTCGCCGCCAGGCCCTCGACGACCTCGTCCCTGCTGATGCCGAGGCGCTCCGCCAGCTCCGAGACGGTCGGCGTGCGGTCGAACCTCTGCGAGAGCTCGTCACCGGCCTTGGCGAGATCGAGGCGGAGCTCCTGCAGCCGCCGCGGCACCCGCACCGACCAGCTGGTGTCCCGGAAGAAACGCTTGATCTCGCCGATGATGGTCGGCATCGCGAACGTGGGGAACTCGACCCCCCGGCTCAGCTCGAACCGGTCGATGGCCTTGATCAGCCCGATCGTGCCGACCTGGATGATGTCCTCCATCGGCTCGCTGCGCGAGCGGAAGCGGGAGGCGGCGAACTTGACCAGGGCGAGATTGAGCTCGACCAGGGTGTTCCGGACGTAGCTGTATTCGTGCGTGCCCTCCTCGAGGGACTCGAGACGCTCGAAGAGCGTCTTCGACAGGGCGCGCGCGTCGAGCGCGTCCACCTCGTCGAAGGGAGGGATGTCCGGGAGGCCCTCCAGGCCCAGGCCCTCGGCGCCGTCCCCGGTCTCGAAGGCCTCGGGCGCTTCGTGCGCCTCGTACGGCTCGGGGTCGGGGGCAGGGGCGGGGATGTGGACGGCAGCGGGGGTGATTGCCGACGGCGCGGTGGGGGTACGCGATTCGTCGAGCCGGGGTGACATGGTCTCCTCCATCGTTCTCGGCATATGGCTGCCGATGCCAATGCGTGTTGCTGCGGTGAGCGGCGCCTCCGAAGCCGGCGTGTGATTGGGTGTGTCCTTACTAGCCCTACCCGGTCCGCGCACGCGGTTGCAAGTGGCATATGTCCGATATGGCAGGCTTGATAGGGAGTTTGGCTACCCTCTCGTGCACGGAGGGCGTAGGGTTCTTCGGGTGCCGCAACCGCCCTCGGGGTAACCCGCGGTGCGAGATGCATGCACTGTGCAAACAGCGGACGATGCAGCGAACGACGCAGGAACGACACGGCGAAGAGGGACGGGCATGGACCGCGGGACGGTCGGCAGCGCGAACCGGGGCCGGCTTCAGGTCGAAGTTCGGACCGAGGGCCGCAGCGAGATTGTGAAACCGGTGGGTGAGTTGGATCACCACACCGCGGAACTGCTGCGTGTGCCCCTGGAGGAAGCGCTCGCCAAGGGGCGCACACGCCTGGTCATCGACTGCTCACGGCTTGAGTTCTGCGACTCCACCGGCCTCAATGTGCTGCTCGGCGCACGGCTGAAGGCCGACGCCGCCGGGGGTGGAGTCCACCTGGCCGGGATGCAGCCCGTGGTGGCCAGGGTCTTTGAGATCACCGGCGCCGGGGCGGTCTTCACGGTGCACGACTCGCTGGAGTCCGCGCTGGACGACTAGCCGACCGGCCGGCCGGCCGCCCGCCCGCGGTATGAGCGCCCGGGTGTCCGGGCCTGCTGCCGGGCGACCGGATGCCCGGCGAACGCCGGACGGGCCGCCATAGGGGCGCCTGGCGAATGCCGGGCAGACGCCCCGGCGGAAGGCCTCCGGGTGGACACTGTTGCATGTGTCACGCTCCCGGTGGCGATGTCGTGGGTGTTGTCCCGATTCGGCAGGGCAGGAGAACCCCCGCGGTTCCATGCCGCGCCTCCGGGGCCGAACGGCAGGTGGGTGGCGCCCCGTATAGGAGTGCCGAGCAGTTGAAATTGATGGTGAACTGGTGAATCGGTGAGGTGAAGCGCTGATGAGCACCACCCGGCAGCAACCGCCGGGCGACCTCGGTCCCGAGCCGCACGGCGTCGGCGCCGCCGCCCCTGCCACCGGTTCCGGCGCCGACGAGGGCGCGCCGGGCGGGGCGGTCCGCACTCTTGCCCTGGGCAGCGCCAGCGGGATCGTTCCTCTTGCCCGGGACTTCACGCGCCAGGCTCTGTACGACTGGGGCTGGCTGCCCGCGGCCACCGCCGACCGCCGCGCAGCGGCCGAGGATGTGCTCCTGGTCGTCTCGGAGCTGGTCACCAACGCCTGTCTGCACGCCGAGGGCCCGGACGAGCTGCGCGTCGCCTGCGACGGGAAGGTGCTGCGCCTGGAGGTGACGGACCGGGGGGCGGGGCAGCCCGCGCCGCGCAATCCGCACCGGGCGGGCCGGCCCGGCGGCCACGGCATGTTCATCGTCCAGCGGCTCTGCCTCGACTGGGGAGTCCTCCGCACGCCGGGCGCGCCCGGCAAGACGGTCTGGGCGGAACTGGCCGCCCCGTCGTGAGGCTTTTGTGAGCGCGCCGACAAGGCGCGCTCTTTGTCTTCCCTCTCCAAGGCCCCAGGCGTACCTTGAGCGCCCGATCTGATGAGCCGTCAGTAATTTCGGTGCATCAGGCCGGAAATCTTCGGCGCAAGGGGGCATCGAGATGGCCTGCGGGAACGGGGATCGGCACCAGAGCCACACCCAGCAGCACACCCAGAAGCAGAAGCAGAAGCACAAGCAGAACCGGCGTCGGAACCGGCGCCGCAAGCGGACGGCCCTCACGCTGTCGGCGGCAGCGGCGACGGCGGTGGCGTGCCCGACGGCGCTGATGGCCGCCGCTCCCGCCGCCCATGCCGCCGTCGTGGACGTCGACTACCAGTGCGAGACGCCGATCGGGCCCAAGGGCGCGGTCTCCCCGATCGACATCGCGGCAGTCAGCAGCGGCAGCTCCTACAAGCTGACCATGTCGTTCAGGAAGGGCGTCTCCTCCAGCCCGGTGGAGCTGGGGAAAGGGGCCATGAACCCCAGTGCGCTGATCGAACTGGGCGGCGCAGGCGAAGGCACGGTCAAGGTCTCCGGGCCGCCGAACTCCGCCGCCATCCCCGCCAACACCCCCATCAAGATCAGCGACCTGTCCGGAACGTACACGCCGAAGAAGAGCGGCAAGGTCACCTTCACCGCAGGAGTGCTGACGATCAAGGCACTGGGCACCGTCACCACCTGCACGCCCCGGAACGATCCCAAGCCCTCGCTCGAACTGGACGTCACGGTCGCGGGCGGCGCCGCCCAGCCGCCCGAGGAACTGCCGAAGACCGGACCGCTCGACTCCGCGCAGGCCCTCGCCACCCTCGGCGGAACGGTCCTGCTGACCGGGGCGGCGGGAGTGCTCTGGCTGACCCGGCGCGGCCGGGGCGACGGCCCCGCCCGCGGCCGGCGCACCGCAGGCTGACCCGTGCGCCCGCCCCGCCGGCTCCTGCCGTCGGCCGCCGCGCTGCTGGCGTGCATGGTCGCGGCGGCGGCCGGAGCAGCTGCGCCGGGCGCCCGGGCGGCCGGGGACGGCTGGAGCGCCGTACCGGCACGCGGGGACGGCGCGGAGGGCCGGCCGTACGCCTATCTGGAAGGCGCACCGGGCACGGTGCTCGAAGACCGGCTGTCCGTGGTCAACCGGGCCGGCCGGCCGCTTGCCGTCACCCTGAGCACGGCCGACGGGATCGGCGACTGGATCGCCCTGGCCGCGCCGCGGGTCACGGTCCCGCCCCGCACACGGGCCGACGTCCCCTTCTCCGTCACCGTCCCGGGCGGCGCGCCGCCCGGCGAACACACCGCCCGCATCGTGGTGCGCTCCGACACGGGCACGGCGAGCCGTGCGCAGAAGGCACGCACTCAAGAGGCCCGTGCACAAGAGGCCCGTGCACAAGAGGCCCGTGCACAACAGGCCCGTGCACAACAGGCCCGTACGCAGGAGGTGCGCATCAGGCTGCGGGTCGCCGGCCCGACACTGGCCGCGCTCACCGTCGAAGACGTCTCCATACGGGCCGGGGAGATCCACTACACCCTGGTCAACCGCGGCAACACCGTCCTCGCGCCACGTCTGGCCCTGCGTGCCGAAGGGCTCTTCGGCACGGTGCTCGACCGCACGGCCCGCGCGCTGCCGCTTCGGCTGCGGCCCGGGCAACGTGCGGAACTCACCGAGCCCTGGCCCGGGCCGCCGTCGCTCGACTCGGTGGACGTCCGGCTGACCGTCACCGCCGACGGCCGTGCGGCACGCGGCGTGCGTGCCGAGGCGGAGGCGTCGGCGGTGTTCGCGGAGTGGCCGTGGGCAGCCGCCGGCTGTGCTCTCGCGGCCGGAGCGGCGTACGGGGCTGCCCGGCTGCTGCGCCGTGCGATGGGCCGTGCGGGCCGTGTGACGGGCAGAGCCGGCCAGACCGCCCGGCGGGACCGGGAGCGTGACGATGCCCGGTGACGCCGTCCGGGTGCGGACGCTCCGCGGGCCCTGGTCCCCGCTGCTCCTGTCCGTCCTGCTCGTGCAGCCGCTCCTGCTCCTGCTCATGCTCCTTCTCCCTCCCTTCGGTCATCCGGCGGCCGCGGCGGAGAAGCCCGACGTCACACTCTCCGCCTCCGAAGCCGCCAAGGGCGGGGAGATCACCGTCAGCGGCACGGGCTGGCGGGCGAAGACCCTGCTGATGCTGCTGATCTGCGGACAGAACATGGTCGACGGCACCAACTCCTGCGCCAACGCGGACGGCAGGGCCGTCACCACCGGCTCCGACGGGGCCTTCCGCCGGAAGCTGCCGGTCGCCGCACCGCCCAAGCCATGCCCGTGCGTGGTGCATGTGGCGACCGTGACCGGTGAACCGGCCGCCGTGGACGCCCCGTTCACCGTGGCGGGCCATCCCACGGCCCCTCTGCCGCAGACGTCCGGCTCCGCGAAGCTCTCCGTGCTCGCCGGGCCCCGCCTCGAAGGCGACTCCGGGATCCTCGTCTTCTTCGGCGCCCCGCCCTCGCGGACGCTGGAGTTCACCGTCGGCAATCTCGGCACCGCCCCCGTGAAGGACCCGGTCTTCCGGGTCGGGACCGCGCATGGCGTCTTCGCCCCGCAGTGGGAGGAGCAGCAGTGGCGAGGCGAGGTCAGGCCGGGCGGGAAGGCGCGGGTCAGGCTGCCCGTCCGGCTCTCGGCCGGGGCCCACGGCGATTATGAGATCTCCGTGCGGTACGGCTCCGAGGTGCTGGCCCGCCAGCCGTGGGGCGTGGACCGGCCCTGGGGCGTGACTGCCTTCTGGATCCTGCTGGCCGTCGTGGTCCCCGCCGCGGTGTTCCGCATCGGCATGGCGATCGTCGACCGGGTACGGCCACGCCGGGAACCGACGCCGCCCGCCGCGCCGCCCACCTCGCCCTCCTCCACGGCCGAACTGCCGTGGTTCACATCGGACTCCGCACCGTCTGAGAACGCCCCCACGACGAAGGGAGACCCGTGAGCGACGCACGCGAGGTCGACGGACCGCCGGCGGCTGCGATGCATGCTGCTTCGCCGAGCGGGCGGAGAAGCGGACACAACAGCGCTGCGAGGACACAACGGAGGATCAGCGCGGCGGGCGTCGCGCTGATGCTCGGCGGTGCGGGGATTCTGCTGGCCGCGAGTCCAGCCGAGGCCGCCGAGATCTCGTACAAGGCCGAGGTCTTGTACAAGGCCGAGGTCTCGTACAAGACGGAGTGCGTGCCGCCGCCGATCTCCGGGCTGCCGCCCGTGCAGGGCGACACCACGGTGGAGATCACCGCACCCGCCGAGGCGGAGGTCGGCGACGAGGTCGAGATCGTGTGGAAGACCGTCGAGGCCGCGTCCAGGAACCCCGATGTGCTGGACCTGGGGAAGGACACCGTCAAGCCGACCGGCGTGATCACCCTGGGCGGAGCGGCCTCGGGGGAGCTGGCGGTCGAGGGCCCGCGGCAGAACCCGCCGATCCCCAAGAACAGCCCGATGGTGCTGTCGGACATGAAGGGCACGCTCAAGCTGGAGAAGGCGGGCGAGGTCACGCTGACCCCGGGCGCATACACCATCAACGTATCCAAGCCGATCTCGACGGACACCAAGTGCACACCGCAGGAGGAGGTCCGGGCCGCCGCCACGATCAAGGTGACGGAGGGCGGCGGCGCATCGGGCGGCACGGCGTCGGGCGGCACATCGGCGTCCGGCGGTTCCGTGTCCGGCGGGGGCACGTCCTCCGGCGGTACGACCGTGTCCGGTGGGGGCACGTCTTCCGGCGGCACGTCCGCGTCCGGTGGGGGCACGTCTTCCGGCGGCACGTCCGCGTCCGGTGGGGGCACGTCTTCCGGCGGCACGTCCGCGTCCGGTGGGGGCACGTCCTCCGGCGGCACGTCCGCGTCCGGCGGCGCGAGCGGCGGCGGCAGCGGCGGGCAGACGGACTTCCCCGGCACTCAGGTGAACGTCGTCTACGACTGCAAGCCACCCGGCCCGCAGGGCATCAGGACGCCCATCACCGTCAACGCCGAGAAGAACGGCGGCGGCTACGACCTCACCGTCAAGACGGGCGAGAAGGTGATGGACAGCCCCGCCGCGCTGCCCGCAGGGGCGCTCAAGGGCTCGATGGCCGTCGTCCTGGGCGGCGCGGACGAGGGAACGGTCACGGTGACCGGTCAGCCCAACAAGGACCCGATCGACAAGGACAAGCCCGTCTCCATCGGCGATCTGAAAGGCGTCTACAAGCCGGGCGCCACCGGCACGGCCACGCTCAGCCCCGGCACCCTCACGATCGACGTCAACCTGGGCGGCCAGACGCTCACCATCCCCTGCACCGTCAAGGGATCGGCGGGCGTCTCCCTGAAGCTCACCACCGAGGCCCAGCCGGGCGGCGCGTCGGGCGGCACGACCACCGGGGGCTCCTCCGGCGGGGCGACCACCGGCGGTGCGACCGCCACGGGCGGCACGTCCTCGTCCGGCGGCGGCCTCGCCGAGACCGGGGCGGAGAACGCCGGCGCCCTGCGCGCCCTCGCCCTGGCCGCGGGCACGGTGGTGCTGCTCGGCGGCGCGGTTCTCACCTTCACGCCGTGGCGTCGGCTGCGCGGTGAGCAGAGCTGATCGCCCGTCCACAACGCGGCGGACCGGCGCGGAGATCCCTCCGTGCCGGTCCGCTCACCGTTCCCGTGTGCCCGGCCCGAAGCGGGACTTACTTGACGTTGCCCATAAGAGCCCGGAGCTTCTTTCCGGCGACCATGAAGGAGACGCCCGCAGCCGCGGCGATGATGGCCCACATCGTGTAGTAGGCGGCGTCGCCCATCGGGGCATTGAGCCGGGTGACCCAGCCGTTCAGGGCATTGCCTGTCGCAGTGGCGAGGAACCAGAGACCCATGATCTGGCCCACGAAGATCTTGGGCGCGAGCTTGGTCGACAGTGACAGGCCGACGGGGGAGAGGCACATCTCACCGATGGTCTGGACAAGGTAGACGCTCAGCAGCCAGAAGACGGTGACCTTCCCGGTGTCGCTGTTGGCGGCGGCCGCACCGGCCAGGCCCATGATGCCGAACGAGCCGCCGATCAGCAGCATCGCCAGGGCGAATTTCACCGGGGTGCCGGGCTCGCGATTTCGTGTGGCCAGCTTGACCCACAGGGCGGCGAAGATCGGGGCCAGGATGATGACCATCGTCGGATTGACCGACTGGTACCAGGAGGCCGGGAACTCCCAGCCGCCGATCATGCGGTCCGTCTTCTCGTCGGCGAAGAGCGTGAGAAGCGAGCCGGACTGGTCGTAGATCAGCCAGAAGAGCACGGCGGTCGCGAAGAACCAGACGAAGGCCTTGATCTTCGGACGTTCCTCCGCGGAGAGCTGCGGGTCCCGGAAGATGGCGACGAAGTAGAGGATCGGCACGACAACGCCGAGTACTGCCAGCACGCTCACGATGTGCTCGATGTGGTAGGTGCCGAGCACGAGGTCGATGACCAGCGCGGCGACGGCCACGCCGGTCCACAGCGCGACCTTGCGCACGACCGCGGACTTCTCCTCCGGAGTCGCGGGCCTGGTCGGCTCCCGGCCGATGTCGCCGAGGTGGCGGCCGCCCAGCACGTACTGGACGACTGCAAGGGTCATGCCGACACCGGCGACGCCGAAGCCCAGATGCCAGTTGACGTTCTCGCCGAGGTAGCCGACCAGCAGCGGGGCGACCCCGCCGCCGATGTTGATCGCCATGTAGAACAGGGAGAAACCGGCGTCCCGGCGGGCGCTGGACTCGCCCTCGTAGAGCCCGCCGACCATTGCCGAGATGTTGGGCTTGAGCAGACCCGTGCCCGTTGCGATCAGGCCGAGGCCGACGAAGAAGGCCGCGTCACTCGGGACGGCGAGTGTGAAGTGGCCCAATGCGATGACGATGCCGCCGACGAGGACGGCCTTGCGCGCGCCCCAGAGGCGGTCCGCCACCCAGCCCCCGGGCATGGCAGCCATATAGACGACGGCGTTGTAGACGCCGTAGACGGCTGTGGCGAGCAGCTTGCGGTCCTCCAGCGGTCCGTCGAGGACTCCGGCCACCAGATAGAGGGTGAGGATGGCGCGCATTCCGTACCAGGAGAAGCGCTCCCACATCTCCGTCATGAAAAGCGTGGCCATACCGCGGGGGTGGCCGAAGAAGGTCTTCTCGGTGCCAGGGGTGCTGGCCGAATCCTTCGTCAGGCTGGACGCCATGGTCGATCCTTGTTCTGTCGGGACGCGCTGCCTTGTGAGCTCACGCGCCCGGTGGGGGCGGCCGGCACCGGAAGCGGGTCCGCCCCACCCCACGCCCGAGAGGTTCGCCTCCGCGCACGGCGGAGAACGCGAGGCCGGTCCGCACCGGAATCCACGCCCCGGACGCATCGTCACGCCCCGGGCCCGGCGCACAGGTCGTTCACTGTCCGGGGCCGGCTCGCCGACCCCGCGCAGAAAGAAGACCCTTGGCGCGCGCTCGGCATGCCAAAGGTCCCGTGTGGTGCTACAGGCGTCTCGCCACCTTACGACACGACGCAGCGGCATATGGAAGGACTTGAGATGTGGATCACTAGGTCCACGGGAACCTTCTGCCGTGAATCGAAGGTCATGAGCGAGATCTCGCCATGGAGTCAGAGGTCCTGCCGATCATGCTCCGAGCGATGAGCCATGCGGACTACCATCACCCACATGACCCGTGTACTGCTCGCCGAGGACGACGCTTCCATCTCGGAACCGCTGGCTCGCGCCCTGCGGCGCGAGGGGTACGAAGTCGAAGTGCGGGAGGACGGACCGGGCGCGCTGAACGCGGGACTGGCTGGCGGCGTCGACCTAGTGGTGCTCGATCTCGGGCTGCCCGGCATGGACGGCCTGGAGGTCGCCCGGCGGCTCCGGTCGGAAGGCCACACGGTCCCCATCCTGGTGCTGACCGCGCGGGCTGACGAGGTCGACACGGTCGTCGGCCTGGACGCGGGCGCGGACGACTATGTGACCAAGCCGTTCCGCCTGGCCGAACTGCTCGCCCGGGTGCGGGCCCTGCTGCGCCGCGGCTCCACGGAGCCGGCCGCCCCCCAGGCCACCCACGGGGTGCGCATCGACGTGGAGTCGCACCGCGCATGGATGGGCGACGAGGAGCTCCAGCTCACCGCCAAGGAGTTCGACCTGCTGCGGGTCCTCGTCCGCGACGCGGGGCGGGTCGTCACCCGCGACCAGCTGATGCGCGAGGTCTGGGACACCACCTGGTGGTCCTCCACCAAGACCCTCGACATGCATATCTCCTGGCTCCGCAAGAAGCTCGGCGACGACGCGGCGAACCCCCGCTATATCGCCACGGTGCGCGGCGTGGGCTTCCGCTTCGAGAAGAGCTGAGCGCCCCGCGGGAAGTGCCGCGACGGGCCGTCCGAACGTGTGCGCGTCCGCCGTGGCCTGCCGCGCCCACGCGACGGAGCCGCGCATCGATTCGGCTCCGTGCCCCTTCGGGGCGCCGTCGGCCGCACCGGGCTCCGCCGAACCCGTACACGGGGCAAAGCCCCCTGACGCCCTCCCCGGAGGTCCGGGGCGAAGCAGCCGGATACAGGAAGCGGGGATCCCCCCCTGCGCGATCAGGGCGTGGGGGAGCAGTCGGGGAGAGGCCGCCTACGCTCGATGAGTGCCGCCGCATCCCCTGATGGGGCGCGCACCGCACATCCCGCCACCCGCCCGGAGGGCACCTTGCGCCGCCGACTGATCAACTCCACGCTCGCCGTGGTGCTCGTCGTCATCGCCGTCTTCGGGGTCTCCCTCGTCCTCGTCGAGACCCGCACCATCAGCAGCAGCGCCCAGGAGAGCGTGGACTCCGAGGCCATCCGGCTCCTCAGCATCGTCGACAGCCGGCTCATCGGCGGCGAGCCCGTCACCCCCGGCATCCTCGCCGACCAGGGCGGGGCCAAGCGCTACGCACTCATCGAGATCCCGGGCCGGGACGCCATCGAGATCGGGGAGCGCCCGGACGGCGGCGTCATCCGGGGCGTCGCGGACGGCGACAACGGAGAGAAGGTCACCGTCGAGGAGCCCCGCTCCTCCGTCACCCGCGAGGTGGGCCGCTCCCTGCTGATCATCGGCGCGGTGGCGCTGCTCGCGGTCATCGCCGCCGTACTCCTCGCCGTACGCCAGGGCAACCGGCTCGCCGCGCCGCTCACCGATCTCGCCGAGACCGCCGAACGCCTCGGTTCGGGCGACCCCCGCCCCCGCCACCGGCGGTACGGGGTGCCCGAGCTGGACCGGGTCGCCGATGTCCTCGACGCCAGCGCCGAACGGATCGCCAGGATGCTGACCGCCGAGCGGCGGCTCGCCGCGGACGCCTCGCACCAGCTCCGCACGCCCCTGACCGCGCTGTCCATGCGGCTGGAGGAGATCACCGTCACCGACGACCTGGGCACCGTGAAGGAGGAGGCGAGCGTCGCGCTGTCCCAGGTCGAGCGGCTCACCGACGTGGTGGAGAGGCTGCTGACGAACTCACGCGACCCGCGCACCGGGTCCGCGGTCGTCTTCGACCTCGACGAGGTGGTCAAACAGCAGCTGGAGGAGTGGCGGCCGGTCTGCCGCAGCGCCGGCCGGGCGATCGTCTGCTCCGGCAAACAGGGGCTGCAGGCCGTCGGCACACCGGGTGCTGTCGCCCAGGTGCTGGCCGCGCTGATCGAGAACTCGCTGATGCACGGCGGCGGCACGGTCGCCGTACGCACCCGGGTCACCGGCAACCAGGCCGTCATCGAGGTCACCGACGAAGGGGCCGGGGTCCCCGCGGAGCTCGGCGCGCGGATCTTCGAGCGGGCGATCAGCGGCCGCAACTCCACCGGCATCGGCCTCGCCGTGGCCCGGGACCTCGCGGAGGCGGACGGCGGGCGGCTGGAGCTGCTCCAGCAGCAGCCGCCGGTCTTCGCGCTGTTCCTGAGCAGGGTGGCGCGCAGCCGCAGGGAGGACCGCCAGCCCACCGTGCGGTAGCGCCGCTCGCCTGGCTTGCGGGAAGCCTGCGTCGAAGCCTCAGCCGACCTTGTCGGGCTCGGGCCGCACGTGCTGCGCTGACGGCCTGCGCGGCCGCAGGAATGACTCGGCGGCGTCGACCGGCTGCTCCGGCTCCCGTACGGGCTCCGGCTCCCGTACGGGCTCCGGCTCCCGTACGGGCTCCGGATTCCGTACGGGCTCCGGCGCGCGCGCGGAGTCCGGCTCGGCCGCGGATTCCGGCTCCCGTACGGGGACGGGCAGTGCCCGGAAGACCCACGTCCGGTACGACCAGAAGCGGAACAGGGTCGCTACGCCGATCCCCAGGAACTTGAAGATGTTGGACTGCAGTCTGCCGTCCCAGCCGAAGCCGTACGTCGCCGTGTACAGCAAACCGTTCTCGATCACCAGGCCGACCACGCTGAACAGCAGAAACAGCGTGAGTTCCCGGGTGCGCCGGGTCTTGTCGCGATCCCGGTACGCGAAGTACCGGAAGCCCAGGTAGTTGAAGCCGATCGCCACGACCGTGGCGAGAATGGACGCCCGCACCACCGGGATCTCGGTGGTGTGCCGCACCAGGTTGAAGACCGCCAGATTGACGAGGAGGCCCGCGCCTCCCACCGCCCCGAACTTGGCGACCTCGCGCAGCAGCCGGTCCAGCTGCCCGCGCAGCGCTCCGCCTCGTTCACTCATCGTGAGAACTCAGCCCCATCTGATCGGCAGCGTCAACCCAGCCATGCTAACCAGCCCCTCCCGGGGACGCCTGTGGAACGCTCTGGCCGCGTCGCGCGCCGCTTCGGCAGACGGCCGGACCGGGCCGGTCGGGGCGGCGGATACCCTAAGAGGGTGACGTTCCCGGTAGTCGGCATGGTCGGCGGCGGCCAGCTCGCCCGTATGACCCACGAGGCGGGCATCCCCCTCGGCATCAGATTCAAGCTCCTCAGCGACACCCCGCAGGATTCGGCGGCCCAGGTGGTCAGCGATGTCGTCATCGGCGACTATCGCGACCTGGACACGCTGCGTGACTTCGCACGCGGCTGCGATGTGATCACTTTCGATCATGAGCATGTGCCGTTCGAGCACCTACGGGCCCTGGAAGCGGATGGCATCCCCATCCGGCCGGGGCCCGATGCTTTGGTGCACGCCCAGGACAAGGGCGTGATGCGCGCCCGGCTCGTGGAGATCGGCGTGCCCTGCCCACGCCACCGCATCGTGGCGGACGCCGCTGACGTGGCGGCGTTCGCGCAGGAGGTCGACGGCTTCCCCGTCATCCTCAAGACGGTGCGCGGCGGCTACGACGGCAAGGGCGTGTGGTTCGTCCGCAGCCGGGAGGAGGCCGAAGAGCCCTTCCGCGCGGGCGTGCCGGTCCTGGCGGAGGAGAAGGTCGACTTCTCCCGCGAGCTCGCGGCCAATGTCGTGCGCTCCCCGCACGGCCAGGCCGTCGCCTACCCCGTCGTCGAGTCGCGGCAGGTCGACGGCGTCTGCGACACCGTGATCGCCCCCGCGCCCGACCTGTCCGAGGAACTGTCGGGCCAGGCCCAGGAGCTGGCCCTGCGGATCGCCGCCGACCTGGACGTCATCGGACATCTCGCGGTCGAGCTGTTTGAGACGACGGACGGCCGCATCCTCGTCAACGAGCTGGCCATGCGCCCGCACAACTCGGGGCACTGGAGCCAGGACGGCGCGGTGACGTCGCAGTTCGCCAACCATGTACGGGCCGTCCTCGACCTCCCGCTGGGCGATCCCCGCCCCCGCGCGACATGGACGGTCATGTGCAACGTGCTGGGCGGCGACTACCCGGACATGTACCAGGCGTATCTGCACTGCATGGCCCGCGACCCACAGCTCAAGATCCATATGTACGGCAAGGACGTGAAGCCCGGCCGCAAGGTCGGCCATGTCAACACCTACGGCGACGATCTGGCCGAAGTGCTGGAGCGCGCCCGCCACGCAGCCGGCTACCTCAGAGGAACGATCACCGAATGAGCACCTCCCCCGCTGGAGCACCCGCAACGGCCGCCGCCCCCCTCGTGGGCATCGTCATGGGATCGGACTCCGACTGGCCCGTGATGGAGGCCGCCTCCCAGGCGCTGGACGAGTTCGAGATCCCGTACGAGGTCGACGTCGTCTCCGCCCACCGGATGCCGCGCGAGATGATCGCGTACGGGGAGGAGGCCGCCGGCCGCGGACTCAAAGCGATCATCGCGGGCGCCGGGGGAGCAGCCCATCTCCCGGGCATGCTCGCCTCCGTCACCCCGCTCCCGGTGATCGGCGTCCCCGTGCCGCTCAAGCACCTCGACGGCATGGACTCCCTGCTCTCCATCGTCCAGATGCCCGCCGGCGTGCCCGTCGCCACGGTCTCCGTCGGCGGCGCGCGCAACGCGGGCCTCCTCGCCGCCCGCATCCTGGCCACGCAGAACCCGGAGCTGCTCGAGCGGATGCTCCAGTTCCAGCAGGAGCTGAACGACCAGGCTGCCGAGAAGGGCCGGCGGCTGCGGACCAAGGTGGACAGCGGGGCGTCGTTCGGCTTCGGAAAGTGACCCGCCGGTAAATCTGCTGCCATGGACTTCCTCACTCAGGCACGCGAACACCTCGGACGACACCCCGTCGTCGACGGACACAACGACCTGCCCTGGGCGCTGCGCCGCCAGGTCCGCTACGACCTCGACGCGCTGGACGTCTCCGGCGACTGCAGCGACCGGCTGCACACCGACGTCCCACGGCTGCGCGCGGGCGGCGTCGGCGCCCAGTTCTGGTCGGTGTACGTACGCAGCGACCTCGCGGGCGACGACGCGGTCAGCGCCACGCTGGAGCAGATCGACGCGGTGGGCCAACTGCTGGCCCGCTGCCCGGCCGATCTGGTGCGGGCGCTGACCGCCGACGACATGGAGCAGGCACGCGCCCAGGGCCGTATCGCCTCCCTGATGGGCGCCGAGGGCGGCCACTCCATCAACAACTCGCTCGGCACGCTGCGGGCGCTGCACACGCTCGGCGTCCGCTATATGACGCTGACCCACAACGACAACAACGACTGGGCGGACTCCGCGACCGACGAGCCGCGCGCCGGCGGGCTGACGGCCTTCGGCCGGGAGGTCGTACGGGAGATGAACCGCTGCGGCATGCTCGTCGACCTCTCCCATGTGGCCGCCACGACGATGCACGACGCGCTCGACACCACCGCCGCACCGGTGATCTTCTCCCACTCCTCAGCCCGGGCGGTCTGCGACCATCCGCGCAATGTCCCGGACGATGTGCTTCAGCGGCTGGCGGACAACTCAGGCGTGGCGATGGCCACGTTCGTGCCGAAGTTCATCCTTCCGGCGGCGGTCGAGTGGACGGAGCGCGCGGACGAGAACATGCGGGCGCACGGTCTGCACCCACTCGACACCACGCCCGAGGCGATGAAGGTCCACCACGCCTTCGAGCAACGCGATCCGCGGCCGATCGCCACCGTCGCCACGGTCGCCGACCACCTCGACCATATGCGCGAGGCCGCGGGCATCGACCACATCGGCATCGGCGGCGACTTCGACGGCACGGCGTTCACCCCGGCCGGCCTGGAGGACGTCGCGGGCTACCCCAACCTGATCGCGGAGCTGCTGCGCCGTGGCTGGTCGAAGGCGGATCTGTCCAAGCTGACCTGGGAGAACGCGGTACGGGTGATGCGCATGGCCGAGGACGTCGCGCGTGACCTGTGTGAACGCCGCCCGCCGTCGAACGCGACGATCAGGGACCTGGACGGCTGACGTCCCCCGCCGGGGCCCCGCCGGGGGCCGCTGCACGACGCCCTGCGCGCGGGCGCCCGCGCGCAGGGCGTCGTGCTCTGGGGTCCCCTGCTGCCCGGGGCGTCGCGTTCATGGGGCTCTCACTCCGGGGTGTCGCGCTCTCGGGGCTCCTGCTCCGGGGTGTCGCGTTCACCGGGCTCCCACTCCGGGGTGTCGCGCTCTCGGGGCTCCTGCTGCCGGGTGTCCCGCTCTCGTCTCGCCGCTCTCGTGCGTTGCGCGCTCTCGTGCGTCCCGTCGGGAAGTCGCCCGAACACAGCACGCTGCCGCGACCCCGGGGCGGGGCCGTGCCACGGTTGCCGTACGGCCAGTGCCGGCCGGTGCTGTCGAGTGTTCGGAGCCCCAGCCATGGCAGATCTGCAGGACGACCCCCAGGTGGACCCCGCGGCAGGAGACGCGGTCGGCGAGCCGCCGGACGGGGCGATATCCGGCGCGCCGTCCGCCGTGTCCACGGACGCCGCCGCACCCGCGGGCGCCGACGAGCGTACGGACCCCACGGCGGACCCCACGGCGTCCTCCGATACCTCCTCACCCCCCGAGGCCGCTCCACCCCCCGCGGCAGCCTCCACCTCGGACGTCGCCCGCATCCTTGAGGACCCGGTGCTCGCCCGGGCACGCGAGCTGCTGTCCCGCCATCCCGTGGCGGACGGCTACAGCGGGCTGGCCAGAGGACTCAACGAGTCGCCCTGGTGCGACCTCGAACACGGCGACAGCCTGCTGGAGACCGACATCCCGCGGCTGCGCCACGGAGGTGTGGGCGCCCAGTTCGTCTCGCTGCTCGTCCCGTCCGATGCGAGCGGCGACGCAGTGCTGCGCGCCACGCTGGAACAGATCGAGCTGGTGCGGTCGCTGGTGGCGAGCTGCCCGGAGGGCCTGAGCCTGGCCTTCGGCGCCGATGACATGGCAGACGCCCGCAACCGCGGCCGGGTGGCGACCCTGCTGGGGCCGGCGGCGGGCGCCGCGCTCGCCGGCTCGCTCTCCGTGCTCCGCGCGTACCGGAGACTCGGCGTCCGCAGCGTCACACTCGCGGGAGCGGACCCGGGCGCGGCCAGGTCGGCGCTGACGCCCTTCGGGCACGAGGCAGTCCTGGAGATGAACCGCCTGGGCATCCTCGTCGATCTCTCCGGCTGCTCGCCCGACACGATGCGCCGTACGCTCACGATCGCCAAGGCCCCGGCCGTCCTGTCCCATCACCCGGGCGACCTTTCCGACGAGGTGCTGCGGCAGCTGCGGGCGAACCGGGGCGTGTACATGGTCCTGTGCACGGCGTCCTCGATCCGCGAGACGGCCGACCGCCTCGACGGCATCTCTGACACGGCGGGCGTGGAAACGGTCGCACTCAGCGGCGCGTTCGACACGGGCAGCCCGCACGCGCCCGGTCTCAAGGACGTCTCCTGCTTCCCACGGCTGATCGCCGAACTCCTGGACCGGAACTGGCCGGAGGCCGATATCGCGGCCATCACCTGGGGAAACACCCTGCGGGTGCTACGAGCGGCGGAGTTCGTCGCCCGCGCGGCCGCCTGACGGGCGCGCCGGGTGCGCCGTTGTGGCGGGGGCCATCCCCCGTGTGGCCCCCGCCGCGAGGAGGCTATGGCCCGGCGTCCGGGCGGAGAAGGTGCGCCTCGCACAGTGACCGGGCGAGGGGGTAATGGCCTGCACAGCGATGTGCCGGGCCCGGAGACGTACCCGGACCCGAGATGGCTCAGTCATGCCCAGCCATGACACCCATGGCCACCCGTGCCCACCCATGACACCCATGGCCACCCGTGCCCACCCATGACCACCGATGGCCCATGCATGGTCCGGCCATGGTCCGGTCATGGCTCTCTGGCGACCCACCAGCGACCTCCAGCGGCTCACCAGCGGTTCAGCGCGGTGAGGGCCAGCCACAGCTCGTACTTGGCGCTGGGGGCCTGAAGCAGTGAACGTCCCAGTGCTCTCTCCGCTCTGACCAGCCGCTTCCGGGCCGCGGCTGGGGAGACCCCAAGGGCTGCGGCCGTCGCGGGAAGACGGGTGTCGGCCTGGAGCCAGGCGCGTACCGAGGCGAACGCGACCGGCAGATCCGGGCGTTCCAGCTCGGCGAGCTGACGGTGCGCCCATGCCTTCGCGGGCGGTGTGGCCAGGACGTCCGCCAGGGTGCGGACGCCGTGCGCCGATCCCGGCGTGCCTGCCGCGCTGACGGCCGCAGCCGTGTGCACGCGCAGCGCCAGCCAGACGGCCGCCTGGCCGGCGGTGCTGCCGAGGTCCGGCGCGAGCAGCGACGCGATGAGCCGGAGGCGAGCGGCGAGCGTGTTGCGATGAACCTTCAGGTGGAGGTGGGCGGCGCTGCCGAAGGAGAGCCAGGAGGAGAGGGTGCCCAGCAGCTCCGCCGCTCCGGGGGCGGCCCGGCGGCGGGGGACGTATGTGAGGCAGGGCTCCAGCACTGTCCGGGCCCACGCCCTGCTGTCCGCGCTCAGGAGCGGGGTGATGCCTACGGGCCGCCCGAAGCGGGAGCAGCCCTCCGGCAGGTCGCGCGCCACCGCCAGGGCGTGGAACGCCTGCTCGTACCCGACGGACACGTCCCGCAGCGGCACCTCTTCGCTGACTCCCACCGGGCAGGGGTCCTGTTGGAGCGGGGTCAGTTCCCGGAACCAGTCGACGGGGTCGCCGCCGGACGCCCCGGCGGAGGCACGGCAGGATGCGCCGGGCGGCAGGGCGATGAGGTGTCTGGGCCGGACCGGACAGGGCACGATCCAGGTCTTTCCCCCGGTCAGCCGGGTGATGTGTTCCGCGATGCCGTCGCGGCGGCCCACGGGACACTCGACGATCAGGACATGGACCGACGCGGGCAGCGGGGGCTGCAGCGCGGCCGCTATCCGCTGAGCCGGGGGCACGTCCCCGATCATGAGGAGGTGGAGTACCGCCTCGCGGCTGTGGGCGTCTGCCGACTCACGGCGCCGGCAGTCCCGTTCGGCCTTCTCCAGCCGCCAGAGCAGTCCGAGGAAGCGGGCCACGTCGGTCAGCGAGCCACCGCTGACACGCCCCGCGCAGCCGGTGACGGCGAGGTAGGGCGCGCCGACCTTCGCGCCCTTCCCGCTGTGCCCGCCCGTGCCGAGCGACACGAGGTGAACAAGGGGACTGAGGCGGTCGCCGGGCAGTACGGAGGCGGCGACGCCGCGCCGGTCGAGCTCGGGCACGGCGTCGCAGGCGGCGCGGAGGGCGGCGCCGGCCGTGGGACCAGGGCCGGTGGCAGTGCCGACGCCGCTGCCGGGGCCGCTGCCGGGGCCGACGCCACTGCCGGGACCGGCACCGGCCCCGGAGGCGGGCAGACACAGCACAGTCCCGTCCGCGTCCAGCACGGCGGCGGTCTCCGCACCCTGCCGGAGGAGCCAGTCCAGCCCGGCCGCAAGCGCCTCCGGCCTGCCTGCCAGGCGGGTGAGCGAGAACAGGTCGGAGAGATCCCCCTCGATCATGTCTGAGGAGCGTACTGTGGCGCGCCGCGGACATGCCAAGGGTTCCCGGCTCGCGGCGCGTCGCTCAGCCGGCGCAGAGGCAGAACGGGTGGCCCGCGGGATCCGCGTACACCCGCCAGGACCGCGCCTTGTCGTCCGCGTCCAGCGGCTTCGCTCCGAGCGCGAGCACCTCCCGCTCCGCGGCGTCCAGGTCCTCGACGGTCAGATCCAGATGGAACTGCTGCGAGGCGTCCGGTGCGGGCCACTTCGGCGGTACGAAACCGGGCGCGGCCTGGAAGCCGAGCGGCGTGCCTTCGGTTCCCCTCAGGGCGACCCAGCCCTGGCCGACCTCTTCGCTCTCACCGCCGAGCAGTGCCGCGTAGAAGCGGCCGAGCGCGACGGGGTCGGGACAGTCGAGTATCACGGCCCCCATGGTTGCGATCCCCATGCTTCCTCCTCATCCCCTTGGGTGGTTACCGATAGGCAGGTTCAACCGGTAACGCGGTTACCGAATGATGCCGCACCGGGGGTAACGTCGCAACCATGAATGACAGAGCGCCCGCCCCCGGCGGCCTGGCGCTGATCGAAGCCCTGGTCAACACGGTGTACGTCGACACGGGCGTGGACCGGCTCGACACAGCGGAGGGCCGGGAGCCCTTCGGAATCACCGAACAGGACGTCCCGGCCGCGCGCGAACTCCGCGAGGCCCTGCGCGCCGCCTGCCTCGCCCACGCGGGCCATCTGCCCCCGGGCCGCTCACCCACGGCCCTCGACCGCCTGCTGGCCGAGGCCCCGCTCCTGGTGACGCTCTCCGAGGACGGCGCAGCCACCCTCCGCCCGGCGGCCCCCCACACCCTGGCCTCACGCGTGGCCGCCGCCATCGCCGCGGCCTCCGCGGACGGCACCTGGCCCCGCCTCAAGGCATGCCGGGCCGACGACTGCCAATGGGCCTACTACGACCGCAGCCCCGCCGCCCGCCGCCGCTGGTGCTCCATGTCGTACTGCGGCGCCCGCGCCAAGATGCGCACCTACCGCGCCAACAGGTCGGCCGCCGGCTGAGCGCTCCGCGGGAAGTGCCGCGACCGACCGACCGCCGGCTGAGCGTTCCGCGGGAAGTGCCGCGACCGACCGGCCGCCGAGCGTGTGCGATACCTCGTGGCCGGTCGCGCCCGCGCGGCGGAGCCGCATATCGATCCAGCCCCGCGCCCCTTGGGGGGCCCTGCCGAACCGCGCCGGAAGACCACGCCGTCACCGCGCCGGACTTCACCGGACCCGCTCAAGGCCCGGCTCCCGCGCGGCACGGGCCGGTTCACCGCCGCCGCCCGCCACGGGCGGCGGGCCGTGTCCCCCGTCGTGGTGTAGCCGATCACGGTCCGTCGCCTCCGCTTCGGAGCCGTCCGGTACGTGCCGCTGCGGGCCGTCGTGCGATCACCGCTGGTCCCTGCTCGGCGAGCCTCAACATGGCCTCCGGCGAGGGCGATTCGGGCCGCGACCCGGGGATTCCGCCAGCTTGATCGGCTACACCACTCGGCGGGACGCCACCCGGCGGCGGGCCCTCGCCGGGTGCGACCCGGCGGCCGCCCGCCGGGTGCCGGATGCCGGCCCCGCCGCGCGCTAGGCGTGCGGCCGCCCCATCGCGCGGTACGTCCACCCCGCCTCGCGCCAGCGCGCCGCGTCCAGCGCGTTGCGCCCGTCCAGCACGACCCGCCGCGTCGCCACCGCGCCCAGCTCCGCCGGGTCCAGCTCCCGGAACTCCGCCCACTCGGTCAGATGCAGCACCACGTCCGCGCCCCGCACGGCCTCCAGCGCGCTGTCCGCGTACCCCAGCGTGGGGAAGAGACGGCGGGCGTTGTCCATGCCCTTGGGGTCGTACACCGTCACCTGACCGCCTTGCAGATGGATCTGCCCGGCCACATTCAGCGCGGGCGAGTCCCGCACGTCGTCGGAGTCGGGCTTGAAGGCCGCGCCCAGCACGGCGACCCGCCTCCCCAGAAACGACCCGTCGCCCAGCGCCTCCCGCGCCATCTCCACCATCTGCCCGCGGCGGCGCATGTTGATCGAGTCGATCTCCCGCAGGAACGTCAGCGCCTGGTCCGCGCCCAACTCGCCGGCCCGCGCCATAAAGGCCCTGATGTCCTTCGGCAGACAGCCGCCGCCGAACCCGATCCCGGCGCGCAGGAACTTCTTCCCGATCCGCTCGTCGTGGCCGATCGCCTCCGCCAGCTTCGCCACATCGCCGCCGGCGGCCTCGCACACCTCCGCCATCGCGTTGATGAAGGAGATCTTCGTCGCGAGGAAGGAGTTCGCGGACGTCTTCACCAGCTCCGCGGTCGGGAAGTCGGTCACGACGAACGGCGATCCCTCGCCCAGCGGCGTCGCGTACACCTCGCGCAGCAGCTTCTCGGCCCGCTCGCTGGCGACGCCGATCACGATCCGGTCCGGGTGCAGGGTGTCCTGCACCGCGAAGCCCTCCCGCAGGAACTCCGGGTTCCAGGCCAGCTCCGCCCCCTCGGGCAGCCACTCCGCGAGCCGCTGCGCCGAGCCGACGGGCACGGTGGACTTGCCGACGACCAGCGAGCCGTCCCGCACCACCGGTGCCAGGGAGGCGAAGGCGGACTCCACGTACGACATGTCGCAGGCGTACTCGCCGTGCTTCTGCGGGGTGTTGACGCACACGAAGTGGACGTCGCCGAACGCGCCGACCTCCTCCCACGAGGTGGTGAACCGCAGCCGCCCCGTCGAGCCGTCCTGCCCCGCCACATGTCGGCGCAGCAGCTCTTCCAGGCCCGGCTCGTACATCGGCACGCGGCCGGCCGCCAGCATCTCGATCTTCTCGGGCGCCACATCGAGCCCGAGCACCTCGAAACCCAGTTCCGCCATGGCCGCGGCGTGGGTGGCGCCGAGATAGCCGGTGCCGATCACGGTGATCTTGAGGGCCATGGGTGCTCCAGTGCTGATGACGGCGTCGCTGCGGGCCTGAGCATAGTCGGGCCCGCTCGGGGGCACGTTTCCCGCTGTCACCAAACTCACGTAGGCCCGTGAGCGCCCCGCCCTCTAGGATTTGAGTTACTTAACGGTAGTTAGCAACTGCTGGGGCGAGTGAGCGACCTTGGCGTCTAAGGGAGATTCCGACAGTGTCTGACTTCGATCTGTACCGCCCGTCCGAAGAGCACGACATGCTCCGCGAGACGGTCCGCTCGCTCGCCGAAGCGAAGATCACGCCGTTTGCGGCGGCTGTTGACGAGGAAGCCCGTTTCCCGCAGGAGGCGCTGGACGCGCTCACCGCATCCGATCTGCACGCCGTGCACGTCCCCGAGGAGTACGGCGGCGCGGGCGCCGACGCCCTCGCCACCGTGATCGTGATCGAGGAGGTGGCCCGCGCCTGCGCCTCCTCCTCCCTGATCCCCGCGGTCAACAAGCTCGGCTCGCTCCCGGTGATCCTCTCCGGCTCCGAGGACCTGAAGAAGAAGTACCTGGGCCCGCTCGCCAAGGGCGACGCGATGTTCTCGTACTGCCTCTCCGAGCCGGACGCGGGCTCCGACGCCGCCGGCATGAAGACCAAGGCGGTCCGCGACGGCGACCACTACATCCTCAACGGCGTCAAGCGCTGGATCACCAACGCCGGCGTCTCCGAGTTCTACACGGTCATGGCCGTCACCGACCCGGAGAAGCGCTCCAAGGGCATCTCGGCCTTCGTCGTCGAGAAGGGCGACGAGGGCGTCTCCTTCGGGGCCCCGGAGAAGAAACTCGGCATCAAGGGCTCCCCGACCCGGGAGGTCTACCTCGACAACGTCCGCATCCCCGCCGACCGCATGATCGGCGCGGAGGGCACCGGCTTCGCCACCGCCATGAAGACCCTGGACCACACCCGCATCACCATCGCGGCCCAGGCCCTCGGCATCGCCCAGGGCGCCCTCGACTACGCCAAGGGCTACGTCCAGGAGCGCAAGCAGTTCGGCAAGCCGATCGCCGACTTCCAGGGCATCCAGTTCATGCTCGCCGACATGGCCATGAAGATCGAGGCCGCCCGTCAGCTCACCTACGCGGCGGCCGCCAAGTCGGAGCGGGGAGACGGCGACCTGACCTTCCAGGGCGCCGCGGCCAAGTGCTTCGCCTCCGACGTCGCCATGGAGGTCACCACGGACGCCGTCCAGCTCCTCGGCGGCTACGGCTACACCCGTGACTACCCGGTCGAGCGCATGATGCGCGACGCCAAGATCACCCAGATTTATGAAGGCACGAACCAAGTGCAGCGGATCGTCATGGCCCGCAACCTGCCGTAAGGACCGTCGGTCCCCGGCGCGAGACGCCGGGGACCGCGCGAGCGGGGGGATCTACTGGGTCGGAGCGGCCCTGCCCGGCGGCTGGCCGGATCGGAGCGGGCAGCCCAGCCCTGGCGCTGCACGATTGGGGGAGCAGCACACCAGGGCCAGGGACAAGAACGAGGGCCGCTCCAGGTAGAACCCGTGCGATACGTCGCCGCCCCAGCCGAGTCGCTCGGCAGCGGAATCAACCAGTATCCCCAGCCGTGCACTGTCACGGTCGGAGCCGGAAGCGAACCGGGACGCGTACAAGGCAAGCCGTTCTCCGAGCCACACCGCCGCCTCCTTCGGTTCTTCCCAGGTGCCGCGCACCAGCGTGCGCGGTTTGACCAGCCAGCACGCCGTTTCCAGCGGCGGCAGGTCCACGGCGGGGAACTCCGCCTTCACGTCCTTGTACCGCTGGACCAGATCGGGGCTGCTGTCGGCCGGGGGCGGACCGGAGTGCGGGGGCCGCCGCAGGGCCTCGACGTCGAACCGCTGCTTGGGGCCGGCCCACAGGTACCCGTGGTGGTGCAATGGTCGTACCTCTTCCGGGTGTTCAGGGACGCTGGAGCCCGACCGGCCCCCGCCGCATCAGAAGGGGCACGGACCGGCCGGAGACAGAGCCCCGTCAGGCGGACAGACCGAACCGGGCCGGGTCGATGCCGGCCGCGTCCAGCTCGGCCGTGGTGAACCGCAGGGGCTCCATGCCGGGCCGCTTGCTGTCACCCACCGCCCACGCATTCGCGCCGATCTTCGCGAGCGTCGAAGTAGCGGAGCGTCGTGGCTTCCGCTTCGAGGCCGGCCAACTCCGCCTGCCGCTTCTCCAACCCCCTGCGCCACGATGCCCGCTTGCCCTGCCACTCCGTGTTGGCGAGTCGCGCGAGGGCGGCTACCTCCGCCGCAACTTCCGATCGAGCGTCGAGAGCACCAAGAATCAGCTCAACATCTACAAGGCTGGGCGTGACTCGCCCGGTTTCAATGTTGCTGAGCTTCGTCTGCGACATCCCGCGTTGCCGGTAAGGCGGGTCAGTTCCTTACGCACCATCGTGCCCCTCCTTCTGTACAGGGCCGTTGCCCTGCCGTCACGAGGACAGTAGGAGGGTACGGACCACCCCGGTCCATGGCGCATCGCCGATATTCGCGTGGTCGGGTAGATGATCACGTGAGGCGCGCCGGTCGGGATCCCGCTCCAGGGGTGCGACAGGCCGGGGAGCCCTTCCGGACTCCCCGGCCTCGCGCCTCGTCACACCGCCTGGCTCACCCCAGTGCCACCGGGCGGGACCAGTTCGTGCCCTCGGCGGTGTCGCCGCTGATCACCAGGCGGCGGGTGCCGTGCCAGTTGGAGCCGCCCGGGTAGAGGTAGACCTTGCCGTCGGAGAACAGCGTCCAGAAGTCGGGGCGGGAGTCCCCGTCGACGTCCGGCGTGCCCGCGATCAGCGGAATCGACGTCGGCCCCCAGCCGGGTCGCGGAAGGCGGTCTAGTCCGGCCGCCAGGAGGCGCAGGCGCGGATGAGCTGCGTCCGCGTCAGGTTCCGTACCTGGTCGCGGAGTTCCTCGGGTGCGGAGATGCTGTGGCAGCGCAGCATCTGTGCAGATGCAGTCGAATCGCAGGTTCAGGCGGTCTGCGAGCTGGTTGAACCTCGCTCGGCTGGCGGTGTGGTTGTATCCGCGGGGAAACTCCAAGTGGTCGGGGTCGTCGAGTTCCCGGAGCAGAGCCCAACTTGGCTGGTCATCAAGGGGCACGTGCGTCGACTCCTTACTGCTGCGGTCGGGCTGGCCGTCGGCCGACTTCGGTGGGGCAGTCGGCTCAGTCTTCGGGGGCGAGCCGCTGTGAGCCGGCGGCGACGCTGATGGGGGTAACCAGTGTGCGGTGGCGAGGACGCCCCGGTTCAAGGGCCTCCCGTGGTATTTCTGGTCCGGCGTTGTCAGACGGGTGGGACAGGATGGTGGCATGACCGATGGAACAATCTGGCTTGCCGCCCCTCAATCCATCGCCTTCGGGGGATATCACGTCGTGCTGGCGCGCGGGCTTCCTCCGGAAGTGCTCGCCGACCGCCTCGCGGCAACTGTGAGCGGTGAACTGTGCATCGCCGTCGCGGTGGGGGAGCACACCGGAGACACCCTGGTGGATCTCATGGACGACACCTTTGGCGATTCCTTCGAAGGCATAGGCCTGCGGATCGGCCGCACCGGGGACTGGGCATACGCGGTCGCATACGGCGGCTGGTGGGGCGAGTTCGGCTCTGTGACGCCGATCTCGCGCGACGGTGTGCACGTCTGCCTCCTGGAGTACGAGGAGGAAAACGGCAAACCGGTCCCGCCGCAGTTCGAGTATGCCTACGACGGTCGCCTGCTGAGTGCGTGCAACCTGTACTTGGACGCCTCGTGGGGCTACGAAGGGGTCGAAGGCGATCCCGCGACAGCAGCCCGCCTGCAGGATTGTCTGACAGCCGCCGGCCTCCCGGACCACGAACGGGACGAGAGGGAGGTCCACCGCACCGCGCTGGGGGTTGTCGAGCGGTTCTTCGGTCTCTCCCTGCCGAAGGAGCCAATCGTGGAGGGCATGCTCCCGGCGGTGGTGCTGGAACCGGCGTAGTTCGCAGCCGGGCGTCTGGGAGTAGTACCGGTCCCGTCGCACGGCACCGCCCATGAAATCCGGAGAGCGTCCTGTTCCCCCGCGAGTTGGAGCGTTACGCGGAGTGGGCCGGCTTCGAGGCCGTGGATATGAATGACGGCATAGAGGCAGGGCTCACCGGCCCAACCGCGTTCACAGTGGGCCGATGCACCGGGCGGTGACCTGCGAGGGGTAGGTCGTTGGGGGCGGACCACGGGGAAATTCGCTGTCCGGCGGGGTAGTGCGAGCCAGAGTGGCCGCATGACGGCTGACGCAGTGCACCTGACCGCCGCGATCACTCACGAGGGAGAGTGGTACGTGGCGCGCTGCCTCCAGATCGAGGTGACCTCCCAGGGCGAGACCATCGAGGAAGCCCTGGAGAACCTGCGCGAGGCGCTGGAGCTCTACGTCGAGGACGCCCCCGCTCCCGAGGTCATCGACGTGATCACCGCCCCGGCGAGGTACGCGTCGCATGAGCCCCGCCGTCGCCACGGGCCTCTAACTAAGGCGCGGCCTTCAGGGAGGCCGCGCCGGAGAGGGCCCGCAGCCGGGAGGCGGTCGACGGGGGCGTGAAGCCGGCGCGCGTCAGTTCGAGGTGACCGTGACCTTCTCGTCGTTCTGGATCTGCTTGACGAGCTGCTGGACCTTCGCCTTGTCCCAGACCAGGTTGGAGCCGCGGCTGCCGGAGATCGGGATGTTCATGGAGGTGCCGTCGCCGCCGTTGACGCCCTTCATGGCGAAGAACATCTGGGACAGGTCCCACAGGGACATGTCCTCGTCGACGATGAGGGTGTCCAGGCCCGCGCCCATCGTGGGGTAGAGGCGGAACGGGTTGAGGACGGTGCCGGGGGTGGCCGTCTGGTTGGCGAGGGCCGCGAGGAACTTCTGCTGGTTCTTCGTGCGGTCCAGGTCGCTGCCCGCGAAGGCGTAGCGGGTGCGGACGAAGGCGAGGGCCTGTTCGCCGTCGAGGGTCTGCTTCCCCGCCTGGAAGTCCGCGCCGGACTTCTCGTCCTTGAAGGCCTTGGGGATGTCCATCTCGACGCCGCCGAGGGCGTCCACGATGTTGGCGAAGCCCGCGAATCCGATCTCCGCGTAGTGGTCGATGCGCAGGCCCGTGTTGTGCTCGACCGTGCGGACCAGCAGCTCGGGGCCGTCCTCCGCGTACGCCGCGTTCAGCTTGGTGCGGCGGCCCTGGTTCGGGAAGAGCTTGCCCGACTCGGAGCCCTTGAAGGACGGTATCTCCACATCCGAGTCGCGGGGGAGGGAGATCAGGGTGTCGCCGCTGCCGCAGGCCGCGAGGATCATCATGGAGTCCGTGCGCTTGCCCTCCGCCGAGCCGGTGTGGAGCTTCTTCTTGTCCTCGGCGGTCATGCCCTCGCGGCTGTCGGAGCCCACGACCAGGTACGTCGTGCAGCCGTCGTCCTTCGGGCGCTCGATGACCTTGGAGAGGTCGACTTCCCGGCGCATCTTGGAGTCCGCCCAGAAGTAGGTGCCTATGGACGTGGCCAGCACCGCCGTGACCAGCACGATGGAACCGATCTTGATGCGGCGACGCCAGTCCGGGGGAGGACTCGTCCGCGGGGCGCGCCCGGGAGGGCCGCCGGGACCGCCGGGGCCCCCGTGGCCGCCCGTGCCGCCGGGGCGGCCACCGCCAGGGGTGCCGTACACCTGGCCCGTGTTGTAGCCGTCGGCGTAGCCCTGCTGCGGCGGGACGCCCCCGTACTGCGGCTGCTGCGCGGGCGGCGGGGGCACACTCGGCCGCGGCGGCTGCTGGGGCCGCCGGGGCTGGCCCCCGCGCTGGACATGGGGCATCACCCGCGCGCCCTCCGGCCGTGTCGCGCCGCTGCCGCGCCCGTACCCGTTGCCGCCGTTGCCGGCGTCGCCGCGGTCGTCCGTCCATCCATCGGGCCACTGATTCATGCGGACCAGTGTGCAGTCAGGGTCACGAGCCCTGACAGAGAGGGTGGGAAACAGGAGCACTGCTGTTGCAAGGCTGATGCAATGCGGACAGACGTACGGGCCGACATATCGTGGAGGGCATGACAGATCAGGCTCTGCGCTCGGAGAGCGAGATTCCGGGCAAGCCCACCTCCGCGTCCCGCACCACCCTCAGCCACATCATGACCGGCTCCGACACCAACCTCCTCGGCACCGTGCACGGCGGCGTGATCATGAAACTGGTGGACGACGCGGCGGGCGCGGTCGCCGGGCGGCACTCCGGCGGGCCCGCGGTCACCGCCTCCATGGACGAGATGGTCTTCCTTGAGCCGGTCCGCGTCGGAGATCTCGTTCATGTGAAAGCCCAGGTGAACTGGACCGGACGCTCCTCCATGGAGGTCGGCGTACGGGTCCTGGCCGAGCGCTGGAACGAGTCGACCCCCGCCCAGCAGGTCGGCAGCGCCTACCTCGTCTTCGCGGCGGTCGACGGGGACGGCAAGCCCCGCCCCGTACCGCAGGTGATCCCCGAGACCGACCGCGACCGCCGCCGGTACCAGGAGGCCCAGATCCGCCGCACCCACCGGCTCGCCCGCCGCCGCGCCATCAAGGAGCTCCGCGAGAAGCGCGCCGCCGAGGGGATGGAGGACTGACCCGAGCGCGGGGCGCTTAGGGGCAGACCACCTGGTCTCCCGTGACCGCCCCCAGCTCGCTGCGCTGCGGGTCCTCCGCCCGCACCGGCGTCACCCGTTTGAAATCCGCCCCCAGCGTCACCCGCAGTGTCGCGCCCTGGCCCTTGACCGCGCGCAGCTCGGCGCCCGGCAGGGCGGCCGCCAGGGTCTTCGCCGAGCGGTCCCAGCGGGGGTCGTATGCGATGGAGGTGCGCTTCACCTCGCGGCTCGCGCCGTTCAGCGGGGCGCGCGTGGTGGCGAAGCCGACGGCGCGCAGCTCCGCGTCCGCCTTACGGCCCAGCCCGTCCGTGTGCGTGCCGTTGTAGACCTGCACCCTGATCTGCCGCGGCGGCACGTCGACCAGGGCGGGCCTGGGGCCCTCCGGCGCCTTCGGGGGGCCGCCGGACGGCGGGGACGCCAGCGGCTTGTCGTCGCGCAGCGCCCGGAAGATGCGCTTCGCCTTGGCCGGGTCCCACTTCACCGTCGAGCCGATGCCCTTCACCGGGAAGCTGTGATCTCCGACCGGCACGGTCGTGAACTCCGACGACGCGGGGGTGAAGCCCCGCATGGCCTTGCCCAGCGCCAGCATCTGCTCGGTGCCGAAGCCCTTGTCGGCCCGCACCGACCTGAGCACCGTCGAGGCGACGTCCCGGAACCTCACCGGGTTCAGCAGCACCCCGCTGTCGGCCGCCTGGGCCGCCAGCGCCGCCAGGAAACGCTGCTGGCGCTCCATGCGGCCCAGGTCGGCGGCCCCGTCGACATGGCGGGAGCGCACGTACTGAAGCGCCTGGCCGCCGTCCATCCGGTGGGTGCCGGCGGCCAGTTCCAGGCCCGTGTGGGAGTCCTTCAGCGGGCGGGCCGTGCAGATCTCGACTCCGCCCAGCACGTCCACCGTCTTCATGAAGCTGGTGAAGTCGACCTCCAGATAGTGGTCGATCTTCACCTTGGTCATGTGTTCGACCGTCCGCACGGTCAGCTGCGGCCCGCCCTCCGCATACACGGCGTTGAGCTTCACCGGGTGGGGCCGGTGGCGTTCGCCGCTGGTGAGGTCCGTGTGCTCGGGGATCTCCGCGTAGCTGTCGCGCGGCAGGCTCACCACGCTGGCGCGCCCGCGGTCTTCGGAGATGTGCACCAGCATGATCGTGTCGGTGCAGTTGCAGGGTGCTCCGCCGAGACGGTACTTGACCTTCTCGTCCCGGCCGATCTTGTCGCGGTCGTCGGTGCCGACGAGCAGGATGTTCAGGCCGTGGCCCGCTTCGGGGCGGTTCTTCATGTCCTTGAAGGGGTCGATCCGGTCGAGGCCCGCGTCCAGGCCCGTCACGATGGCGTGGCCGATGCCGCCCGCGCCCAGGACCAGCACGGACAGCGCGGTCGCCGCCCGCAGTCCCCACCGGGGCCGTCTGGCCGGCCGCCGGGGGCCGGGCCGGGGCTGGGGTCGGGGCCGCGGCCGTGCTCCCGGTTTGCCCGCCCCGGCCGGCGGGCGGCCGCGCCCGCCCCCTTGCCCTCGACTCCGCGGGGAGGGCGACGGGGAGGCTGCCGAGCGGGCCTGACGGCGGGGGCGGGGCGGTGTGGGCACGGGGCACCTCCGCGGGCGACAGGAAAACCAGGACGACGGATGGCCGGACGGCCAGCAGCCGGACGGCCGGCAGCCGGACGACCGGCAGCCGGACGACGGGTGCCGGACGATGGGTGGTCGGGTGGTCGGGTGGTCGGGTGGCCGACGGCCCGTACGGCCCGGAAGCCGGACGGCCGAAGGCCGCTGCGACCGCCGGACCGGTACGTCCCGACCTCCGGTACGTCCCGACCTCCGGGACGTACCGGAGAGCCGGGGCCACACGACATCCGGCACCTACGCAACCGGCGCATCCTGAGCACCGTAGGCCCATACGATCTCCGCCAGGCGGCAGCGACCCGGCTGTCGCACGGCCATGTCGCCCGTTCGCGGTAACGTGTGCGGACGATGAACGCCACACCGCCTGTCTCCGTGATCATGCCGGTCCTCAATGAGGAGCGACATCTGCGCAACTCGGTCCGCCATATCCTCGAGCAGGAGTACGACGGCGAGCTGGAGGTGGTGATCGCCCTCGGGCCGTCTGCGGACCGCACTGACGAGATCGCCGCCGAGCTGGTACGGGAGGACCCGCGCGTCCACACGGTGCCGAACCCCACCGGCCGCACCCCCGCCGGGCTGAACGCCGCCATCAAGGCGTCCCGGCACCCCGTCGTCGTACGGGTCGACGGGCACGGCATGCTCTCGCCGGACTACATCGCCACCGCGGTGCGGCTGCTGGAGGAGACCGGCGCGCAGAACGTCGGCGGCATCATGCACGCCGAGGGCGAGAACGACTGGGAGCACGCCGTCGCCGCCGCGATGACGTCGAAGGTCGGCGTCGGGAACGCCGCCTTCCACACCGGCGGCCAGGCCGGCCCCGCCGAGACCGTGTATCTGGGCGTCTTTCGCCGCGAGGCGCTGGAGCAGCAGGGCGGATACAACGAGGAGTTCATCCGCGCCCAGGACTGGGAGCTGAACTTCCGCATCCGCGAGGCGGGCGGGCTGATCTGGTTCTCGCCGGAGCTGAAGGTGCAGTACCGGCCCCGGCCCTCCGTACGGGCGCTGGCCAAGCAGTACAAGGAGTACGGCCGCTGGCGTCATGTGGTCGCCCGCTACCACCAGGGGTCGATCAGTCTGCGCTATCTGGCCCCGCCGACCGCCGTGTGCGCCATCGCCGCCGGTGTCGTCGTCGGCGCGGCCCTCACCCCGCTCGGCTTCGCCGTCCCGGCCGGGTACCTCGCCGCGATCGCCGCGGGCTCGGTCCCGGCGGGCAGGGGCCTGCCGCTCAAGGCCCGGCTGCAGATCCCCGTGGCGCTCGCCACCATGCACATGTCGTGGGGGTACGGCTTCCTCACCAGCCCCCGCTCGCTGGCGAAGAGGGTCATCGCGAGCCGCCGCCCGGCCGTGAAGACCGCCTGAGGCACGGGGACAAGAAAGCCTGAGGCACGGGGACGGGAAAGAGGAAGGGCCCGGGTGCGCGCCACCCGGGCTCTGACCGTCTGCTCAGCCCTCCGCTACCAGGTGAAGCCCTCCTGGACCTCCATGCACTCTGTGTCGTCCGCGCCGTTGAGCGGCCGTGCCGACTCCGGCGCCTTGTCGTCCTGCTTCGGCGTCGCCTTGGGGAAGGCGTCGCCCTCCCGCCAGTCCGCTCCGACCGTCAGCGTGATGCCCGTGACGTCCGTCGACTTCTTCACCGACGACAGCGGAATCCCCAGCGCCTTCGCGACCGCCTGGGCATCCCCTTCCAACTCGGCGTTGGAGAACCGCACCACGGTCGTCTTCACCGGATTGCGGGCGCTCTCCGCCCGCGCCAGAGTGAAGCCCTTGTCGGCGAGCAGACCGGCGACCGCCGTCGCCCGCCCGCGGGCGGCGAGCAGGCCGTCGCCGTCGGTGCCGTTCTGCACCATCACCGGAATCTCCGCGGGCGCCGCCGCAGGGTCCTTGGACTCCGCGGGCTTGGCCGGAGGCTTCTTGACGCCCTTTCCGTCCAGCGGGGTGTCCTCGCGGACCATACGGAACAGCTGCTCCGCGTCCTCCGGCTCCGGCTCCACCTTGCCCTGGTACCCCGGCCGCTGCGAGTAGAAGTTCGGCATCGTGGTCATGGTGATCCGGTCCGTGGGCACGCTCTTGAGCGCCTGACCGAGGTCGTACAGCTTCCCGACGCTGTCGATGCCCTTGTCGACCGTCAGCGCCTCGATGGCCGCCTCGGCGAGCTTGCGCAGCTTGTTGGGGTCGGTGAGCTTGGTGTTGGCGCGCAACTCCCGGACCATGGAGTTCATATACATATGCTGCGCGTGCGTACGGGCGAGGTCGGAGCCGTCCTCGAAGCCGTAGCGGGTGCGCAGCCACTGCAGCGCCTGCTCGCCCTTGACGGGATGTGTGCCCGCCTCCAGCTTCAGACCGGAGCCCTTGCCCTGGGCGTTGCGTGAATGGATGTTCCGGTCGACGCAGACCGGCACGCCTCCTATCGCGTCGGCCATCGACACCACACCCGCGAAGTCGATCATCATAAAGTGGTCGATGGTGATGCCGGTCAGCTCGTACCAGGTGGCCACCGTGCAGCCCGGGCCCCCGCGGCCCAGGGACTCGTTCACCGGCCGCACTCCGGCAGTGGCGGGATAGGCCTCCCCGGTGTCCGGGTCGGTGCACTCCGGGAACTTCACCAGGGTGTCGCGCGGCATGCTGATCACCGAGATGTTGCTGCGGTCCGCCGACAGATGCACCAGCATCTGCACATCCGCGAGCGGCGGCGAGTCGAAGGTCTCCTTGGCGCCGCCGAGCTTCTGGTTCTCCTCGGAGTTACGCGCGTCGGAGCCGATGAGCAGGATGTTCAGCGGGGTCTGCCCGAAGGCGTTCGCCTTGTGGTCGGGCATCGCCCTCGAACCGAGGTTGAGATCTTCCTTCTTGAGCTTGCCGTTGAGGTGCTCGTAGTAGACATAGCCCGCCCCTGCCGTGCCCAGGATCAGCAGCGAGAGCGTGCCCGCCGTCCACAGGAGTATCCGGCGCTTGCCGCGTTTCGGGCGTGTCTGGCGCGCCGGGCGCTTGCCTCCGCGCTGGGAGCCCCCGCGTCTGCCGCCGCCGTGGGAGTCCCCGCCGTCACCGGTGTCCGGCGGTGCTGCGGAAGCCGGCGCCGCCGCGGTCACTGTCGCCGTGCCCGCGCCCGTGCCCGCGCCCGTGCCCGCGCCGCCGCCCGGCGGCATTCTGTCCTGCCCCACCCCTGGGTCCCCCTGTATTTGCATGTCCTGTTCACACATCACTCAGGTCGTTCGGGTGCACGCCGTCGCGTGGCGGCACCGTTGTCCCGGTGCCCGTCCAGTGCGGGTCCCGGTGCCGTTGCCGGTCCAGTGCGGGTGCGGGTGCCGTTGCCGGTCCAGTGCGGGTGCGGGTGCCGTTGCCGGTGTCCCGGCGTCACTCGGCACAGATCTGCTTGTCCGCCTCGACCTTCTGCACACCCTCCGGCGTCTTCGCCGGTCCGGTGACGGGCACACCCGCGCCCTTGAAGTCCGCCCCGAGGATCAGCGTCATCGGCTCACGCTCCGCGGCGTCCTGCGCGCCCGGCTTCAGCGCCGACGCGGGCAGGCCCATCAAATCCGCGAGCTTGCGCGCCTGGTCCGCCTGGTTCGGGGCGTACTCCAGCGAGGTCTTCGCCTGCTTCTCCGGCGCGTTGCCCTCGTTGCTCGACTTCAGCACGCCCTGCTCGTTCTGCAGCCACGTCAGAGTCGAAAGCGCCGCCCCCTGGGTGTCGCTGCCGTTGTAGACGGCGACCCGCACCGCCGAGGGCTCCGCCTGCGGGCCCTCGAGCAGCTGCTCCTGCTTGTTCTTGGCGTCGGCCTTGGCCTGGGCTTCCTTCTCCTTCACCTCGGTGAGCGAGATGTCGTTCTGCAGCATGGAGAACAGGGGCTTGGCCTTGGCCTCGTTGAGCAGCACCGTCGCCTTGTCGGTGTTGTCGACCACCGGCACGGTCACAAAGCTGATGTTCTTGATGTCCACCTTGGACAGCTCCATGCCGAGGTCGCGGAGCTTCTCGATGCTGCCTATCCCGGTGTCGACCGTGAGCGCCTTGGTCGCCGCCTCGGCCAGGTCCCACATCTTGGTCGGGCTGGAGAGAGTGTCGCTGGACTTCATCTTGCGGATCAGAGAGCTGAGGAACTGCTGCTGGATCTCGATGCGGCTCAGATCGCCGCCGAAGCCCACCGAGTGGCGCGTACGGACGAAGGCCAGCGCGTCCTCGCCCTGCACCACATGCTTGCCGGCAGGCAGATTGAGCTTGGAGTCCTTGTCGTTGATGTCCTTGGCGAGGCAGACCTCGACGCCGCCGACCGCCGTCGACATCGTCTTGACGGCGTTGAAGTCGGCCATCATGAAGTGGTCGACGGTCACCCCGGTCAGCTCCTTGACCGTGCGCATGGTGCAGCCGGGGTCGCGGCCCGACTGGCCGAGGCTCTCGTTGAAGCGGGTGTCGGACGTGCCAGGGATGACCTCGGTGCCGTCCTCCGCCTTGGTCTCGCAGTCGGGGATGTCGACGATCAGATCGCGCGGGATGGACATCGCCGTCGCGTTCGTCCGGTCCTTGGAGACATGGAAGAGGATCGTGGTGTCGGCATGGCCGGGGCTGCCGGCGTCGCCGTACCCCTCGTTGCCCGCACCACTGCGCTTGTCGGTGCCGACGACCAGGATGTTGACGGCCTGGTCCTTCTTGAAGCCGCCCGTGCCCGCTCCCGCGACGTCCACCGTGTTCAGGTTGGAGTTGAAGTGCTGGTAGACGAGGTAGGCGGCGGCCGCCACGCCGACGAGGAGGAAGGACAGCACCCCGCCGACCCACATCAGCACCTTCTTCTTGCGCGACTTGGCCTGCTTGCGCTTGCGCCGGCCGCGGCCGGCCGCGGCGGCGGATGCGCTGCCGCCCGTGCCGCCGGGACGGTTCTGGCCGCCGCCCGTGCGGCGGGAACGCTGGCCCGGCACCTCATGACCGCTGCCCTGCCGGCTGCCCGGGACCCTGCGGCTGCCGGCTCCCGTGGCATTCCCCGTTTCCGTCCCTGGTTCCGCACCGCTCCCCGCACCGCCCGAGCGGCGGCTTCCGGCGTTGCGCGGTGCGGGCATACGGGGGGAGGGAGCCTCGGTCGCATGCGGGCTTCTCGACGCCGCCGTTCTCGAGGAGTGCGCGGAGTGCGCGGAGTGCGGAGAGCGGGAACTCGACGGTGCGGAAGAAGGGAACTGGGACTGCGGTGCGGAATGGTCCAGTCGCAATTCGTAATTGCCGGTCTGCGGGTTGAGCACCCACTGGTCGGCGGGGTCGATCTCCTCCGCCCGCCCACGGCTATGCGCATCCACGGTTGTTTGAGTCCTCCGTCGGTGCCACGCTCAGCGTCTCCCCCCGGTGACGCCCCTCCTCGATCCAACAGTGCGTATCCATGGTCGGAAGCACCGGATCGCGTCACACTATCCGCCCTGCTCAGCTCTGAGCGACGTGCGTGACAAATTCCACGACTCTTATAAGTGGGCAATCCGCCCATTCGTCATAGAGTGCATGCTCCCCCTTGGCCATTGCTTTACTCACACATGCCTTCCGCGGCATTGGTCCCGGGGAAAGTAGGCACCGGGGCGGGGCTTGCCGTCCCGGCGTCGCCGCCATCGTCGTCCTCCGTGACGACGATGGGGCCGTCCTCGCGCAGTCGCTTGAACAGTTTGCCTGCCTCGGGTTCGACCAGTTCATCCCGGTTCGGGTTGGCGGAGTACGGCTGCCGAGGCACCGTGAGGAACTGGACTCTCTCGGTGGGAATGCCGCGAACGGAACGGGTCAGATCGTACATATCCTTCAGGGAGTCCAGTCCCGCATCGGTGGTCAGGGACTTCGTCGCCGCATCCAGCACGGGATAGAGCCGTGCCGGGTTGAGCAGCACTCCATTGCTCTGGACCTTCTTCACCAGCGCGCCCAGGAACCGCTGCTGGCGCTCCATGCGCTCGGTGTCGCTGCCGTTGCCCAGGGACTTGCGGGCCCGCACAAATCCGAGCGCTTCCTCTCCGTCGAGGGTCTGCTTCCCGGCCGGGAGTCTGAGGTGGGCGTCGGGGTCGTCGATCGGCTCCCTGAGGCACACCTCGACGCCGTCGACCGCGTCCACCATGTCCTTGAAACCGCGGAAGTCGACCACCATGTGGTGATCGACGCGGATTTTGGTGAGCCGCTCGACGGTACGGATGGTGCAGGCCGTCCCGCCGTACCCGAAGGCCCAGTTGAACTGCGCGAACTGCTTCCGGGTGCGGGAGCCGTCGGCCTTGCGGCAGCTGGGGATCTCCACCATCAGATCGCGCGGGATGGACATCGCCGTCGCGCTCTGCCGGTCCGCTGCGATATGCAACAGGATGGTGGTGTCCGACCGCTCACCGCCGCCGTCGCCCGAGCCGTACTGGTCGTTGCCCTCTCCCTCGCGGGTGTCGGAGCCCATGATGAGGATGTTCTGGGCGCCGGTGGCGACGGCCGTCGGCCGCTCCTTCTCGTACGCCTCCAGCTCGGCAGCGGCCGAGGTGTCCGTGGTGATGTTGGCGTCGAGCTTGCGGTAGAGCCACCAGCCGAGGCCGGCGGCCACCAGGACGATGACGGAGGCGCCGAACGCCGCCCAGCGCAGGAAGTAGCGTCTGCGGCCGGAGCAGTCGGCCGTGCCGGGCTGTTCGGAGGACGGTGCGGCCCACGGCTCGGCCGGCGTCGGCGCGAAACGCCCCGCGGGCCGTCCGGCGGACCTGTAGGTCGGGTGCTCGACGGACACCTCGCTGGAAGCGTCCGCCTCCGGGGAAGCATCTGTCTCCGGGGATGCGTCCGATTCCGGGGCAGTGTTCGTCTCCGGGGCAGCGTCCGCGGACGGCTGGGCGGATGCGTCCGCCGAGGGGGTCGGCGGCTCCTGCTTCGGCTCCGCTGCTCCTCCCTCGGCGTCAGGACCCCCGCCCGTGCCAGCGCTGTCCGTCACGTCTGCGTCCATCCTTCAAGGCGTCGGCGGCGCGCTGGGCCGCCGATTCGCTTCGCTAGACGGCTGAGCCCGGCGCTTGGTTGTGCGTGAGATGTGGTGTGTGCGTGAAATGTCACGCCATGCCGATCATCCATCGGAGTTGACGCACAGGCCGGGAGGGCCCGGCCCGAGTGTGCGCCACACGAGTGCACTTCAGCGGGCGGCTGGACTTCGCAGACGCGGCATGCCTCGCGGCGCCCTGTCGCACCGGAGCTGCGGTGGCCGCGGGAACTGCGCCGGCCGACGCCCGGCCAACGCCCGGCCAGCGCCCGGCCGACGTCGCCGGGCATCGCCGGACGGCGTATGAGGGCCCGTGCGGCGGGATGGTTGTCGGGGGCGTGTGCCGGCCTGTGCCGCCGGTACTGTCTGACGCCGCCCGAAGGGCTGTCGGCGTACGCCGCCGGACGGCCGACTGAGCCCGGGGGTGGGGGGCCGTGCTGTCGGACGGCCACGGAGCCGGAGGCTGCCAGACCGTGCTGCGGGATGGCCGACGGAGCCCGGGGGTGGGGGGCCGTGCTGTCGGACGGCCACGGAGCCGGAGGCTGCCAGACCGTGCTGCGGGATGGCCGACGGAGCCGGGGAGTCGGGGGCCGTGCTGTCGGACGGCCACGGAGCCGGAGGCTGCCGGACCGCGCCGCCGGATGGCCGACGGAGCCCGGGGGTCGGGGGGCTGTGCTGCGGGATGGCCGTCGGCTGAGGCTGTCGGCGCACGCTGCCGGACGGCCGTCGGCTGGCGCTGCCCGGGAGCCGCCGGACCGCGCCCTAGCGCGGCCGTCGGCTGGCGCTGCCCCGGAGCTGCCGGACCGCGCCGGAGAACGGCCCGCCGGCCGACGGATTCACCACCCCGGAGCCGCCGGCCGGCAGGACGCTCAGGTCTCGATGACGCAGACCGTGACCTTCTCCGCCTCGATCCGCTTCTCCAGGTCCTCCTCGGAGAGCCGGTCGAGGTTCCGGCACAGCACGACCGACCCGCCGGCCGCGAGCGGTGCGTACAGCCCCGTCGACACCCCTTCCCAGGAGTCGTACGGCCGCCCCGAGAGCAGTCGCGAGCCCGGCAGGAGACCGAGCGTCTCCGCGTCCGCCCGTGCCCGTTCCACCAACTCCGCCCCGGTCAGCTCGGCACCGGGTACGGCGAGCGCGGGTGCGTCCGGGTCCACCGGTGCGAACGGGGTGAAGCGGTCGCCCTGGCCCGGCACTTCCGCCGCGTAGTCGACGAAGCCTGCGGGAGGCTCCGGGAACCGTCCGCCCAGCGGACGCAGCGCCAGCGCCACCCGTTCCCCGGAACAGGCGCGGGCCGCCTCAAGGGTGGAGGGGCCGCTGACGACGAGATCCGCGCCGGCCGGATCGCCGCCGATCTCGGCGCACACCCCGACGGAGGAGCAGGCGAGCAGCCAGACCGCGCTCTGCCAGTGCGCGGGCAGCAGCAGGGCCAGCCGGTCGCCTGGCTCGGCGGCGAGGTCGCCCTGGAGCAGATTGGCCGTCTTCGCCACCCAATTGGCGACGGTGGCCACGGACAATTCCACGCGCTCACCGGTGGCGTCGTCGTAAAAGGTGACCAAGGGGCGTGCGGGGTCCGCGGCGAGCGCGGATCGCAGCAGGTCGGCAGGGGTGCGGTCGCTGGCGTTCACACGGTCAAGCCTACGCGCCGGACCCCCTCGCAGGGCTGCAGGACGGCGGCGGGGTCCACCGGTCGGACGGACGGGCCCGGATTTTCCCGAAAGGCGGAGCGTTAGCGCCCGGTTCAGCATCGGAGACATGCGTGGAAACCTTGCTTCATCCTCGATCAGCATCGCGTGCTCGGCCGCGCTCGCCCTGCCGCTGACCCTGTCGTCAGCCCTCGTGTCGGAAGCAGCGGCGGCCTCCCGGCCACCCGCTTCCGACGAGTCCGGCTACACCCAGTCGCTGCCCCTGAAGGCGGCCCGCCCCGCGGACCGTTCCGCGGGACCGGCGGGAGCGGCCGAACAGGGCCTGGCGGAGCGGGACGTCAGAACGTTCTCGCTCGTCGGCGTCGTCTGGGAGGACGAGAGAGCCGAACTGCACGGCACCGTCCAGGTGCGCACCCGGGCCGTGGCGACCGGCGCCTGGTCCTCCTGGCAGGACGTGGAGACGCACAACCACGAGCACGCGGCGGACCGCGGCACCGCGGAGGGCGACTCCGAGCGGGTGCGCGGGGCCACCGCGCCGCTGTGGGTGGGGGAGTCGGACGGTGTGGAGGTGCGCGTACGGGCGGCGGACGCCGAGCTCGCGCCGCTGCCGGAGGGGCTGCGCCTGGAACTCGTCGAGCCGGGGAGCGAGCCGCCTCCACAGGGCCGGACGGGGGAGGAAGACGAACCGGGCGATGTCGCCGGGGCCGTGGACGGCCCGGAGTCCGACGGGGGCTTCGTTTCCGTGGACATCCCGGGGCTTGCGGAATCCGTGGCCGCGGCGGCGTCGCAGCTTCTGCTTCCGGCCCTGTCGCAGGAGGAGACCGAGGCGCAGGCCGAGGCGGGAGTACAGCAGGTGGCGATGGTGGATGCCGCGGCGGCCCCCTTCATCGGGCCCCGGCCGGCCATCGTCACCCGCGCCGGGTGGGGTGCGGACGAGAGCCTGCGGGAGACCGGCTTCCTCTACACATCGACGATCAAGGCCGCGTTCGTCCACCACACCGCCACGGGCAACAACTACACCTGCAGCGAAGCGCCCTCCGTTATCCGCAGTATCTACCGCTACCACACCCAGAGCATGGGATGGCGCGACATCGGCTACAACTTCACCATCGACAAGTGCGGAAAGATCTACGAAGGCCGTGCAGGAGGCGTGGCCAAGCCGGTCATGGGCGCGCACACGCTGGGTTTCAACTCGAAGACCACGGGCATCGCCGTGCTCGGCACGTACAGTTCGACCAATCCGCCGTCGGCTTCGGTGACGGCGGTGGCGAAGCTGACGGCATGGAAGCTCGGTCTGCACGGGGCTGATCCGAGCGGGAAGGTCGTGCTCACGTCAGGGGGGAGCGGTAAGTACGCAAAGGGTGTGAACGTCAATCTCCATGTCATCTCCGGGCATCGGGACGGCTACAACACCGACTGTCCCGGAGGCCGCCTCTACAGCATGCTCGGCACCGCCCGAAGCGTCTCTGCCGCGTACCAGGGCCGCTGACCTGGGAGGTCCGGACCCACTGCATAAACTGGCCGGTCTCGAAAAGAGTGATCACACCGGCCCCAGCAGGAAGCAGAGACGACAAGGTGACAGAAGCCATCCTCCTGGTGGGCGGGAAGGGAACGCGGCTGCGGCCGCTGACCGTCAACACACCGAAGCCCATGGTTCCGGCGGCCGGCGTGCCCTTCCTGACGCACCAGCTGGCGCGGGCACGGGCCGCGGGGGTCGAGCACATCGTGCTCGCCACGTCCTATCTCGCCGAGGTGTTCGAGCCGTACTTCGGCGACGGCTCCGCGTTCGGCCTCCATCTGGAGTACGTCACCGAGGAGGAGCCGCTCGGCACGGGCGGGGCGATACGGAACGTGGCGTCCCGGCTGTCGTCCGGGCCGGCGGATCCCGTACTGGTGTTCAACGGCGACATCCTGACGGGCCTGGACATCGGGGCGCTCGTCTCGACGCACCAGTCGTCGGGCGCCGCCGTCTCGCTCCATCTGACGCGGGTGCCGGATCCGAGGGCGTTCGGCCTGGTGCCGACCGACCCGACGGGGCGGGTGACGGCGTTCCTTGAGAAGCCGCAGACCCCGGAGGAGATCGTCACCGACCAGATCAACGCCGGAGCGTATGTGTTCCGACGGTCCGTCATCGACACGATCCCGGCGGGACGGCCCGTGTCGGTCGAGCGTGAGACGTTCCCGGAGCTGCTCCGCTCCGGAGCGCACCTTCAGGGCATGGTCGACTCCACGTACTGGCTCGACCTGGGGACGCCGCAGGCGTTCGTCCGCGGGTCGGCGGACCTGGTCACGGGGCGCGCGCCGTCCCCGGCCGTGCCGGGCCGCTGCGGAGACCGGCTGGTGCTGCCGACCGCGCGGGTCGCGCCCGATGCGAAGCTGACCGGGGGCACCGTGATCGGCGCGGGTGCGCACATCGGGGAGGGCGCGCGCATCGACGGCAGCGCGGTCCTCGACGGCGCGGTGGTCGAGCCGGGGGCGGTGATCTCCTCCTCGCTCGTCGGAGCGGGGGCGCGGGTCGGGGCGCGGACGGTGTTGTCGGAGACGGTGATCGGCGACGGCGCGGACGTGGGGGCGGACAACGAGTTGCAGGCGGGGGCGCGGATCTGGTGCAACGCGAGGGTGCCGGCGGCGGCGATCCGCTTCACATCGGACCAGTAGCGCGGTTTTCCCACCCGCTCGCCCTTACGGCGGTGTGGGGCTTCGCCCCCACACCCGGCGCGGCGCTGCGCACCGCCGGGGCGTCCCGTGCGCGCCGGGTCTGCGCGGTGGGGGCCTTTCCCACCCGCCCGCGCCGTGGGGCGTGGCCCGTATCGCGTGAATGTCCGCCTTCGCGGTGTCGAGGCGTTGGGTGCGGCGCTTCGGCCTCGTACTCGTGCGGTGCGCTGCGCCGTACGTGGCCGCATCTCGCCCCTCCCGAGCGACACGGGTGCGGTCGCCCACAATTGCGGGCACCCTCCGGCAGAGGCGGGTCCTTCCCGCCCGCGCCTGGCGAGGCGCCGGAAACGGGGCGGGTGGGAGGGAAGAGCCGCCTGCCCGGGTCACGGGCGACCCGTACGAGGGGGGACCGTCCGCCCGGGGGACGCTTACCCTCGATACCGCACCGCACCACACCCGCGACCGCACCACACCCGCGCCCCTCAAGGACCCCACCCGTGGCAGGACGTTTCACCCCGAACCCTTCCGGCGGTTCCTGGCGTCCCGGTGACGGGCAGGGGGCCACCCGTGCCGCTGTGCGGGGCGGGTACACCGCCGTGCCGCGGGGCGCGGTGCCCGGCGCGCGGCGGCACGAGGGTGCGAAGACGCGGCGGTACACGCCTCCCGGGCCCCTGGACCTCGGGCTGGTGCTCGGGCCGCTGCGGCGCGGGCCCGCCGACCCGACGTTCCGGACCACGGCGGACGGGTCCGTCTGGCGCGCGACCCGCACGCCCGCGGGCCCGGGCACCCTGCGCGTGCGGACAGTGCAGCCCGGCGTGCACGCCGAAGCCTGGGGTCCGGGGGCGGACTGGCTTCTTGACGGCCTCCCCGCGCTGCTCGGCGCGGAGGACGACCCCGACGCCTTCGCCCCCCGCCACCGCCTCGTCGCGCTGTCGCAGCGCCGCCGCCCCGGTCTGCGCCTCACCCGCACCGGTCTGGTGCTCGAGTCGCTGATCCCCTCGGTCCTGGAGCAGAAGGTCACCACGGACGAGGCGTACCGCGCCTGGCGGCTGCTGGTGCGCCGTCACGGCGAGCCGGCGCCCGGCCCCGCGCCGGAGCGGATGCATGTGATGCCCGAGGCCCGCACCTGGGCGCTGATCCCGTCGTGGGAGTGGCATCGCGCGGGCGTCGACGCCAAACGTTCCGCCACGATCCTGCGCGCCGTGCGTGTGGCGCGGCGCTTGGAGGAGGCCGCCGCCATGGACCCGGAGGCGGCCGCCGCCCGGCTGCGGCTCGTCCCAGGCATCGGCCCGTGGACGGCCGCCGAGACGGTGCAGCGCAGCCATGGCGCGCCGGACGCGATCACCGTGGGCGATCTGCATCTGCCGGGCGTCGTCGGCTATGCGCTGGCGGGCGACCGGGACGCCGACGACGCGGCGATGCTGGCGCTCCTCGCTCCGTACGCCGGCCAACGGCACCGCGCCGCCCGCCTCATCCTGCTCAGCGGCCGCACACCGCCGCGGAGGCACCCGAAGATGCCCCGTACGGACATCTCCCTGCTCTGACCGGAGGCGGCGGCCTACCGCACCTCGATGAACGCCCCGGCGTCCCGTGCGGGCCGCTCCTTCGGCGGCGCGGCCGGACGCCCGACCGCCACGGCGCCCATGGGGTCCCACTCCGGCGGCAGCCCCAGCACGTCCCGTACGACGTCACGGCAGAACATCGTCGAGGACACCCACGCCGACCCGAGCCGCTCGCCGGCCAGGGCCACCAGGAAGTTCTGCACCCCCGCGCCGGCGGCGACGACGAACATCTCGCGTTCCGCGGTGTCCCGGCGGGGGTCGCCGTAGTGGTGCGCCCCGTCCATGACCAGGCACGGCACCACCAGGTAGGGCGCGTTGCGCAGCAGGTCCCCGCGCCGCACGCGCCGGGCGACGGCGTCCTCGGACCGGCCGTCGCGACGCAGGTCGGCGATCCAGGCGTCCCGCATGACGTCGAGCAGCCGCAGCCGCGCCTCGGGGGACTCCAGCAGCACGAACCGCCACGGCGTGGTGTGGTGCGGCGCGGGCGCCGTCACCGCCGCGGCGACGGCACGCCGCACCGCGCCCGGGTCGACGGGGTCGTCGGTGAACTCGCGGACCGTGCGGCGCAGGGTGACCGCCTCGCGCACTGCCTCCGAGGTCCCCAGCCGGAACATGTCGTCGGCCGCGGTGCGCACCAGGGCCCGCGCGCCGCCGGCACTGTTCTCGGAGTCGCCGTCGGGAAAGGTACGAGGATCGGGAGAGGTACGAGAGCCGGGAGAGGTGCGAGGGTCGGGAGAGGAGTGAGGGGCGGGAGAGTCGCCGTCGCGAGAGTGGAGCGAGCCGCGAGTGTCGGCGGAGGCGGCAGAGGCGGGGGAGCCGGGCGAGACGACCAGATGGGGCAGTCCTCGTACGACCGCCACCGGCAGCCCCCGGGCCTTGCCCTTGACGAGGTCTCCGGCGGCGGCGAGCTCGTCGGCCGCCGCGGTCACGGTGACGCTCAGCTCGTTGCCGTGCGCGTCGGTGCTGCCGCGCAGATCGTCCAGCACCCGCACGCCCGCCGCGCCGATCGCCACATCGGTCAGTCCGTTGCGCCAGGGCCGTCCGAAGGTGTCCGTGACGATCACGCCGACGTCCACGCCGAGGGCGTCGCGCAGTCCGTCGCGTATGGCGGCGGCGGAGGCGTCGGGGTCCTCGGGCAGCAGCAGCACCGTCCCGACGGGGGTGTTGGAGGCGTCGACGCCGGCCGCGGCCATCACCAGCCCCTGCCGGTTCTCCACGATCCGCAGTGCGCCGCGGCGCGCCACGACCCGCACGGTCTCGGCGTCGATCGCCGCCTCCCGGTCGGCGGCCGGGACGATGCGCCCCTCCGCCTTGCTCACGATCTTGGAGGTGACCAGGAGGATGTCGCCGTCCGCGAGGCCGGGGCCGGCGGCGGCGATCAGCTTGGCCGGGTCGTCGCCTTCCCGTACCTCGCCGATGCCCTCCAGGGCCCACACCCGGTACGACGGCGCTTCGCCGTCGCGGCTCATGCGCGGGCCTCCTCGGCCAGCGCCAGCGCCTCGCGCGCCATCTGCGCGGTCGCGTCGAGGTCCGCCATCAGCAGCGGCACGGCGCGGCAGCGGATGCCGGCGGCCTCGACATCGGCGACGGCGTCCGCGTCGGAGGTGTGGACGAGCCAGCCGTCGAGCAGCCCGGAGCCGTAGTGCGCGGCGACGGCCGCGGCCGTGGTCTCCACGCCCACCGCGGCCAGCACCTTGTCGGCCATGCCCCGCACGGGTGCGCCGCCGACGATGGGGGACAGGCCGACGACCGGGACGCCCGCCTCGGCGATGGCCTCGCGGATGCCGGGCACGGCGAGGATGGCGCCGATGCTGACGACGGGGTTGGACGGCGGGAAGAGGATGACGTCGGCCGTGGAGATGGCCTCCAGCACTCCGGGCGCGGGTTTGGACTGGTCCGCGCCGACGGGTACGACGGCCTCCGCGGCCACGGCGGCCCGCAGCTTCACCCAGTACTCCTGGAAGTGCACGACCTTGCGCGTGCCTTCCTCGGCCTGGATGGCGACATGCGTCTCGACGCGGTCGTCGGTCATCGGCAGCAGTCTTACGCCCGGCTTCCAGCGGGCGCACAGCGCCTCGGTGACCGCACTGAGCGGATAGCCCGCGCCGAGCATCTGCGTACGGATGACATGGGTCGCGAAGTCGCGGTCGCCGAGCCCGAACCAGGTCGGCTCGACGCCGTATGCCGCCAGTTCCTCCTTGACGTGGAAGGTCTCGTCGGCGCGCCCCCAGCCCTGCTCCTCGTTGATGCCGCCGCCGAGCGTGTACATCACCGTGTCGAGGTCGGGGCAGACTTTCAGCCCGAACAGATGGATGTCGTCACCGGTGTTGCCGATGACCGTGATGTCGGCTTCGGGGGCGGCCGCTCTGAGGCCGCGCAGGAAACGGGCGCCGCCGATGCCGCCGGCCAGAACCACAATGCGCATGCAGGCAGTCTGTCAGGCCGTCAGGCGCGTACGACATCCCCTCCGGGGGCGGGGGCCGGGGCGCACTGTGCGCGGCGTGTGCCGTGTGTGTCGTGTGCGCTGTCGCCGTCGGCGTCGTGCATCGGCATCTCGGTCAGACCGGGGAAGTAGATGTGCAGGCTGACCGCGCCGTCGAGCGAGTCGTTGACGACCTCGTGCGCATAGCCGGGGGCGAACACGCGCTGTGATCCTGCGGTCAGGCTGCGGGATGTCGCGCGGGACCGTTCGGTCAGCTCGCCCTCGAGGACGGTCAGCACGCCGGAGGACGGGCCGTGGTCGTGCAGCCCGCTGCCCTGCCCGGGCACCCAGGACAGCAGCCACACCTCGTAGCCGGGGCCGGTGCGCAGCCGGTGGTACCAGCGGGTGGCGGCGTCGTACCGGATGAGGGGGGCCCACTGTGCGCGGTCGGCGGCGATGGCGCGGGCGAGGCCGGCGAACTCGGCGACGGTGGCCGGGTGCTCGCGGGCGGGCTGGAGCAGGTGCTGTACGGCGAGGATGTCGCCGGCGATGGTCAGGTCGCTCTCGACGGTCAGGCCGCCGTTGTGGTCGCTGGCGCTGTTGCTGTTCATGGGGTGCGGGGGTTCCTCGGCTGGAGCGCGGGGCGGACAGTGCGCGGATGAACGTGCGCACGGGACGTCAGGGGCGGCAGTGGCCGGGCTTGCGCGGTGTGCCGCGGTCGTACGCGGACGCGTACGGGAGGGGAGGGAAGCCGGAGCGCTGGGGCGTCAACAGCTGGAACAGCTGGAACAGCAACAGCGAGCCTGGACAGCGGTGCGGAACCCACGGACGTGGGTCGCGGAGTGCGCTGAGGTCGCTGGCATGGAGACAAAGGTGACCTGCTGGCTCTGCAGGTGTCAACCCAATGCCCGATTTGGCGGCAATGTTTCACCTCATCCGGTTACTGCAAACGGAGAGAGGTTTGTTCATTGATGACCCGGGAGACACGGGCGACATGCGCAGCGGTCGCGCCCGTAAACGCCGCCGAGTCACCGTGATCAGACTGTGATCTCGATCGCTTCGGCGGTTCGGGCCGAAACAAGATCGGCCCATGGGGCGTCCTTCTCCGCGTGAGAAGGGAGATGCGGGCAGGCCGTTGGCATGTGTCACCTTTTTGGTGATTTGAACACTTTCCGCATAGCCTTAGTTCCGCAGAGTGAATACCGAGCCCAATAGCAGATCCCGGCTTGACTGGCTCGGAGCACCACACTTGTAATTTCACTCGTGTCGTTCGGCCGAGATCGATGACGGCGAACATCGACGGCTGCATCACGGGGACGCGAAGACAGACGAGGGGCGCACATGACCGAGCTGTTCCATCAACTGCTCGTCGAAGACGCGGACGAGGAACTCGGCTGGCAGGAGCGCGCCTTGTGCGCGCAGACCGACCCCGAGTCCTTCTTCCCCGAGAAGGGCGGCTCCACCCGCGAGGCCAAGAAAGTCTGCCTCGCCTGCGAAGTCCGGTCCGAATGCCTTGAATACGCCCTGGCCAACGACGAGCGGTTCGGCATCTGGGGCGGCCTCTCGGAGCGGGAGCGCCGACGGCTGAAGAAAGCGGCCGTCTGAGATATTCCACGGCACCGGGCGCCTTGTGGGGCACAGCCCCGGGAAGCGGGTGCAGCGGAAAGGGCGGCGGCGGTCGCGCGCGCCGTCAGGGCCCGAGGCTCTGAGGCCGGAGCCGCACGAGTCCCGGTCCCCCGCCCGGACCCCGCCCGGTCCCCCGCCCGGACGGGTGCGCGGACAGCCCATCGGCTGCCGGGCCCGGCGAGCACACCGACAAACCCATATGTGAACGACGGTCCGCCGGCTGCACCCTCCAGCAGCCGGCGGACCGCTGTGCCGCCAGCCGTTAGTGTGGGCACCCGTCCACGACGCTCCACCGCCCCACGGGGCGACCCCGCCCGGCCGGAGGGCCCCTACCCGATGTCCGCCACCACAGCCGCGTTCACGCCCCCGCAGCAGCCCGAGTTCCCGCGGCACGTCGTCACCGCCGTGCTCGTCTCCCACGACGGCGCACGCTGGCTCCCCGACGCCCTCGCCGGTCTCGTCGGCCAGGAACGCCCCGTACAGAACGTCATCGCCGCCGACACCGGCAGCGCCGACGACTCCGCACGGCTCGTCGCCGACGCCATCGGCCCCGACCGCGTCCTCCACCTCGCCCGCCGCACCGGCTTCGGCGCCGCCGTCGACGAAGCCGTACGCACCGCGCCCGTCCTCACCCCCGAGGACCTCCCCTACCTCAAGCGGCCCAGCGGCTGGGACCCCGTCAGCAGGACCTGGCGCGACGACGCCTACGACATGCCGGAACTCCCCCACGGCGAACCCGTCCAGTGGCTCTGGCTCCTCCACGACGACTGCGCACCCGAACCCGACGCACTCGCCGAACTCCTGCGCGTCGCGGACGACGACGAGTACGCCGCAGTCATAGGCCCCAAACTCCGCGGCTGGTACGACCGCAGACAACTCCTCGAAGCCGGCGTCTCCATCGCCAACAGCGGCCGCCGCTGGACCGGGCTCGACCGCCGCGAACAGGACCAGGGCCAGCACGACCAGATCCGCGGCGTCCTGTCCGTCTCCACCGCCGGCATGCTCATCCGCCGCGACGTCTACGAACAGCTCGGCGGCTTCGACCGCCGACTGCCCCTCATGCGCGACGACGTCGACCTGTGCTGGCGCGTCCACACCGCGGGACACAGCGTCCTGATCGCCCCCGACGCCGTCCTCCGCCACGCCGAAGCGGCCTCCCGCGAACGCCGCACCGTCGACTGCGCCGGCCGCTCGGCCACCAGCCCGCACCGCATCGACAAAGCCGGGGCCGTCTACGCCCTCCTCGCCAACACCCGAGGCGTCGCCCTGCCCTGGGTCCTCACCCGCATCGTCCTCGGCACCCTGCTGCGCACCCTCTTCTACCTCGTCGGCAAGGCCCCCGGACAGGCGGTCGACGAAGTCAGAGGACTCCTCGGCACCCTGCTGCGTCCCGAGCGGATCATCGCCGCACGCCGCAGACGCGCCAGGACCGGCGGAGCCGTCGCCGCCTCCGAACTCCGCCCCCTCTTCCCGCCGCCCGGCGCCACCGTCCGCGCCACCGTCGAACAGATCGCCGGCAGCCTCGGCGCCGGCTCCGACGCCGACACCGGCGGATCCCGCCACGGCGCCGTCGAAAGCGGACCCGGCGGAGACGACGCCGACTACCTCGAAGTCGAACAGTTCGCCCGGCTGAAGAAGATCGCACGCAAGCCCGCACCCGTCCTCTTCGCCCTGCTCCTCCTCGTATCGCTCATCGCCTGCAGAGACCTGTTCGGCGGCGGCTCCCTCGCCGGCGGCGCACTGCTGCCCGCGCCGTCCGACGTGACCGACCTCTGGAACCGCTACACCGACCACTGGCACCCCGTCGGCACCGGCGGCACCCAGACCGCACCCCCCTACCTCGCCGTCCTCGGCGCACTCTCCGCGCTCTTCCTCGGCTCCACCGGCCTCGCCCTCACCGTCCTGCTCGTCTGCTCGGTGCCCCTGGCCGGACTCACCGCGTACTTCGCCGCCCGCCCCCTCGTCGAGTCCCGGCTGCTGCGCGCCTGGGCGAGCATCGCGTACGCCTTCCTGCCCGCCGCCACCGGCGCGCTGGCCACCGGCCGCCTCGGCACCGCCGTCCTCGCCGTCCTGCTGCCGCTCATCGCCCGCGCCGCCGTCGCCGCCCACGGACTGCGCACCGCCCCGGCCGACCACGGCCCCGACACACGCGGAAGCTGGCGCGCCACCTGGGCGTACGCCCTGCTGCTCACCCTCGCCATGGCCTTCACACCCATCGTGTGGCCGCTGGCCCTGGTGCTCGGCATCGCCGTCCTGATCCTGCGCCGCCACGACCTCACCGCGTACGGCCTGCGCTTCCTCGCCGCCCTCGGCACCCCGCTCCTGGTCCTGGCGCCCTGGTCCCTCACCCTGCTGACCAGCCCCTCCGCCTTCCTCACCGAAGCCGGACTCGACTACGCGACCGGGCCCGCCGACACCCTCGACCTGCTCGGAATCAGCCCCGGAGGCCCCAAGACGGTCGGCGGCGTCGTCCTCGCCGGCATCGTGCTCGCCGCCCTCGCAGCCCTGCTGCGCGAAGAACGCCAGTTCGCGATCCGCGCCGCCTGGGCGGCCGCCCTCGCCGGACTCGTCCTCGCCGTCGTACTCAACGGCGCCGACCGCTCCTGGGCCGGCCCCGCCACCCTCGTCTACGGCCTGGCCCTGCTCACCGCCGCCGTCCTCGGCGCGGAAGGCGGCCGCACCCGCGTCGCCGCGCAGAACTTCGGCTGGCGGCAGCCCGTCGCCGTACTCATCGCCCTCGCCGCGGCACTCGGCCCCCTCGCCGCCGCAGCCAACTGGATGCTCAGCGGCGCCGCGGGCCCTCTTGAGCGCCGCGACCCCGTCCAGGTGCCCGCATTCGTCGCCGAGGAGAGCGGGACCCGCGACCAGCCCCGCACCCTCGTCCTCGGCGGCGACTCACCCGGCACGGTCCCCTACACCCTTGTCCGCGGCTCCGGCGCCCGCCTCGGCGACGCCGAACTGGCCGCGAGCGGCGGCAGCGACCCCCGCCTCGACGCCGTGGTCGCCGGGCTCGTCGCCGGCTCCGGAGCCGACCAGACCAGCCAGCTCAGCGGATTCGCCATCCGCTATGTGCTGGTCCGCGACGGCGCGCCCCGCCAGACCGCCCGCGTCCTCGACGCCACCCCGGGCCTCACCCGGCTCAGCCAGCTCGACGGCAGCGCCCTGTGGCGCGTCGACCGGCAGGTCGCCCGCGCCGTCATCGTCGCCGGCGAGGACGATCCGCTGCCCGTGGCCTCCGACACCGTCGAGGCCCGCGCCGACATCCCCGACGGGCCGGGCGGCCGCGTCCTGCGCATCGCGGACCACGCGGCGGACGGCTGGCAGGCCACCCTCGACGGGAAGCCGCTGGAGAAGACCGTCGTCGACGGCTGGGCCCAGGGGTTCAAACTCCCCGCCGAAGGCGGCCGCCTCCACCTTGCCTACGCCGACCCCGTCACCCACACGGCATGGATCTGGACCCAGGGCGCGCTCGCGCTGCTGCTGCTGATCCTCGCCCTGCCCGGCAGGCGGCGTGAGATCGACGACGACCTCCCGGACGAGGAGACGCCCGCCGCCGCGTTCGCGCACCCCGCCGACGGCGAAGGACGGCGTGCGCGGCGACTGCGTGCCACCGCTGCCACGGCCGCTGCCGGGGCGGAAGGCGCGGCGGACGCGGTGGCAGACCACGGGCCCGCCGGCCACGACGACGCCGCCATCCCGCGCCTACCGCGGCAGAGCTCCGGGGAACCCGACCCTTACGGGGCCGTGCCCCGGCAGCACTCCGGCACATGGGAGTCCGCGGCCGACGGCCGGGACACCGGCCCGGCGTATGCGGAGGCGTCGCAGGACGACCAGCCGTACCGCGACGGGCGGTACGACGAGCCGCGGTACGACGACCCGTACGCGGCCGCCGCGCAGCCGCCCTATGAAACGGGCCGGTACGGCTCCGAGGCCTACAGCGCGGCCGGGTACGACTCCGGTGCGTATGGCTCAGCCGGGCAGGGGACCGACGAACGCGGCTCCGAGGCGTACACCCAGCAGCAGCACCAGGCCGACCCGTACGGGCAACAGCCGGACCCCTACGGGCAGTACCCGCACGAGCCCCATGCCCAGGGCCAGTACGACACGGGTCAGTACGACACGGGCCGGTACGACACGGGCCAGTACGAGCAGGACCGGTACGAGCAGGACCGGTACGAGCAGGGCCAGTACGACCCCTACTCCTACGGGCAGCCGCAACAGCACCCCGACGACACCCAGGGCCAGGCGCAGTGGCCCACCGGCAACACACCGCGAGGCGAGTCAGAGTGAAGCGCACGACCATCTCCCTGATCGCGGCGAGCGCCGCGCTGGCCGCGATCACCGGGTTCGCGACGCTGACCGCGCCCGGGAAGGACGGGTCGCCCGCGCCGTCGGCCGCCCCGGCCCGGCTGCCCGTCGAACGCTCCAGCCTGCTCTGCCCCGCGCCCGGCGTCTCGGAGGCCGCCGAGACCGCGTACACCTCCTTCACCCCGGCGGGCGGAACCACCGCCCCGAAGAGCGAGGGGGACGGGACCGGCGGTGCGACGGCCGAACTGAGGCCGTCCGTGTCCACGCTGGCCGACGGCGACGACACCGCCAAGGCCGGCAAGAAGGGCGAGCCGGAGGGGGAGGAAACGCCGGAGGGGGAGGGAACGAAGGAGCAGCCGCAGGGCAAGCCCGTGCTCACGCTCAAGGAGCCCGGCAAGCCCGCGGCGGCCGAGGCGAGCGGCGCAGACGCCCCCGCGCTCCTCGGCACCGCCACCGGACGGTTCGCGCCCGGCTGGACCGCCCAGCAGACCACCAAGGTCACCGCAGGCGCCGGCCGCGGTCTGCTCGGCGTCAGCTGCACCGCGCCCGACACCGACTTCTGGCTCCCGGGCGCGTCCACGGGCGAGGAGCGCCGCGACTATGTCCACCTCACCAACCCCGACGAGACCGCGGCCGTCGTCGACATCGAGCTCTACGGCGAGGAGGGCCTGCTCAAGAGCACGCTGAGCGAGGGAATCCCGGTGCCGGCGGGCACCAGCGTCCCCGTGCTGCTGTCCACGCTGACCGCCGAACGTGCCGTCGATGTGACGGTGCATGTGACCACCCGCAGCGGTCGGGTGGGGGCGGTGGTGCGGGCCGCCGACGAGAACACCGGAAGCGACTGGCTGAGCGCCTCCGCCGACCCCTCGGCCACCGCGGTGCTGCCGGGCATTCCGAAGGACGCCGTCTCGGTGCGGCTGGTCGCCTTCGCACCCGGTGAGAGCGACGCGGAGCTGAGGATCCAGCTCGCCGGCCCGGACGGGCTGATCACCCCGGCCGGCAACGAGAGCCTGCACGTCAAGTCGGGGATGACCGCGAGCATCGACCTCCAGAACGTCACCAGGGGCGAGGCGGGGTCGCTGGTCGTCAGCCCGGCTGAGGGGCGGCCCGCGACCCCGGTGGTCGCAGCGCTGAGGGTCGTCCGCGGCAAGGGCGACAAGCAGGAGATCGCCTTCATCCCGGCGACCGCGCCGGTGGGGGAGCGGGCCGCCGTCGCCGACAACAGGGCGAAGGGCTCCACGCTGTCCCTCACGGCGCCGGGCGCGGCCGCCAAGGTCAGGGTGACCGCCTCGGCGGGGACGGAAGGCGGGTCGGAGACCGTCAAGACGTATGACGTCAAGGGCGGCACGACGCTCTCGGTCACCCCGCCGGTCCCGTCCGGTCTCAAGGGGACGTATGCGCTCACGGTCGAGACGGAATCGGGCGGTCCGGTGCATGCGGCACGGATGCTGGAGCTGCCGGAGGACGGCATCCCGATGTTCACGGTGCAGACGCTGCCGTATGACGAGGGAACGGTTGCCGTGCCCGAGGCGAAGCAGGACCTCTCGGTGCTCGACGACTGAGGGAAGGTGACGACGGCGGGTGGCGACGGCGGGTGGCGATGGCTGAGGGCAGGCGGCGACGACCGGTGACGACTGACGACGACCGGTGACGACTGAAGATGACCGGCGACGGCAGAGGACGCCTGGCAACGACCGGCTTCCACGAGTGGCGACGACTGAGAAGCGTCGGTCGTCCGAGGGGCGTCAGCCGGTCCTTCGGCCTTGTAGGTCAGTCCTGGCCATACCGCGTACGTCAGTCCTGGCCATACCGCGGGTCCACCGACTCCGGGGCCAGCCCCAGCAGCTCCGCCACCTGCTCCACGACGACCTCGTGCACCAGGAGGGCCCGCTCGTCCCGGTTCTTCGTCCGGATCTCGACGGGGCGCCGGTAGATCACGATGCGCGCCGGCCGGTCCTTTCCCGCGGGTGTCATGCCGCCCAGCGGAACGGACGCCTCCGGTGCCCCCGGCACCTCCAGCACCAGAAAGTCGACGTCGGCCAGTTGCGGCCAGCGCCGTTCCAGCCGCTCCACCGAGTCCTGGACCAGATCGCGGAACGTCTCGGCGCGGCTGGCGGCGAGCGGTACCTGGGGCGGAGCAACAGGTCCGCGCATGCCACGCCCATGGCGGTCACGTCGACGCGGCCGCGGATCGGCCGGGCGGGAGGAGGTCCCCGTGGCCGAGGCCGGGGGAGGAGGCACAGGACTGTCCATCACTGACGCAGCGTAGCTCTCCCCCGCAGGGCGGCGTTCCCGCGTGCGCTCCGGTGAGGATGGTTGTCGATAATTGAACGATCCGGCCAGCGTTCGGCTCGATTGCCAACCGTGCCACGACCGTCGCCCTCACTGTGATTGACCTTATTCGTCCCACGTGATGACCGGTTCGTGGCGCTCCCTCCCGACGCCCGGTCCCTCCACCGCAGGTCAGCACAGACCCTCCGGAGGGCCGTATGCGGCATCTCACAGCGCGACACGGGCGAGTGACCTGGTGGAGAGTCGTCGCAGCCCGCTCAAGAGTGCGGTACCGTCCAACGTCGTGAGCCCTGTACGTCGCTGTTCGCGCACCGCGTGCGGCCGCCCTGCCGTCGCGACACTGACGTACGTCTATGCCGACTCGACCGCGGTGCTCGGCCCGCTCGCCACCTACGCCGAGCCCCACTGCTACGACCTGTGCGCCGAGCACAGCGAGCGCCTCACCGCACCGCGCGGCTGGGAGGTCGTGCGGCTCACCGACGGCTCCGCCCCGCCCCGCCCCAGCGGCGACGACCTCGAGGCGCTCGCCAACGCGGTACGGGAAGCGGCCCGCCCACAGGGCCGCGCCGCCGAAGCGGGCGGCCACGGCGGGCCCGGCGCGCAGGGCGGCAGCCGCCGCACGGCGGACCCCATGGAGGTCGCGCGGCGCGGACATCTGCGGGTCCTGCGCTCCCCCGACTCCTGACGCCCGGGGCCACACCTCCGCTTCCGATTCCAGGCTGTTCACCAGCCGCCCCGCCAGGCCCGGTAGCTTTGGGCGGACCGATGAGTCTCAGGAGGGGTGGCCGGTGGTTGTGGATCTGTCGCAGATTGTGAAGGCGTACGACGTGCGCGGGGTGGTGCCGGACCAGTGGGACGAGAGCCTCGCGGAACTGTTCGGGGCGGCATTCGTCCAGGTCACCGAGGCCACCGCGATCGTCGTCGGCCATGACATGCGGCCATCGTCGCCTGGCCTGTCCGCCGCCTTCGCCCGGGGCGCGGCTGCCCGGGGAGCGGATGTCACGCTCATCGGACTGTGCTCCACGGACCAGCTGTACTTCGCTTCGGGGCGGCTCGGGCTGCCCGGCGCGATGTTCACGGCATCCCACAACCCCGCCCAGTACAACGGCATCAAGATGTGCCGCGCGGGCGCGGCCCCGGTGGGCCAGGACAGCGGCCTCGCCGAGATCCGGGCGCTCGTCGGGCAGTGGGCGCAGCAGGGCGCCCCGGCCCCCGTCGCCCGGCCCGGCACGATGACCGAGCGGGACACCCTGGACGAGTACGCCGCCCATCTGCTGTCGCTGGTGGACCTGGGGTCGATGCGGCCGCTGAAGGTGGTCGTCGACGCGGGCAACGGCATGGGCGGGCACACCGTCCCCACCGTCTTCAAGGCCCTCCCCGTCATGCTGGTGCCGATGTACTTCGAGCTTGACGGCACCTTCCCCAACCACGAGGCCAATCCGCTGGACCCCGCCAACATCGTCGACCTCCAGGCCCGTGTCCGGGCCGAGGGCGCCGACCTGGGCGTGGCGTTCGACGGAGACGCCGACCGCTGCTTCGTCGTGGACGAGCGCGGCGAGGGCGTCTCCCCGTCGGCGATCACGGCGCTCGTCGCCGCCCGGGAACTGGCCAAGCACCCCGGCGGCACCGTGATCCACAACCTGATCACCTCCTGGTCGGTCCCCGAGGTGGTGCGCGAGAACGGCGGCGCCCCGGTCCGCACCCGTGTGGGGCACTCCTTCATCAAGGAGGAGATGGCCCGCACCGGCGCCATCTTCGGCGGCGAGCACTCGGCGCACTACTACTTCCGGGACTTCTGGAACGCCGATACGGGCATGCTGGCGGCGCTTCACGTGCTGGCCGCCCTCGGTTCCCAGGAGGGACCGCTGTCCCGGCTTGTGGCCCAGTACGACCGGTACACGGGCTCCGGGGAGATCAACTCGACGGTCGCCGACCAGGCGGGGCGCACGGCGGCGGTGAAGGAGGCGTTCGCCGCCCGCGACGGCGTCGCGGTCGACGAGCTGGACGGTCTGACCGTGACGACCGCGGACTGGTGGTTCAATCTGCGCCCCTCGAACACGGAGCCGCTGCTGCGGCTGAACGTGGAGGCCCGGGACGAGGCCACGATGGCCAAGGTCCGCGACGAGGTGCTGGCACTGGTCCGGGTCTGAGGACCGGCCGCGGCGGGCCGGCTCCCCGCCGCCGGCTCCCCCGCGGCCGCCTTCAACGCGCTCCACTCCGGTCCCCGGAGGTAGGCTGACGTGGCTCGACGCATACGGCGTGACGCCTGTGAAGGAGTGACGCCTGTGAACGTGACGTGCGTGAACGTGACGTGCGTGAACGTGACGCCTGTGAACCTGAAGGGACACCCTCGCCATGCCGCTTGAAGCCGGCCTTCTGGAGATCCTCGCCTGCCCGGCCTGCCATGCGCCCCTGAGCGACCGCACGGCAGCCGACGAACCCGAGCTGATCTGCACCGGCGAGGACTGCGGTCTGGCCTACCCGGTGCGGGACGGCATCCCGGTCCTCCTCGTCGACGAGGCGCGCCGCCCGGCGTAACGGCCTGCCCGTGTGTCTGCGCGCGGCGGCCGCAGGACGATCCGGGCGGAGCCTGTCGCGCCGCGCGTGCACATCACTACGGATCGTGCACAATCGAACAATTGCCATCACAACCGCACAGAAGCACGCGAAACGCGTCAGGACGCGTCTTCCGTACGCGCACGGCGCACGCGACGGCGATCGGAGGCCCACCCTCATGCTCGACGAGTCGCTCCTCGACGACCCGGACGCCCTGGCCCACGCCGATCGCCGGGGGCTGCTGCGCGGCGCGGCGGAAGCCGGGGCGCGGGTGCGCACCGCCGCCCGGCATGCCGCCGAAGCGGGCATCGCGGAGCTGAGGCCGGAGGGCCGCCCCCGCGCCGTGCTCGTCGCGGGCCCCGGCACCGCCGCCACCGGCGTCGCCGATCTGGTCGGCGCGCTCGCGGGCGCGTCCGCCCCCGTCATCCGGCTGCACCCCAGCGGCGTCGCGGCCGCCGCCGGCGCCCTGCGCTGGGCGCTCCCCGGCTGGACCAGCTCGGTCGATCTGCTGCTGATCCCCACCGCCGACGGCACCGAGCCCGGCCTCGCCGTGCTCGCCGAACAGGCGTACCGCCGCGGCTGCACCGTCGTCGCAGTGGCGCCCCAGCGCTCGCCGCTCTCCGAAGCCGTCGGCGGCAGACACGGCCTGGTGGTGCCGATGGCCACCGCCCCGCACGAGTACGACGAGACGCAGGCCGCCGCCAGCCCCGGAGCGCTGTGGGCGCTGTTCACCCCGCTGCTGGCGCTGCTGGACCGCGTAGGGCTCCTCGACGCCCCCCACGACGCGCTGGCGAAGGTGGCCGACCGGCTCGACCACGCGGCGGAGAAGTGCGGCCCGGCCATCGTCACGTACAACAACCCGGCCAAGACGCTCGCCGCCGAACTCGCCGACAGCCTGCCGCTCATCTGGACGGAGGGCGCCGGCGCGGCGCCCGCGGGCCGCCGCTTCGCCGCGGTGCTGGCCGAACTCGCCGGACGCCCCGCCCTCGCCGCCCAGCTGCCCGAGGCACTGCCGTCCCATGCCGTGCTGCTCGCGGGGGACCTGGCGGCGGGCGCAGATCCGGAGGACTTCTTCCGGGACCGGGTGGAGGAGCAGCAGGCGCTCCGGGCGCGGGTCGTGCTGCTGCGCGACCGGCCGGCCGACGGGCTGACCGCCGCGCCCGCCGCGCGGGAGCTGGCGCTCAGTCACGACACCCCCGTCAGCGAACTCGAACCGGAGGAGGGCAGCGAACTGGAGTCGATCGCCGAACTCCTCGCCGTCACGGACTTCGCCGCGGTGTATCTGGCGCTTGCCGACTCGTACGACCGCTCGTAACCCGAAAGGGGGACGCTGCGCTGCGTTCCCCGTGCTCGCGCCGCGCTGTGACCATCATCGCGTACCGAGCGGCACGACAGCCGCGCACATTGCCTGCGCGAGCCGAGCACCCGAGCATCCGAGCACCAGCACCCGAGCATCCGAGCACCGAGACCGAGAACAACAGAGCACCGAGCACCCGAGCACCAGCACCGAGCACCAGCACCGAGCACCAGAGCACCGAGACCGAGAACCGGGAAGTTCCATGGACCGCCTCTCCAACACCGTGCGCCCCTACGCCTGGGGGTCCACGACCGCCATCGCGGACCTCCTCGGGGTCGCCCCCACCGGTGAACCCCAGGCCGAGATGTGGATGGGCGCGCACCCCGGAGCCCCCTCCCGCCTCACACGAGACGATGTCGAACGCCCCCTGTCCGAGGTCATCGACGCCGACCCCGCGGGCGAACTCGGCACGGCCACGGTCGAGAAGTTCGGTCCGCGCCTTCCCTTCCTCCTCAAGCTGCTGGCAGCCGGAGCGCCGCTGTCCCTCCAGGTCCACCCGGACCTCGCACAGGCCCAGGAGGGGTACGCCGCCGAGGAACGCGCCGGCATCCCCGTCGACGCCCCCCACCGCACCTACAAGGACCCTCAGCACAAGCCGGAGCTGATCTGCGCGCTGACGCCCTTCGACGGGCTGTGCGGCTTTCGCGAGCCGGCCGTCTCCGCCGATCTGCTCGCCGCCCTCGACGTCGATTCGCTCAAGCCGTACGTGGACCTCCTCCACGCCCACCCCGAGGAGGCCGCGCTCCGGGAGGTCCTGACCGCCGTGCTGACCGCGGACCCCGAGGAGATGTCCGCCACGGTCGCGGCGGCCGCCGCTGCGGCGGAGCGCCTCGGCGCAGAACACGCCCCGTATGTCGGGCTCGCCCACCACTACCCCGGCGACCCCGGTGTGATCGCCGCCATGCTGCTGAACCACGTCCGGCTGCAGCCCGGCGAGGCGATGTTCCTGGGTGCCGGGGTGCCGCACGCCTACCTGAGCGGCCTCGGCGTGGAGATCATGGCGAACTCCGACAACGTCCTGCGCTGCGGACTCACCCCGAAGCACGTCGATGTGCCCGAACTGCTGCGCATCGTCCGCTTCGAAGCCGGCGACCCGGGCATTCTGCGGCCGGAGGAGTCGCCCTCCGGGGAAGAGGTGTACGACACCCCGGTCGACGAGTTCCGGCTGTCGCGCTACGTCCTCGCCCCGGGCGCCGCGCCCCGCGACCTGACGGCGCACACCCCGCAGATCCTGCTGTGCACGGCGGGCAGGGCGGCCGCGGGCGACCTGACGCTCGGGCCGGGCGAGTCCGTGTTCGTGCCGGCCGGCGAGGATGTGCACGTCTCGGCTGCGGCACCGGGCGCCGGGGTTGCCGGCGGCACGATCTTCCGGGCCACTGTGGTGGCCTGACACCTCGTCGCCCTGGCCATGCCCGTCAGCCCCTCGCTCCCGGCAGACTGCGGAGACCGACGCCGACCGACTGCGGACCGACTGTGGACCGGGGGCGTACCCACAGGGGACCCGCAGCGGACCGAAAGCCGCCCGGCACGGCATCGCCGTCCGGTCCCGCGACCCCTGCTGCAACAATGACGCACCGCCAACGCCGGGGCGCTGCCGTCCCGGAAGGCGACACAGGCATCGCACGAAGGGACATACCCACACACATGAGCGCGTCAGGCGGAACCAAGGCGATCGTGGCGGCACTCGCCGCCAACCTCGCGATCGCGGTAGCGAAGTTCGTTGCGTTCCTCTTCAGCGGCTCTTCGTCGATGCTGGCCGAGAGCGTCCACTCGGTCGCCGACTCCGGCAACCAGGGGCTGCTGCTGCTCGGCGGCAAGAGGGCCCAGCGCGAGGCGACCCCGCAGCATCCCTTCGGGTACGGTCGCGAGCGCTATATCTACGCCTTCCTGGTCTCCATCGTCCTGTTCTCGGTCGGCGGCATGTTCGCCGTCTACGAGGGCTACGAGAAGATCAAGCACCCGCACGAGATCGAGCACTGGTACTGGCCGGTCGGCGTCCTCGTCTTCGCGATCATCGCGGAGGCGTTCTCCTTCCGCACGGCCATCAAGGAGTCCAACGAGGTCCGCGGCGGCCTCTCCTGGAAGGAGTTCGTCCGCCGGGCCAAGGCTCCCGAGCTGCCCGTCGTCCTGCTGGAGGACCTCGGCGCGCTGGTCGGCCTGATCCTGGCGCTCGGCGGCGTCGGCATCGCCCTGGCCACCGGAAACGGCGTCTGGGACGGCATCGGAACCCTGTGCATCGGCGTCCTGCTCATCCTCATCGCCATCGTCCTCGCAGCCGAGACCAAGTCCCTGCTGCTGGGCGAGGCGGCAGGGACGGAGGACGTCGAGAAGATCAAGACGGCTCTGGTGGACGGCGACGCCGTCACCCGCATCATCCATATGCGCACACTGCACCTCGGCCCGGAGGAACTGCTGGTCGCGGCGAAGATCGCGGTACGGCACGACGACACGGCGGACGAGGTCGCCGCCTCGATCAACGCGGCCGAGGAGCGCATCCGCGCCGCCGTCCCGATCGCCCGCGTGATCTACCTGGAGCCGGACATCTACGACGAGACCATCGCAGCGGGCGGCGTCCGCCCGGCCCAGGCCCCCGGCGGCCCGGACCAGTGACCGGACTGGCCGGATCCGGCCCCCGCGGACTGGGGCCGACGGGGTCGGTCGGTGTAGATTCGTGACGGAGTCAGACGTCGCTGCTGATGGCGGTCGGGCGGTCCCCGAGCGGGCCGACCGAGGGAGAGAGGGCCTCCGACGGACTGAGCTGCGGTCGATGCCCGGGCATTCCTATGCTCGTGCCGCCGCACAGCCAGCCGTTCCCACCTCGACCCAATGACGAGGAGCAGTTCGCATGTCGACTGTCGCCCATGGCAAGGACTTCAAGGTCGCCGACCTTTCCCTGGCCGAGTTCGGCCGCAAGGAGATCACCCTGGCCGAGCATGAGATGCCCGGTCTGATGGCGATCCGCAAGGAGTACGCCCAGGTGCAGCCGCTGGCCGGCGCGCGTGTCACCGGCTCTCTGCNGACTTCAAGGTCGCCGACCTTTCCCTGGCCGAGTTCGGCCGCAAGGAGATCACCCTGGCCGAGCATGAGATGCCCGGTCTGATGGCGATCCGCAAGGAGTACGCCCAGGTGCAGCCGCTGGCCGGCGCGCGTGTCACCGGCTCTCTGCATATGACTGTGCAGACGGCCGTGCTCATCGAGACTCTGGTCGCGTTGGGCGCGGAGGTCCGTTGGGCCTCCTGCAACATCTTCTCCACTCAGGACCATGCGGCTGCCGCGGTCGCCGTCGGTCCCGAGGGCACCGTGGACAGCCCGCGGGGTGTTCCCGTCTTCGCTTGGAAGGGCGAGACGCTGGAGGAGTACTGGTGGTGCACGGAGCAGGCGCTGACCTGGCCGAACAG